>JBEQBV010000285.1:0-4601 GCA_041639635.1 Novosphingobium sp.
GTTCGCCGCGCGCAAGGGCAGGCTTGAGCAGGTTGGAAGCATCCATCGCGCCCTCACCCTTGCCCGCCCCGATCAGCGTGTGCATCTCGTCGATGAACAGGATGATTTCGCCCTCGGCGCCCTTCACGTCGTCGAGCACGGCCTTCAGCCGCTCTTCAAACTCGCCGCGATACTTCGCGCCGGCAATCAGGCTACCCATGTCGAGCGACATCAGGCGGCGGTCCTTGAGGCTATCGGGCACATCACCATTGGCGATGCGCAGCGCGAGGCCCTCGGCAATCGCGGTCTTGCCCACGCCCGGTTCGCCAATCAGCGCCGGGTTGTTCTTGGTACGACGGGCAAGGATTTGCACGGTGCGGCGGATTTCCTCGTCGCGCCCGATCACAGGGTCCAGCTTGCCCTCGCGCGCCGCCTCGGTAAGGTCGCGGGCGTACTTGCGCATAGCGTCATAGGCGTTTTCGGCGCTGGCACTGTCTGCCGTGCGCCCGCCGCGCAATTGCGTTATCGCCGCTTCCAGCGCCTGCGCCGTCACGTTCGCCGCCTTGAGCGCCTGACCCGCGGAGGTCGTGCTGGCAAGCGTCAACGCTACGAGCATGCGCTCGACGGTCACGAAGCTATCGTTCGACTTGGCCGCAATCTGCTCGGCGGAATCGAGTACGCGCACGGCATCGTTGTCGAGCCCAGGCGTCTGTTGCGCGCCTGCACCAGAGACGGCAGCGATCTTCGCCAGCGCCTTGTCGACCTCGGTCTGCGCCAAGGCGGCGTTGCCACCTGCGCGCTGGATCAGCCCGCTGGCCATGCCCTCGCTGTCTTCCAGCAGGGCCTTTAGAATGTGGTCGGGGGTGATCCGCTGATGATTCATGCGGATCGCGACAGTCTGCGCAGCTTGCAGGAAGCCCTTCGCGCGGTCGGTGAATTTTTCGAGGTTCATGGTGTCGAGTGTCCTCCAGTTGCGCAAGACATGGTGTGGCTTTTTCGCAACACAAGGGTTGCGCCGACGAAAAAGCTACACCGTTCGACCGGGGTTGTTCGTTGATCGGGAGCAAGACTCCGAGGTTCGTCGTAAACTCTGCACCCCCGTAAAGGCGGTAGCCTCAGTCGGGTTATACCAACGTTCCTTATCACCCTCGAGGTCCCCGCCTTCGCGGGGACGCCGCAGGTTTGAAATCACTTCCCCGGATCAGCCGCCTTTGCCGCCCCCGGCGCGAATTCCTTGCCGAAGAAGCTACCTGCATACCACCTGGGCCGCTCGGCGCCGTTCGCCAGGCCCATCACGGTGTAGTAATTCACCTTGGCGAACAGTGCGCCTGCTTCCCAATTGAACGGCAGCTTCAGGTCGTCGCTCGGCTGGTGGTAGTGATCCTTGAGAAAGTCGCGGAAGGCCTTTTCGCCAGGCCCTGCAAAGCCGGTCATCATGAATACGGCAGGCACGCCCTGCTGCACGAAACGATAGTGATCGGACCGCGTGAACAGCCCCTCTTCCGGCATGGGATCGGGCGAAAGCTTGATCCCGGCCTTACGCGCTGCCTCGGCCACCACCGGCCCCATCGTCGAATTTTCCGCGCCGAACGCCACCACATCGCTGAATTTGTAGGTCAGCACCGGCATATCGAAGTTGACCAGCCCGACGACCTCGCCCTTTACCAGCGGATTGCGCGCCAGATAATCAGACCCGATCAGACCGCCCTCTTCGCCGGTCAGTGCCGCGAACATAACCGATCTGCGGGGCTTTTCCTGCACTACGGCACGCGCCACTTCCAGCATCGTTGCCACGCCAGACGCATTGTCCATCGCGCCATTGAAAAGCTTGTCCGCAGCCTTTCCATGATCGCCGATGTGATCAAGATGCGCGGTCATGCCCACGAATTCGCTCGCAACCTGTGGATCGGACCCCGGCAGCATGGCGACGACATTTTCGCTGACCACGTCTTTCCACGCATTCGCAAACGTCAGGCTGGCCTTCGCCTTCAGGTCAAAGCCCTTTGGCCGACCGCCAGTCTTGTTTGCATCTGCCAGTATCTTCGCCAGTGGCTTGCCCGCTGCGGCAAACAGCGGGGCGGCAGCGTCGGGGTTCAGCGTCACGCTACTCTTGATCGCGCCGGTGCGGCTGAAAGCCTTGCCATCGCTACCAACCCAGCCCTTGGCCGGGCCATCGGAGATTTCCACCCGTCGCGCCCATGGACGGCGCGCTGTATCCTCGGTGGTCGGCACTGAAATGACCGCCACGGCCCCGCGCTTCATCGCCATCACCGCCTTTTCGGAATTCAGATGCGCGCCGAGTTCGCTCGGCGTGCCCTTCGGAAAGCCGGTGAGCACGACCACGATCTTCCCCTTCACATTCAGACCTTTATAGTCGTCAAAGCCCAAATCAGGCCGGTCAAAGCCGAAGCCCGCAAAGACCAGCGGCGCTTCCACCGCCACGGCCTGATCGGTCAAGCTGGGCCGCACCAGCACTTGCGCCGTATCGGCCAGCACCGTGTCCTTGCCGCCGAAAGTCAGCGTCAGCTTCGGTGTGCCGTCCAGCCGAGCTTCACGCACGGTCAGTTTCTGGAAGAACGAACCGTCCGGCCCGGCAGGCTTCAGACCCATCGCAATGAATTGCGAGGCCACGTAGTTTGCCGCAATGTCATATCCACGCGTGCCGGTATCGCGCCCTTCCAACAGATCGTCGGCCAGAAACGTCACATGCGCGCGCACCGCTTCCGGGTTGAACACTGGTTCCCCGGCACTGGCCGGTACGGCAGTTGAAGCCAGCAGGGCGGCGCAGGACAGCAGCTTGATGTTCATCGTTCTCTCTTTGTCGTTCGTCGAAAGGGATTGGGTGCCACCTGCCCGTTGGACATGGCCCACTTGCACCTGCCATCATGGGCATTAGAAAGTTTCCAATCAAACCAAATCTGTTAGCAGCGCATCAGCCTTTGTTCAGATGCCCTGTGCTTCCAGACGCCGCATCACAACGCAGTTGCCATTCGCGCTGCCAGATAATCTCGGGACACTTATGCAGCACAAACTCTCCGCCATCCTTCTAGCCCTCGCAGCGTCGACTGCGCTGACCGTTCCGGCAACCGCGCAGGATGCGAAGCCTGCGCCACTGTCCGATCTCGTGGCCAAAGTGCAGATCCCCTATGAGAGCTTCAAGCTCGACAATGGGCTGACCGTGCTGGTCCATACAGATCGCAAGGCTCCGGTGGTTGCCGTGTCGATGTGGTATGGCGTGGGGTCCAAGAACGAACCCAAAGGCAAGACCGGCTTTGCCCACTTGTTCGAACACCTGATGTTCAACGGCACCGAAAACGTGCCCGGCGATTTCTTCGTTCCGCTGCAGCAGGTCGGGGCGACCGACGTGAACGGCACCACTTGGTTTGATCGCACCAACTATTTCCAGACCGTGCCCACCGCCGCGCTAGACATGGTGCTGATGATGGAATCCGATCGTATGGGTCACCTGCTCGGCGCGGTCACGCAGCAAGTGCTCGATAACCAGCGCGCCGTTGTGCAGAACGAAAAACGGCAGGGCGACAACAACCCTTATGGCCTGGTGGAATACGAACAGCTCGAAAACCTCTATCCCTCGGGCCACCCTTACCACCACTCCACCATCGGCTCGATGGCAGACCTTGATTCGGCCAGCCTTGATGATGTGAAGGGCTGGTTCAACGATCACTATGGCCCCAACAATGCGATCATCGTGCTGGCAGGCGATATCGATGCCACAACCGCCAAGGCCAAGGTCGCCAAGTGGTTCGGCGACATCAAGCCCGGCCCGAAGGTAAAGCCCGTCAGCGCGCCGGTGCCCACGCTGCCTGCGCCTGTCGCCAAGACGATCAAGGATCAGGTTGCCACCACGCGCATCTATCGCATGTGGGCCATCCCCGGCCTCGACAATCCCGATTATCTGCCGCTTGAACTGGCAGGATCGGTGCTGGGCGGCCTTGCCTCATCGCGCCTTGATGATGCGCTGGTCCGCCAGCAGAAGATTGCCGTGTCGGTTTCAGCCGATGCGGAAGTGTTCGCGCAAGCAGCCCAATTCGTGGTCAAGGCCGATGTCACCCCCGGGCAGGACCCGGCCAAAGTCGCCGCCGCGCTTGATACCGAAATCGCCCGGTTCATCAAGGACGGCCCCAGCGCTGACGAACTGCTGCGCGCCGCCACCACCGCCACCGCCAACGAAATTCGCGGGCTGGAACGCACCGGCGGTTTCAATGGCAAAGCCCCGACGCTGGCCGAAGGCCTGCTCTACAACGGCGATCCGCAGCACTATCGCACCGAACTGACGCGCATTGCGGCGACGAAGCCAGCGGATGTGAAGGCAGCTGCCGCCAAATGGCTGACGCGCCCGGCCTTCTCGCTCACCGTAGAACCGGGTGAACGCACCGAAGGCGGCGAGGCGCGCGGTGGCTTCTACACCAACGAGGCCACCGGCATGCGCCCAGCCTTTTACGCTGATCCAGCCACCCCGATAAACGGCGCACCCGTTTCCAGTGTCGGCGCGGCAGACCGCTCAAAGCTGCCAGCCGTGGGTGACCTTGCCCCGCTCGATTTCCCGGCGATCCAGCGCGCCACTTTGAAGAACGGCATCCCGGTCTATTTCGCCAAGCGCA
>JBEQBV010000286.1:0-4561 GCA_041639635.1 Novosphingobium sp.
ACGCTTGCAACAAGAACCAGGCTTTTTTTCATCGTTTTATGTCCAATCACGGAATTCATGCATGCATGAAGAAGAGGATGACAATCAGCGGGATGGCCGTTCCGAAGCCAACCAGCGGCCAGGTTGATGGCCGGTTGCGGGCGTGGAGTTGCAGCAGCAGCAGGCCCGTGAAGTTGAATACGACGCAGGCAATTGCCAGCACGTCGATGAACCAGAACCATGCAGTGCCAGTGTTCCGGCCCTTGTGCAGATCGTTGAGAAACGAGATCCAGCCACGGTCGGTCTTTTCGGCTTCTATGCGGCCGGTGGTGCGATCAATGCTGACCCAAGCGTCACGCCCAGGGCCGGGTACGGCGACATAGACTTCGGCTTCTGACCATTCAGCAGATACCCCTTGCGCGCTGATTCCGACCAATTGCTGAACTTCGTCTGCTATGGCCACTGGCAAAGGCGTTGCTGCCGTTAGCGCAGCAGTGGCTGGGCCTGCTGACAGGGCTTGCAGGGAGCCCGGCTTTAGTTGGGCCTGTATCGTTTCGACTTTTGGCTCACTTCCAATAGTCGCGGCATGATTGAGCGTCAGGCCCGTTATCGAGAACATGAACATGGCGGTGAGCGAGATTGCCGCACTGATCCAGTGCCAAGCATGAAGCTGTTTGAGCCAGAATTTCCGCGCGGCCTTTTTCGAATTGTCAGAGCCGCTGATCGCACGGGATGACTTAGGGGCCGGGCGATTGGCCGAAGCTGCTGGGCGCGCCTTGGTATCGCTTTCAGCTTCGGCTTTCGCACGCTGCAACACTTCCAAGCATGCCTCCTGCAGTGCGGTTCCATTCACTGGCTCCGTGACCATATCCATTTATTGCGAACGATATGCAAGAGCGATTCTTGCAAAACTTTGTCGCAAACGGCTGCTTAGGGAAGGCAAATTTACCAAAGATCGCCTGCTGAATGCGGATAGAACGCCTCATCATTGGCTAAAACATCATAGAAATTGAAATACTTGATTTGACATTGCGAGTGACTCGCAATAGCTGCGAGTCACATTGCGAAACAACCTGTTACATCCGAGGGCCACATGACACCTGCTAATACCCTTCCATCCTTCCTTGCGCTCGGCTGCGTTGGCGCAATGGCTTTTGCCGGTCCACTTCAGGCGCAAGACGCAGACGAGGGGCAAAGACTCGGCGGGATGACGGTGACCGATACAGCGATCGAGGAGGCCCCGGTCAAAGTAGAGCGCGCTGCATCGCCCAAATATACGGCGCCACTACTTGATACGCCGCAGACGATTACGGTCATTTCAGCCAAGTCGATCCAGCAGCAAAACCTGCTGACGCTGCGCGATGTGCTGCAGACTGTGCCCGGCATTACGTTTGGGGCAGGTGAGGGCGGCTTTGGCTACGGTGATCGCATCATTCTGCGTGGCCAGGATGCCAAGAATGACGTGACTATTGATGGCGTGCGCAGCGGCTCGTTCCAGAACCGGAACGAAACCTACAATATCGAACAGATAGAGGTCGCCAACGGTGCCAATTCTGTGTTCAATGGTGGTGGTTCGGTGGCGGGGAACATAAACCTCGTCACCAAAAAGCCTTTGTCTGCTGACCAGAGCGTGTTGAGCGCGGGTGTTGGCACAGATAATTACTATCGCGCCTCCGCAGACATCAACCGCCGCGTGTCCGATCTTTTCGCTGTGCGCCTGAACGCGGTTTATCACGAAAATGACGTGCCGGGGCGCGATGTTGAATTCTTCAAGCGCTGGGGCGTTGCGCCATCAATCAAGATCGGTGTTGATGGCCCGACAAGCCTGACGCTGCAATACGAACACCTGGATGATAAATCCATGCCACAATATGGCTTGCGGTATTATGCTCATCTTGGCGGATTCCTCTCGGACTTTGACCGCAGCGGATATTATGGTTTCGCCAATCTCGACCGGCAGAATTCGGTTACCAATGCTGTGCAGGCGATTTTCAGCCATGATCTGGGCGATGGGCTGTCGCTACGTAATCTGACGCGGTATGAAAAGGTTGCGCAGCATACGGTAACCAGCCAGCCAACCGGCACGTTCTGCCTTGCGTCTACAGGCCTGCAGCCGGGCACGTTCGCAGTGCCATCGGTAGAGGCGGCATGCCCAGCGACTGTGCCTGCCGGCTTCTATCTGCCCACCGGTGGGCGCGGTGTGCAAAGGTTCATCAACAACAGCACGCTCTACGATCAGCTTGATCTGACAGCGACGTTTTCAACGGCTGGGATCGAGCATTCGCTTGTGATCGGCGGATCAGCACTGTGGGAGGATTTTGACCAGACGACAGGCAATCTGCCGCGAAATGCGGATGGTACCACGCCTGCATTTCCGCTCGTCAGCATTTCCAACCCCGGCGCGGTGGTGCAAGGTCCTGCTGGCTTCACCTATGGCAGCAATGTCTATACCGGTCCGGTCAATTTCATCCTTGGCAGCCAAAACCGCGGCACACGCCGGGCGATCTCAGGCTATCTGTTTGATACCGCCAAGTTTGGCGACATGTTCGAAATCAACGGCGGGGTGCGGTATGAAAACGTGCGCGGTTCGAACCGTACGGTTTCCTATGTTACAACAGGCGCCACGCTGGGGCAGGTGAGCGGCACCACTGGCCCGTTCGAGATTGACAACAACCTGTTTTCCTATCGCGTCGGAGCCGTGTTCAAGCCAACGCCTGACACCAGCCTCTATATCGCGACGGGCACTTCGAAGAATCCATCGCAAACGGCAGTCGACGGATCGTGTGCTGCGGACAATTGCAATCTCGCCCCGGAAACCACCACGAATTACGAAATCGGGGCAAAGGCTGATCTCTTCGGCAAGAAGTTGCTTGTGAACCTTGCATGGTTTCGAAACGATCGCGACAGCATTCGCGTACCATCAGGCGATCCGACGATCATTGAGCAGCGTCTGGATGGAAAGCAGCGTGTGCAGGGTGTATCCTTCGGCGCTTCGGGCAAGATCACCGACAATTGGACGATCGTCGCCAACTACATGTATCTTGATGCCAAGATCCTGCAGGGCATTTCTGACCTTGCGCTGGCCGCGGGAACGCTTGATCCGACTGGGGGAACGCAGTTGATCAACACGCCCGAGCATTCGGGAAGCCTGTTCACCACCTATCGCTTCGGGTCCGGTCTGGAGGTTGGCTACGGCCTTACATACCAAGGAAAGTTCCTGCTCAACTCGCCCACGGCTGCGCAGGTCACGGCTGGAACCTATGTGCCATATTACGTGCCTGGTTACACGATCCATCGCTTGATGGTTTCCTATCCTGTGACCGATCGCCTTCTGGCCCAGGTCAACGTGCAGAACTTCACGAACGAAAAGTACGTGACGACCGTTCGAAACCAGCTTGGCGGAAGTTGGGCCCAGCCTGCGCCGACACGTTCTGCAGTGTTCAGCCTCAACTACAGCTTCTGAGGCGAGATGAACCGTCATCAGGCCGCTCGTGCCATACGGGCGGCCTGATGCGCACCGTTGACCGAAATCATTTCAAATAATGAGAATCTATTGCAATAAAGTGTTGGTATTTGACAGTGATTCGCAATTGGATGTGGCATGTACCTTGAACGAGATGACTTCGTGATCGCGGATGAAAATGGCGAGTTCGCGGTATATCCCCGCCGTGGCGAGTTCGCGTCGACCAACCAGGCCAGCCTTCCGTATGTTCGGTTAGGCAACGGATATGGCAAAGAACGCATGAGCAGCGTTTCGGGCATGGCATTGGCCATCGCGGTTCATCTGGCGATCGTTCCGGTTTTGCTGGGACTGGGATATCAATCTACCGCAAAGCGTGAAGACCGCTTCGTTGCGGTGAACCTGACGCCGCTGCCACCGCCTGCCTCCACACCGGACAAGCCGCAGCAGCAGAAACTCGAAACGCGGATCACGCCGCCGCCGGTGCCGCTTGTACTTCCGGTATCGCGGCCTGTTCCGGTTGCCGTTGTCGATCCCGTGCCTCTCGCGGAACCGGTGACTTTATCAGTACCGCCTGCACCACCAGCGCCACCTGCACAGCCATCGACGATCACCTCAGATGGGCTTGGCACGCGCATGGTGTCGGGCGCACCACCGCGCTATCCGATCGAAAGCCGCCGCAAGAAGGAACAGGGTACAGTCGAGTTGCTATTAACTCTGGGCATTGATGGTGCGGTTGAGGCTATTTCTGTTGTCAGGAGCAGCGGCTTTGCCCGGCTTGATGAAGCTGCGCTTTCCGCTGTGCGGCGCTGGCGCTGGCAGCCCACGTCGCGCAATGGTGCGCTGGTCAAGGTAAAGGGTGTCGTCGAAATTCCATTTGTTCTGGAATCGGCTTGAGCCTGTCGGATGTTGCTGCCCATTCCCGCCATGCTGCGGCCCGAAACGGTTTCTATGCTTCGCACGATCATTGATGCTGCTGAATGGGAGGATGGCAGCGCCACCAGCGGTCATCAGGCGCGACTTGTGAAGGACAACCTGCAACTCCCCGAAAACGGGGAGTCGGCGCGCATGGCCGGCAAGATAATGCTGGAGGCGCTTTCGGCCCATCCGCTGTTCATCGCC
>JBEQBV010000287.1:0-4375 GCA_041639635.1 Novosphingobium sp.
TTCCGGGCCGAAGCGGCGCGCATCCATGGCATTCTGGATCAATCCATGATGCGCGGGTCCAAGGTTTCTTGGCCGTTGCCGCTGATGTGGCGCATTGGGTTGTGGCGTCTCGGCGATCTGCTGGCGATCCGGCCCTATGAATCGATGTGGAAAGTGCTGGGCGAGCACTTTGCCGACCAGCGCCTGCGCCAGCTTTTTGCGCGCTACTCCACTTATTGTGGCTCATCTCCGTTCGATACGCCCGCCACGCTCATGCTTGTCGCCCATGTAGAATCGCAAGGCGTGTGGCTGATCGAAGGCGGCATGAGCGCATTGGCTGGTGCCTTGATGCGGCTGGCGCAGATGAACGGCGCCAAGTTCCGGTTCGGCACGGGTGCTGCCTTGATCGAGGCGGCCCAGGGCCGTGCATCGGGCGTGATCCTGAGCACGGGAGAGCGCCTTGCAGCCGATGCCATCATCGCCAACGCTGATCCTGAAGCGCTGGCTGCAGGACGGTTTGGCCCGCTGGCGGCGATGGCTGTGAGCAGCCACGGACCGCGCAACCGGTCGCTTTCGGCGATGGTATGGCTGGCGCACACGCGCACTACCGGCTTCCCGCTGCAGCGTCACAATGTATTGTTTTCCGGTGATTATCCGCGTGAGTTCGCCAGTATTGCGGGTGGCAAGCCGCCTGCAGACCCAAGCGTCTATGTCTGCGCGCAGGATCGTGAAGGCGGGGCCGATGTGCCGCCCGGTCAGCGCGAGCGATTGCAGATCATCGTCAATGCGCCAGCCAACGGCGACATCCATACCTATTCTGATGAGGAGAAGGCGCAATGCACTCTGGCCATGAGGCGCAGCCTGGAACGGTGCGGACTGCAACTGGAGGAGGATTTCCCTCACATGCTGCTGACCCCGAACGCCTTCGAGAGCTTTTTGCCAGCGACGGGCGGGGCGATCTATGGTCGGGCCTCGCACGGCTGGGCGGCGTCCTTCCTCCGGCAGGGAACGCGGACACGGATCCCTGGGCTCTATTGCGCGGGTGGAAGTACCCATCCGGGGGCCGGTGTCCCGATGGCCGCCTTGTCAGGGCGGCTGGCGACGCAGGCTGTGCTGCAAGACCTCGTTTCGATGCGGAAATCCCATCCGGTGGCTATGGCTGGTGGTACGTCGACGCGATCAGTGAGTGCGGACGCTACGGCCTGACGATCATTGCGTTTATCGGCAGCGTCTTCTCGCCTTTTTACAAGAAGAGCGGTCGCCCTGATCCGCAGAACCACTGTGCACTTAATGTGGCCCTTTACGGACCGGGCGCGCGCTGGACGATGACTGAGCGGGGGCGCGGGCATGTGGCGCGCGATGCTGATACGCTGCAGATCGGGCCAAGTGCAGTGCGCTGGACCGGCGATGCGCTGGAAATCGACATTGAGGAAATGGACAAGCGCGTGGGCGTGCCGTGGCAACGTCGCGTGGCAGGCAAAGTGCGCGTCTATCCCGAAGCTTTGAATGACCGCGCTTTTTCGCTCGATCCGCAGAGCAGGCACCGCTGGCACTGCATCGCCCCGCGCGCTCGGATTGAAGTTGTGATGGAAAAGCCGGGCATCGCTTGGAAGGGCAGCGCCTATTTCGATTCTAACTTCGGGTCGGAGTCGCTCGAAGAAGGTTTCAGAGTCTGGCACTGGTCCCGTGCGCATGGAAAGCGCGATTCGGTAGTTTGTTATGAAGGCATTCGCCGCGATGGGAAGGCCTTCGCCAGTGCACTGCGTTTTGGCCCTGATGGCGTGCCGCACGAGGAAGAGGCGCTGCCGCCGGTTGCCCCATTGCCGAATACGCTGTGGCAGATGGAGCGCAAGACGCGGGCCGACAAGGGCCTCGCTCGGGTGATCCGCACATGGGAGGATGCACCGTTCTATGCCCGCTCCACGCTGGCTTCAAAACTGTTCGGCGAACAGGTGGTGGCAGTGCAGGAAAGTCTGGACATGGACCGGTTCGTTTCACCGATCGTGCAGTTCATGCTGCCTTACCGGATGCCACGGAAAAAGTAGGCTGTTCAGCCTTCCTCACGCCGCTTGCGTTCTTCTACTGCGGCCTTGTCCTTGGCAATTTCCCGGTTGATCGAGCGCAGTTGCCAAAGGCCAAATCCCAGCGCGATGATGGCGAACAGGACGATTTCAATCCACCCAAAGTTCTCGCTGACCGCGTTCATGCAGGCTCTCCTGTCTTCATTTTGCGCGTGGCGAACGTGCGGATCAGGTCTGCAGCACGTTCGGGCTGCTCCTCATGTGCAAGATGGCCAAGAGCAGGCAGCACGTCCAGACGGCAATCGGGGATGAGCTTGGCGGCACGTTCCACCGAGGCAAGGGGAACGGCGCTGTCTCCGCTCGAATGGACCAGCAGCACGGGGCTGCCGATCTGCGGAATCAGGCGGCTCAACGCCTCCAGATCCCAACTGGCCATCATTTCCATTGCGCCGCCGCAGTGGCGGTGATGGCCCATCAAGGCTTCATAAGCAGCGATGCCTCGCGCGTCGATTTTTGATCCGGTGGCGCGGCCAAGGAAGCGGCCCGTTTCGCCGGGGATGCGCGCGATTCCGGCCAGCATCCGGGGAACGAAAGGATTGACGAACAGCATCTTGGCCAGTGACGGAAACAATTTTGCGGCAAGGCCGGGGAAAGGCATCAGCGCTGGATTGAAGCCGATGACGGGCGTCTTGCTGCCTTGTAAATGGACCAGTTGCAACGCGATCGCAGCACCGGCCGAATGCCCGGCAATCAGCGCAGGGCCAGCCTTTAGCGCGGCTAGCAAATCTGTCAGTGCAACAGCCATACCGGTTAGTGTCAGTCCCTGCTTCGGGCGGCCGGTGGTAAAGCCGTGGCCGGGCAGATCCGGCGCGATCACGGTGAAGTTCCGCGCCAGCAGGGGCAATACATCGCGCCAGCTATGCGTGGCCGCGCCTGTGCCGTGGAGCAGCAGCACGACCGGGCCTTCCCCTGCAACCTGAACATGCCATTTCAGACCCGGCGTTTCAATAAAGCGGCTGGCTTCGCGGCTAGGCCAGCTGCGTCCCTCCACGTCCCAGCGGGGGCCACTCACGCCCGTTTCCGTTCGGGCTGCGTGGCAAGGGCGACTGCCGCATTGAGCGCTTTTGCATCGGCAAAAGGCAACGGTAAATAGCGCGCGCGCATTGCTTCGGCCACGCGCGCAGCTTCCGGGCGGGGGCGGGGAGAGATGTCGATCACGACGGCATCGAGATTGGCGCTGGCGATGGTGCGCGCAGCGGTCAGCGCGTCAGCATTGGCCTGCGCACGCCCCGGAGTGCCATCGGCGGCAATGTTGGCGCTGCCATCGGTCAGGAACACCAGCATCGGCGTGCGCCCGCGCGAGGTGATGGCATCGGCCAATTGGCGGGCAAGTGCAATGCCGCTGGCAAGCGGGGTGCCGCCACCGCCGGGCAATTCCGACAAGGCGCGCTTGGCGCGGGTGAGTGAGCGGGTGGGGGGCAGGAGCAATTCTGCACCCGCCCCGCGAAACGCCAGCAAGGCCACTTCAGCCCGCTTTACATAGGCCTGCGCCAGGATCAGTTCGACCGCTCCCTTGGCTTCGGCAAGGCGCGACATTGCAGCGGAGCCAGAAGCATCGACGCAGAACAGCGTCACGGTGGTGGCGCGCTCTTCAAACCGGCGCACGCGCAGATCATCGCGGCGGAAACGGATGGGGCCGGCACCGTCGGGTGCGGGATCGCGGCGGCGCAAGGGCTGCCACGGGATCGCCGCGCGCAAGGTATCGACCAGTGCCATGCGTACGCCACCGCCCGGCATACCGGGCCGCGCGCCCAGTGGCTTGCCGCGCATGGCAGAACCGGTACGGCGACCTTGCCCGCCCCCACGCGCAGAGCGCTGGGCGCGGCCCTTGGCGATCAGATCCAGCACATCAGGCGGAATCATCGCGCGGGCCGATTCGATCAGCAGGTCTTCGGGAATATCGGGCGGGGTCTCGTCATCGTCGTTGTCACTGCGATCTTGCTCTGCCTCGGGCTGTTCAGGCTCGGGTTCAGGCGGAGGTGGCGGCGCTTGTTCCTCGGGAGGAAGCTGCGTTGCGCGCGGGGCAAGGATGAGCCGGGTGGCGGCTTCAAGGTCTGCCATTTCGGCAAGTCCGCGCCCAGCGAGCGCGGCATGCGCGCGGGCGGCAGTGGCGGATTGCAGCAGCGGGCGCAGCGAGGCCACGCCGAGTGCAGTGGCGGTGGCGGCAAGGGCGCTCAGGGCTTCGCTATCGAGTGTGGCAGTTGCGCTTGTTGTGTGTTCAGGCAAGGCCGTCGCAAGATCGGCTGGGCGAACCGCGTTCAGGTTCAGGTCGAATGCAATCCGTTCCATCAGCGCAGGGGGCGGGCGGTCATCGC
>JBEQBV010000288.1:0-4341 GCA_041639635.1 Novosphingobium sp.
CGCCTCAACGATCTGCGCCACATCGTCTACAAGAAAGCCGATGAACCCTGGCGCCGCGCGCGCCGCAACCTTGGCCTGATGATGCGCGAAGGCCTGCTGAAGGAAAACATCGACGGCGAAGCGCTGATGTGGGCGCACAGCCGCTTGCTGGCCCGCCCCGAAGACCGCCGCATCCTGATGGTCATCTCCGATGGCGCACCAGTGGATGATTCGACGCTGTCGGTGAACAATGCAGGCTATCTTGAGCAGCATTTGCGCAAGGTGATCGAGTGGATCGAAAAATCATCGCCGATCCAGCTTGTCGCCATCGGAATCGGCCACGACGTGACGCGGTACTATCGCCGCGCGGTGACGATCATGGACGCCGAACAATTGGGCGGCACCATCATCGAGCAGTTGGCGGATCTGTTTGAGGATGAATAGCAAAGTCTGATCGAACCCACTTGTCATCATGATGACAAGCAGGCAGACATCGACGGATGGGGTGGACGACGAGCAGTTATGTGAGGAGCGCAATTGCGCTGTGTTTGCCTGTGGTTGTGGCTGCTACAGGCATCGCGCAAGAGGTTGTGAGTCAGGCAGAGCCGACCAACTCTTTACCGCCAGCAGTCGCTGCACCCCCAAGCTCTTCAGTGACGATTCCTGCCTTGTCTCCCGTCGAAATCGCAATTGATGTCGCGCTCGGCAGCAAATTGAGCAAGACGGGCGAAGTGTTTCCATTCCATCTGGCCAATCCGGTCATGCTTGATGGTGTCGAAGCCATCCCCGCCGGTACGCCGGGGGAGGGCGAGGTGATCCACGCGAAAAAAGGCGGCGGCGGCGGCGCACCGGGTGAACTGGTGCTGGCTGCCAAGTATCTTCAGGTGGGCGATCGGCAACTGCGCTTGCGCTCGCTCAAGCTGGAAGCCATCGGTTTGGACAACGTCGGCACCGTAACCACGCTCAACGCTGTGGCTGCTGGCACTATCCCTGTTGCAAGCGTGATCGGCTTTTTCATCAGCGGCGGTGAAAAGAACCTCGCCGCTGGCACGATTCTGCCTGCCAAGACGGCGGAGCCATTTGTCATCGAATTGTCTGCGCCTGCAGGCAAAGCCGAACAACAGAACGTATCGGAATCCACCGCTGGCAATGATGCCACGTCGAAGGGAAGGGGTAACTGATGAAGAAATCAACCGTGCGCATGTTGAGCGCAGCAATTGCTGTAGCGACAATTCCCGCTGCCGCCTCCAGCGTGATGGCCGCCGACAAAGCGCCCGTCGTCATTCCGCCGCCGCCTGCTGGCAAGGGCCAGATCGTGTTCTACCGTACCGGCACGATCATGGGCGCGGCGATGGGCTGTGCCGTGAACGAAAACGGCCAGAAGATCAGTTCACTTGGTGCCGGGCGCTATTTCATTCTGGTAACCGAGCCGGGCCGCCACGAATACACCGTAAAGAGCGAAGCCAAGGACGTGCTCGCGCTGCAGGTCGAAGCCGACGAAACCCAATATGCCATGTGCAAGATCAAGATGGGCATCATGGCTGGACGCCCTGATCTGCGCCCTTCGACCGAGGCTGACTTCGTCAAGTCCAGCACCGACCGCCTGGTCGATGCCGATGACATGGGCCCCGGACCAGGCGCGCTGCGGCCTGAAGAAGTTGCCGCTGCCGTTGCCGCAATGAAGGCCAAAGGCTGAACCTAAACGATGCGCATGGCGGGTTGACGCCAGTTCCTTAACCGGGCAGTTAATCCGCCATGAGCACCATGACCGTTAGCGAAGCCGTCCTTTCCCGCCGTTCGATCCGGGTGTTCAAGCCCGATCCCGTGCCGCTTGAAGTGTTGCACAGAGTGATGGACAAGGCGCGCTGGGCGCCTTCGGGGTGCAATTTCCAGCCTTGGGAAGCCACGATTGTGACCGGCGCGCCGCTGGCGGAATTGCAGGCCAAGATGCTGGTTTCGCCCATGCAGGATCCGATCGAATATTCGTGGTCTGATCCCGAAGTGATCCCCGAATGCAAGGCCCGCCTGCAAGAGGTGGGCAAAGCCATGTATCAGGCCATGGCGATCGAGCGGGGCGATGGCGATGCGCGGGCGGATTTCGTGCGCAACAACGTCACCTCGTTTGGCGCACCTGCGGTGCTGCTGTGCTATTTTGATCGGCGCATGGGTCCGCCGCAGTGGTCAGACACCGGCATGTGGCTGCAGACGATCATGCTGCTGCTGCGCGAAGAGGGGCTGGATTCCTGCCCGCAGGAATTCCTTGCGATGCACGCCCGGCTGATCAAGGACTTCATCGGCGTATCGGATGAAACGCACATCTTCTTCTGCGGCATGGCCATCGGCTATCGCGTGGAAGAGGCCAGTGTGAACAACTTCCCGCGCGAGCGCGAACCGGTAGAAGGCAACGTCCGCTTCCTCGGCTTCTGATTGCTCCGCTATCGCTGCACTGACCATTGGCACTCCGGCAACAATCCGCCTAAGCAGAGGATGAGGCGCATAAGCGTCCATCGGGGTCTGCAGCAAGGTTGAGCACAAGCGCGCGCAATCGAGCTGCGCTTGCGGATTGGGGGCGAGCCATGCCGTGGCGGAACGAGGCGGCTGAAACCGGAATAGGCGATATCCGCCGCACCGCCCTGCGCGGGTTGGGCCAGCTTGGCGCACAACGCATTGTCGTCGCGCTGGGGCTGATTGTGTTCGCGCTGTTTATCGCCTTCAGTAGCTGGCGCTTGCCGCTGCTGCGCGATGCTGAAGCCGCGCTCTATGATCTGCGCGCGGCCACCTTCGCCCCGCCAGCCGATACCGACAAGCGCGTGACGCTGGTGGTCTATACCGCCGATACCAACCGCGCGACCGGGCAGATCTCGCCAGTGGACCGCACCATCTTGGCCAAGGCGCTGACCGAAATCGACAAGCTGGGGGCCAAGGGCATCGGCATAGACGTGCTGTTTGACAGCCCGCAGGATGATGACGACCTGCTGCGCGCCTCGCTCAAAGCCATGCAGACGCCGGTCTTCCTCGCCTATGCCGACAATCGCACCAACCCCGAAGCGATCACCTATGAGCAGGAGCAGGACCTGCGGGCGTTCCAGCAGAGCGTGAAGACGCCGAAGGTCGGCCCGGCCTCGATCCTGCTGGAAACTGATGCCGATGGCGTGGCGCGGCGTTGGCCCCGGCAGTATCCGGGCCTGCCGCCGCTGCTTTCGTTGGCGCTGACACAGAACGGCGCGCAGGCCGACCCGCGCTTCGCCACATACATCGGCCCGATCCGCTACCGTGTGCCAACGGCGAGCGACCGCCCGGTGTTTGACAAGATTCCCATCGATCTGCTGGCCGACCCGGATACCGCGCCCTTTGTGGCCGAGGTGATCAAGGATCGTTACGTGCTGATCGGTGGCGATTTTGCCGACTTTGACCAGTTTGACACGCCGTTCAGCCGCACCGGCAATCCGATAACGGGTGAGACGCAGATGATCGGGGTGGAAGTCCACGCCTCAATGCTCGCGCAACTGCTGGACAAGGCGTGGAAAGCGCCGCCGTTGTTATGGACAAAGGCGCTGGCCGCGCTGCTGGCAGTAGGGCTGGGCGTGGCGACGGCAGCGGCGCAAGCGCGCACCTGGGTGCTGGCGCTGGCGGTGGTGGCGCAGTTTGCGGCGTTTCTGGTGGTGCCCTTTGCGGTGGAGCGGGCAGGGCATGATACGCTCGATCTGCCTGCCACCGGCTGGCTCGTCGGCTGGCTGATTGCATTTACGGCAGTGAGTTCGGCCTTGCGCGCCATCAACGCGGCGCAGCGCGAATTTGCGCAAGGGGCGCTGGGCAAATACCTGCCTCGCTCGGTGGCGGCCGAGATCATGCGCAATCCCGAACGGCTTTCGCTGCATGGCGAAAAGCGGCAAATCTTCTGCCTGTTCAGCGATCTTGAGGGCTTTACCAAGCTGACCCATGCGGTTGAGCCGGAAATGATCGCGCGGCTGCTGAACGATTACCTTGATCGGTTGAGCGCGGTGGTGCTGGAGTATGGCGGCACGCTCGACAAGTTCGTGGGCGATGCAGTCGTGGCCTTCTGGGGCGCGCCGATTGCCTACCCGGATGATGGTGAGCGTGCCGTCAGGGCAGCCTGGGCCATGTATCTGGCGGGCGAGGAATTCCGCAAGGCGGTGCCTGAAGGTGTGCCCCCCATTGGCCGCACCCGCGTGGGCGTCCACTTTGGTGAGGCGGTGGTTGGCAATTTCGGCGGCGAGGGGCGCATTCAATACACCGCGCTGGGCGATGCGATGAACACCGCCGCGCGGCTCGAAGGCGCAAACAAGACGCTCGATACCAAAGTGCTGGTCAGCCGCGAGGCGGCGGAGCGGTCGGGTCTGG
>JBEQBV010000289.1:0-4328 GCA_041639635.1 Novosphingobium sp.
GCAAAGTTGCCCTGATCACCGGCGCGGCATCGGGTATCGGGCGGGCGGCGGCATTCCGCTTTGCGCAGGAAGGCGCGCGGGTGTTTTGCGCGGACCTCAATCTGGCAGGCGCGCAGGCCGTGGCAGCGGAGATTGGCGCTGGTGCTGCTGCAGTGCAGGTGGATGTGGCTGATTATGCCAGCAATCAGGCGATGGTTGCGCAAGTGATGGAGCAGGCAGGGCGGCTTGATATCGCGTTCCTGAACGCCGGGCTTTATGGTGCGGCCGAAGGCCTGCACACGGTGGACGAGGCGCTGTTCGACAAGTTGATCGCGGTGAACCTGAAGGGTGCGTTCAACGGGATCAAGGCGGTGGAGCCGGTGATTGCGCAAGGCGGCGCGGTGGTGGTTACTGCATCGGCGGCGGGCGTGGTGGGGCACCCCGCCAACCCGGCCTATAGCGCGGCCAAGCATGGCGTGGTGGGGCTGGTGAAGTCCTGCGTCGATGCCTTTGCGGCGCGGGGCGCGCGGATCAATGCGCTGTGCCCGGGCGGCGTGGAAACCCCGCTGATCGGCGCTGCCGATGTTGCCATGATCGATCCGCAAGATCTGCCGCGCGTGCCCTTGCGCGGGATGGGCAGCGCGCAGCACGTGGCAGAAGTGGCGCTATGGCTGTCCAGCCCTGCGGCGGGTTTCATTACGGGCCAAGCGCAAGTTCTGGACGCGGCGCTTCTTTCCACTTTTGCGCCAGTGATGCTGCCAGTTGGGCCTTAAGCCTGATCCTCAACACCACGCGCCGCATACAAGTCCGCAACTGTCGCGATCGGCGCGATGGCGGCGTTGTACTTGATCGATTGCAGCACCAGTTCGCTTTCGGCCTCGCGGATGCCGTCAATCGCGACGACGTTGTTCATCACCGACGCCGCGTCTTCCAGACTGGGCAGGATGCACACCGCCACCAGCCTTGGCGCGGCGTTGGCATCATAAAGCGCGCTGACTTGCGGCATGGCGAGCAGCGCCTCGCGCACTGAATCCAGCTTCCCATTCGCGCATTTGACCGTGATGAACATCATGTGCTGCCCGAAGCCCGGCGTGCCGGTCGGGTCGCGCGTGCGGTCAATATCCAGAATTGGCACGAGTTTGAGCAGCCCCGCATTCTGCAGACGCTTCACCCGCCCGCGCACGGTGCCTTCGGTCACGCCCAGATCGGCGGCGATCTTGCGAAAAGACAGGCGCGCGTCCTGCGCCAGCATGACTGCGATATCGCGATCAAGCTGATCCGTGGTGGGGAATTCAGGCGTTTCCATCGGCTTCATGTTCCGAGCGGCCCAACAGTGGGGACATAGCGATAGACGTTGTTGATCAGTTCAACATCCACGTCTTCAACGCCCGGAATATCGGCAGTAGCCTCGCGCACGGCCTCTAACATTTCGCGCGCGTTGCGGAAGGCATAGAGGCATGACACCGGATAGCGGCCCGAGGTAATGTGGACCGAAAGCACTTCTTCGCGCTGCGCCAGTTGCTGGGCAACCTCAATCGGTGCTCGCCCGCTGACCTGCAGCCGGATGCGCACAACCAGGCGATAGCCGTGGATGCGATGATCGCTCACTGCAACCACGCGCATCAGACCTGAGGCATCCATCGCGCGGATACGGTTGGATACCAGATTGCCCGATAGGCCCAGCTCTTCGCCAATTGCGGTGCTTTGCGCACGGCCATCGCGGGCCAAAACCTCTACGATCCGGCGATCCGTTTCGTCGAGCGCCGTGCCCTTTGCGCGGCGTTGCGGCTTGTCTTCGCTCAAAATCGCCATCCCTTGGCCCGCAACCTCGTCAGGACCTGCGATTAGATTACGCAGGAGAGCATCGCAAGGCCCTTGGACTGATCATCCCCGTGGTTCACGCGGGAGCGAAAGTCCGCGTTCGGCAATCAGGTTGCGTTGAATCTGGTTGGTGCCGCCATAGATCGTATCGGCGCGGCTGTAGAGATAGAGGTTGGGCAAGACGTCCCATTCATAAGCGTCGGCTTCGGCCACTTCGCCCGCTTGGCCCAATACGTCCATCGCCAGTTCGCCCAGCGTGCGCCGCCACGATGCCCACTGGATCTTGTAGGTCAGCGCTGCACCATCGATGGCCGAATGATCGGTGTTGGACAGCATGCGCAGCGCGCCATAGCGCATCAGGTCCAACCCGATCTTGGCCTGCGCAATGCGCTGGCGGATCACGGGATCATGCGCTTTGCCATTGGCCTTGGCCGCGGCAACGATGGAATCGAATTCATGCCGGAAGCCCATCTGCTGGCCGAGCGTGGAAACGCCGCGCTCAAAGGCCAGCAGGCCCATTGCAATGCGCCAGCCATCGCCGGGTGCGCCAATCAGGCTGTCTTCCGGGCAACGCGCATCGGTGAAGAACGTTTCGTTGAATTCGGCATCACCATTGATCTGGCGGATCGGGCGCACATCGATGCCGGGCTGATCCAGTTCCATCATCAGGAACGACAGGCCCTTTGGTCCCTGTGATCCTTCAGTGGTGCGGGTGACGACGAAGATCCAGTCGGAGATATGGGCAAGGCTGGTCCAGATCTTCTGGCCATTCACCACCCATTCGCCGTTTTCCAGCACGCCGCGCGTGCGCACGCTGGCAAGGTCCGATCCGGCACCGGGTTCGGAAAAGCCCTGACAGAAGATCGTGCGGCCTGCGGCAATATCCGGCAGGAAGCGGCGCTTCTGTTCATCGGTGCCGAATGTCAGGATCGTCGGCCCGGCCAGCTCCACGCCGATGTGGTTGATGCGCCCCGGAATCCCGGCACGCGCATATTCCTCGGCAAAGATCACCTGCTGCGCCAACGTGGCATCGCGCCCGCCCCATTGCGTGGGCCAACCGATGCAGCCCCAGCGGTGCTCGCCCAGATGCTGTTCCCATTCGCGCCGCCGTTCTGGCATGGCGGTAAGCTGTGTCACGCCTTTGATATCTGCAAATTCGCCCGCCATCTGTGCCTGCAGCCAATCGGCACATTCGGCGCGGAAAGCCTCGTCTGCGGCGGAAAATCCAAGTTTCATCTGGTGTCAGCCCGGCATGTAGAGTTGCGCAGCCTTGCCGCCATCAACGGGCAGTGCGGTGCCGGTGATGTAGCTGGCGGCATCGGACAGCATGAACACGATGGCCTGCGCCAATTCATCGGGATCGCCGCCGCGCTGCATCGGGATCGCCTTGGTCGTGGCGCTGGCGACTTCGGGCGCGTGCGATTCATAGTCCTGCGTGGCGGCGGTCTGCACTTGCCCCGGCACGATCGCGTTGATGCGAATGGCCTTGGTTGCGCCTTCCATCGCGGCAGCGGCGGTGAAGTGCACCAGCGCAGCCTTGGACGCGGAATAGCTGGCCATGTTGGGCATGGCGCGAATGCCGCAAGTGGACGCGATATTGACGATCGAGCCGCGCTGGCGACCGGCAAGCTCCTGCTTTGCCATAATTTTCATCGCGGCCTTGGTGCCCACGAACACGGCATCGGCGTTTACTGCAAAATCCTGCCGCCAGTGTTCCAGAGTCAGCTTCGAGATGGGCGCATAATGCACCGACATGGCGTTGTTCACCAGCATGTCGAGCCGGCCATGCCGCGCAGCGATATCTTCGATCAGCGCGGTGAAGGCGGCATCATCGGACACGTCAAGCTGGTGAACTTCTACGTTGCCGAGTGCGGATAGTTCGGCGCGGGCGGCTTCAAGCTTGTCTTCGCGCCGGGCGCAGATGGCCACGGTTGCGCCGCGCTGCACCAGAAGGCGCGCGGTGGCCAGACCAATGCCATCGCTCCCACCAGTGACCAGCGCCACTTTACCGATCATGTCCTGCAGCATCTGCGATTCTCCCAAGGCACGTTTGTTGGGCATATGAGCGCTATTCGCCGCCGTTGTCAATCTAATGCGTAATAAAGGCCATCATAAAATACGTGTATGAGTAGATTGCCTCGTCAGACCTCAGTCTGCGCGCGGATAATCGGTGTAGCCTTTCGCATCGTCACCATGGCCGGTGTAGAAAGTGCCACGATCCGCCTTGGCCAGTGGCTTTCCATGGCGGAAGCGTTCGACCAGATCGGGATTGCCGATGAAGGCATAGCCGAACGATACCGCATCTGCCTTGCCACCAGCGATCAGGCTTTGCGCCTTGTCCAGCGTCAACCCGCAGTTCTCGATCACCGGGCCGGACCAGTTGGCACGGATCAGATCGAGAGCGTCAAAACCCTCGTTCGGGATGTGGATCAGGTGGCACCAGGCAAGGCCCAGCCCATCCACGGCGCGCAGCAGCGTGGCGTAAGTCTCCGCCGGATCGGCATCGGCCATGCCATTGAAGGTTACGC
>JBEQBV010000290.1:0-4271 GCA_041639635.1 Novosphingobium sp.
ACCGGGCCGAACACCTCGTTCTGCACCACTTCGCTGTCATTGCTCTTGGGCATAATCAGCGTGGGCTCAATCCAGTTTGCGCCGTCCTTCCAACGCTTTCCGCCGCGCACAATAGTATCGCCCGCCGCCCGCGCGCGGTCGATGAAGCCCAGCACGCGGTCAGCATGAACCGGATGGATCAGCGCCGACATTGTGGTCGCGCCATCGCGGCTATCGCCCATCACGTGCGTATCGGTATAGGCATGGAACTTCGCAAGGAACTCCTCGCGCACGCTCTCTTCCACGATGATGCGAGTGCCGGCCATGCACACTTGACCGCTATCATCATATTGCCCTGCCGCCTTCTTGGCCGCCGCATCGATATCGGCATCGGCGAACACCAGCAGCGGCGATTTTCCGCCCAGTTCTGCTGTAAACGGCACGATGTTTTCCGCCGCTGCCTTGCCGATCACCCGCGCGGTAGGCACGCTGCCGGTAAAGCTGATGCGCTTGATGCGGGGGTCGGATGTCAGCGCATTGCCCAGTTCCGCGCCAAGGCCCTGCACGATGTTGAACACGCCTGCCGGAAAGCCCGCTTCGTCGATCAGGTCCGCCAGCAGCGATGCCGATAGCGGCGACCAGTCAGCCGGTTTCAGAATCACCGTATTTCCCGCCGCCAGCGCAGGCGCGCACTTCCAGGTGGAAAGCATGAACGGCGCATTCCACGGCGTGATGATCAGCGCCGGGCCTGCGGGCATGCGGATCACCCGGTTGGCCGTGCCACGCGATGACCACACGCGCTCCTGATGCTCACTGGCAAGATCGGCATAGTTGCGGAAATTGGCCGCCCCGCGCGCGATCACGCGCAGGCGCAGGCTTTCCAGCAACATGCCCATGTCCAGGCATTCGATCATCGCCAACTTTTCGACATTGGCCTCGATCAGATCAGCCAGCCGGTGCAGATAGGCCCCGCGTTCCGCCGCACTCAGCGCGGCCCAGGCCGGAAAGGCATCGGTTGCGGCCTGCGCGGCTTGCGCGGCCGTCGTCACGGTCCCGCGCGAAATGTCGGCCAGCTTCCATGACCAGTCGAACGGGCAGCGCGTTTCGAACGTATAGGGCGAAGGCACCCGCCTGCCGCCGATGAAGTGATCGGGCGAGATGGAAATGCCGGCAATGTCAATGCGTTCGCGCATGGGGGCCTCAGATATAGGGGAGGTAATAGGCAAGGCCTTCCGCCTCGCTCTTTTCGCCAACGATGCGCACTTCTTCGCGCTTAATCGCGATGAAATTGGCAATCATTTCCGCGCCAACAGCTTGCGATAGCAGCACATCGGCCTCCAGCGCATCGAGCGCATCGGCAAGGTTGTGCGGGGTGTGGCGATCGGTGTTGATCGTCTCCAGCCCGTCGTTCAGTTCGGGCTGGGGCAAGTCATAGCCGTTCTCAAGACCCAGTAATGCGGCCTGCAGCATTGCGGCCATCGCAAAGTACGGGCTGGCCGCACAATCGGCCATGCGGTGCTCGATCCGCGCTGCCGCCCCGGTTTCGGCTGAAACGCGCACGGTAACAGACCGGTGATCGATCCCCCAGTTCGCCCAATAGCCCGAAAGGCTGGCGGGCTGCAGCCGGGCATAGCTGTTGGTGGTGGGGGCCATGATCGCAGACAGGGCTTCGTGATGGTGGATCAGCCCGGCGATGCAGCCGCGCATTTCCGGCGAAAGCGTGCCGCTCGCCACATCGTTGGCAAAGACATTGCTGCCGTCCTTGCGGGTGAAGCTGAGATTGAAATGCAGCCCGCTGCCGCTCTTGTCGGCAAAAGGCTTGGGCAGGAACGACAGCAGATAGCCACGCTTGTACAGCACTTCGCGGGCCATCTGGCGGAACAGAAACGCATCGTCCGCCGCCTTCATCGCATCGGCATAGCGCAGCGTCAGTTCAAACTGCGGCGCATCGAATTCGGCATTCATCGATTCCACCGGAATGCCGCAGGCCTCGGCCGTGGCCCAGATCTCGTCAATCAGCCCGGCAGGATCGGAGAATGGTCCTGTGCCGTAAACGAACGCGCCCGGCGTGTCATAGGGCACCCATTCGCCGTCTGCGCCGCGCTGAAAGATATAGGCTTCCATCTCGATGCCCACCATCGGCTCCAGCCCGCGCGCGCGCCATGCATCGATGGCGCGCTGCAGCGCACTTCGCCCGCATAGCACGAAGGGTTCGCCCTTGAACCGTAAGGCCCCCAGCGCAATCTGCGTGCCCGCATCCCATGAAGGGCGCATGGCCTTGGGATCGAAGGTCACCTCCATATCGGGCAGCCCGTCCAGCATTCCGCCGCCGGGCGCGGCCACCAGCGCCTTGTCATAGGTCACGGCAAAAGTGCCCACGCACATCCGGGTGTGTCCGCGCGCCGCGTCTGCCATCGGCACATATTTGCCGCGCGCCAGATTCAGCTGGTCGGCAAACAGCACCCGGCAGCGGTCCTGCACGGGGGCTTTCACACGCGGGGCGTCGATTTTCGGCATGGTGGTCATGGTTCTCCCCAGGTTGCCCCGTTTGTTCTTTCTGGCCCTTGGCGGACCATGATTTCAGCAGGCAACGATGCGTACCGGCAGATGTTTGATGCCATGGATGAAGTTGGATCGCAGATAGCTGTGGTCGGCCACCTGCTCGATCTTGGCGATCCGCTTGGCCAGTTCCTGCATCACGATGGCCACTTCCAGCTTGGCCAGCCACATGCCGAGGCAAATGTGCGGGCCGCCCTGGCCGAACGACAGGAACGGGTTGCGTTCCCGGTGCAGATCGATGGTGTAGGGATCGGCAATCGCGGTTTCATCGCGGTTGCCCGAAAGGAACCACAACAGCACCTTGTCGCCTGCCTGCACCTGCTTGCCATGATATTTAAAGGCGCGCGTGGCAGTGCGGCGGAAATGCGTGGTGGGTGAGGCATAGCGGATCATCTCGTCCGCTGCCGCTTCCCAGCTCAGGAAATCGCCATCTTTCAGCGCCTGCAACAAGTGCGGGTGATTGGCCAGCGCGTGGATCGTGGCCGAGATCGAATAGCGTGTTGTATCGTTTCCGGCGGCTACCAGCAGGCAGAAGAAATTGCGGAATTCATCGCGGCTCATTTGCACGCCGGTGCTGGTGGTCTGCCGCACCAGATTGAGCACGCCGATCTCCTCGCCCGCGTCCATCCGGTCGAGCAGGCCATTGGCATAATCGAACAGTTCGACCGCTGCGGGAGACCGGAACGGCAGCATCCGGTAGGCCTCGGTATCCACCTGATCGACCACGAAATCGGTATAGTCCGGGTCCGAATTGGAAATCAGCGCATCGCCCTTTTCCACCAGCCACGGCCCGTCTTCCTGCGGCACGCCCATGATCTGTGCCAGCATCTGCATCGGCAGGCGGCGCGCGATGCGGTCCACTGCGTCAAACTCGCCCTCATCCAGCGCCACGTCGAGCAGGTCGGTCACGATGGTGCGGATCTGCTCTTCAAATCCCGCAACGGTGCTCTTGGAAAAAGCTTTCGAAACCAATGCGCGAAAGCCGCGATGGTGGGGGGCGTCAGTTTCCTGAAAGGTCTTGCGCGCCTCGTACTCTTCCTCGGACTGGTCCTCCATGCGGATGCCCTTGGCCGATGACAGGAGATCGGCCTGCCGGTTCAGTTCCAGCAGATCGGCATGCCGGGTGACCGACCAGAAGCCCTTGTCACCATTGACCATTTCGGACCACGCCATCGGGTCCTCACGCCGCATCCGATCAAACGTGGCAAAGGGCGCGCCATCGTTGAACGCATCTTGCGATGATAGGTCGACGTGCGTGTCGGTCGAGCGCGAAAAGGGAAACTGCATCTGATCCTCCGGTCTTGCAGCGGTGCTAGTCCTGCCGGGGCGTGGGGGACTTGGCTTAAGCGGACAGACTTGCACCGGGCCCTTCAGGTCGGCCCGACATGCGCCTAACAGTCCGGCTGTAATCGCATCGCTTCAATAGAATTAGGGGGAGGCCCAGATGGGCGAGATCATCGCAGCCGGCATCGTCGCACACGCGCCAACGATCATGATGTCGAAGGAAGACCGCTACGAGCTGAACGAAGGCAAGGAAATCAGCCTTGTACCGGGCCTGCACCGGCTGAAAAGCGAAGTGCTCGATGTGCTGAAGCCCGATACCGTCGTGCTGCTGGATACGCACTGGTTCACCATCGTGGAATTCTGCGTAACCGCGCACAGCAGGCGCGCGGGGCTGTTCACATCGGACGAGTTGCCGCGCGGGATGAAGCAGATTCCCTATGATATCAAAG
>JBEQBV010000291.1:0-4245 GCA_041639635.1 Novosphingobium sp.
GCATATCCTCAACGCGCACGCCTTCGACCAGCAGGCGGTCGATGCCTTGGGCCAAGCCCTTGGCCTGCCGCACAAGCGCCGCCTCGCCGGGTGCTTCATCGCCCAGTTCGTCGCGAAGCAGCGCGGCAAGGCGGAGCAGACGGAACGTGGGATCGACGGCGGCGGGAATGTCTGCCCCGGCACCGATGGGATCCAGCAGCGGCCCGAGCGTTTCATCGAGATCAAGATCGCCTACTACGGCCATGCGCGGCAGCAGCAGCCCTGCCCCGCTGGCGCGGATGAAGGCCTCGGTTACTGTGCGTATCGCACGCTGGCTGGGCAGCAGCAGCGTCAACCGCGCAAGGCCGAACCGGTCCTCGCGGTAACGCGGGATCAGGCCTGCCACCAGCGCATCGGCAAAGCCCCGGTGCGCCGCGATGGACCAGACGCGCGGACGGGTGGAGCCTGTTGTCATGTCAATCGCGCTTGAGCGCAGCCTCGGTCGGCGCGATCATTTGCGGTTCGCCCACTTCGTACCAAAGGCCCTGATGCGATACGCCGTAGAGCCGCCCTTCGGACATCGCACGCTCCCACAAGGTCATCGTGCCAAACGCGCCTTCGGGTGCATCGCGCAGCAGGCGGTGCGACACGATCTGGATGCCACTAAAGATAAACGGGGCGATCCGCCCAGTCCGGCGGCGCGAGATGCGGCCCAGCGCGTCCATGTGGAAATCACCCTTGCCGCGATAGTTGAAAGCGCGCGCGTGCGGCACCAGCAGCAGCAGCCCGTCCATCGCGTCAGGGTCCCAATGATCGGACAGATGTGCAAAGACATTGCGCGGACCATCAAGCCAGATGTTGTCAGAGTTCAGGCAGAAGAACGGGTCGCTGCCGATCAATGGCAAGGCCTTGGCCATGCCGCCGCCCGTTTCCAGCAACTGTCCGCGTTCATCGGAAATGGTGATGGCCGGTTCGTGCCGCTGGCCAAGATAGGCTTCCATCGCATCGGCAAGGTAATGGACATTCACCACTGCCCGCGTAACACCGGCTTCCTGCAGCTTGTCGAGTGCGTGATCGATCAAGGGCTTTCCGGCAACCTGCACCAGTGGCTTGGGGCGCGTGGCTGTTAACGGGCGCATGCGTTTGCCAAGGCCTGCGGAGAGGACCATCGCAACATCGCTGGCAAGAGGTTTTGTCATAGTTCGAACGTGCCGCCACCGGCTGCGCGAAGTTCTGCAGGGATATGTGCATCGAACCACGCAGCAACCGGGGCCAGTGCTGGATGGGCCATATCACGCTCCATCAGCGCCCAGACGCGGGGAATGTAATCAAGATAGCGCGGCTTGCCATCGCGCTTCCACAGCCGCACGAAAATGCCCACGATCTTGGCATTGCGCTGGGCCCCCAGGCGGGCGTAATCAGCCAGGAAATCGTCGCCCTCCCCCGTTTGCTGGAGATAATAATCGAGCATCCGGGCTTCGAGTTCGGGCGATACTTCGCGCCGCGCATCTTGCAGCAAAGATACCAGATCGTATGCGGGATGGCCTACCAGTGCATCCTGAAAATCAAGCAGACCCTGCTTGTTCAACCCGCCCAGCAGCATCACGTTTTCCGCATGATAATCGCGCAGCACCGTCACACCGGGGCGCTGGCGGGGCAGCAATTGGCTGAGCACGCCCTCCCATGCATTCGCCCAGCTGCGTCCATCGACATAGAGCCCGCGCGCCGGAACGTACCAATCGACAAACAGCTTGGCCTCGCGCTGATATTCATTGAGCGTGTAGCCGGTGAACGGCCCCGGCGGCAGCTTGCGCAACTGCACCAGCGCATCAATGGCGTTGCGATAGACCTCGTCTTCATCCTGCGGCCAAGCATCAAGGTATTCGCGCATACGCACTTGGCCAAAGTCTTCAAGCAGGACGAAACCGCTTTCGGCATCCTCCGCCAGAATATGGGGCGCACGCAAGCCGTTGGCATCAAGCCACTTCGCCGCCCGCAGGAACGGCTGCGGGTCCTCTCTTGGCGGAGGCGCGTGCATCAGCATCGCGTCTCCGTTCGAACGGCGAATGCGGAAATAGCGTCGGAACGAAGCGTCTCCCGGGAGGGGCTCGATGGCGGCGCCGCCCCAGCCTGCTTGCGTCAGGAATGCTTCGGTGCCCGTGGGGATATTCAGGTCCATGGTCCTCGCTCTAGCCAATCGGACCCCGCCGTTACAATGGCCCGCCTGCCATTTTCCGTGGATTCCAGCAGGATTGACAGGCACGCAGCCTCATGCGCGAAGCCACCTGCATGTTCAGGCCATTCGGCAATGAGTGCGGCACCTTGCCGATAATCATCGAGTCCAATCTCATCGGCCTCCGACGGGCTCTTCAGGCGATAGAAATCGGCATGGACGAGCGGCAGGCGCACGGTGGGCGGATCGTAAAGCTCAATGATCGCAAAGCTGGGGCTTGGCACTTCACCATCGTGGCCCAAGGCAGCGATAATGCCGCGCGCCAATGTCGTCTTGCCTGCACCAAGACCGCCCGACAGAGCCACCACATCGCCTGCGCGCAAAGCCGCAGCAATGCGCGTGGCAAGCTGTTCGGAAGCTGCAAGATCAGGCAGTTCGACGATCATGGCAGGACCACGATGGCGCTGGTGCCAAGGCCGGGTTCCGACATCAGTTCCAGCGTGCCGCCATGCGCTTCGACAAGTTGCCGCACCAGCGGCAGGCCAAGGCCCTGACGGCGCTCGACCGTCTTGCCATCGGCACTGACTTTCAGGCCTTCCAGCGCTCGAGCAAGAACTGCAGGCTCCATGCCGCGCCCGTTGTCCGAAACCACGATCTGCGCAGCGCCGCCCTTCTTTCGTGTGGCCTCCACCAGAATGCGTCCGCCCTGCGGCGTGGCGGCAATGGCGTTGTCAACCAGTTGCCCAAAGGCCCGGCGCAGACGACGGGCATCGCCGGTGATCGTTCCGGCAGATTTGTCGCCGCGCAAATCGAGCGTCAGCCCGGCTGCGGAGAGCCGCTCTGCGCGCTCGGTCACCACTTCGGTCAGCAACGGAAACAGTTCGACCTGCTCCTGCGCAAGCGGCAGCGTGCCCGCTTCACTTTGCGAAAGGTCGAGCACGTTTTCGATCTGCTCACCCAATCGCTCAACCGATGACAGGATGGCATCGACATACTCGTTCTGCTGCTCGGTGAGTTCCCCCGCAATCCCGCTTTGCAAAAGTTCGGCAAAGCCACCGATGGAGGTGAGCGGCGTGCGGAATTCGTAGCTCATGTTGGCGATGAAACGGGTCTTGACCGCGTCAGCCTCGACCAGTGCGGCATTGCGTTCGCGCAGCGCAGCTTCGGCCTTTTCGCTGTCGGTAATGTCCAGCACGGTCAGCATTCCGTTGCCATCGGGCAGCGGCACACCGGCTAGAGCCAGATGGCGGCCATCGGCCAGCGTCAGTCGACCCGTGCGTTGTTTGCGCTCCAACGTGGCGGCCTGAATGACTTGGGCGATCGAGCCGATCTGCGCGGGCCGCTTCAGCAGCGGAGCAAGCCGGTTCAGCAGCACATCGGCGCGGGGATGGGTGGTGAGAAATTCCTCCTCTAGCCCCCAGTCTGCGGCAAAGCGCCGGTTCCACAACTGCAATTTACCATCGGGAGCGAACACCGCGAGCGATTCGAACAGATTGTCGAACGTGGCGGTGCGGGTGCGCAGCAGCGTGTCGCGCGTGGCCGAAAGCTGGAGCTGTTCGGTGCGATCTTCGAAGATCATCAGCAGCCCGCCATCGGGCATGGGCTGACCGATCACGCGCAAATGCGTGCCGCCCGAAAGGTGCCACGATTCCTCCACCGGCACGCGCGAAAGGAACCAAGTTTGCCGTTCGCGCCGCCATTCGGGAAAATCGCGCACTTCGGGCAGGCGCCCGGCATCGCGCATCCGGTCAAGCACGCGGTCAAACGGCGGGGTATCCACTACCCAGGCCTGTGGCACACCGAAGATGCGCAGGAATGGCTGATTGGCGAAGGCAAGGTTCCGCTTTTCATCGAACTGCGCGATCCCGGCCGACAGTGTATCAAGCATTTCGCGCTGCGCTTCGCGGAAGCGTCGGAACTGGCGGATAAGTTCCTCCATTTCCTCGATATCCACGGCATACCCGGCAATGCCTTCGTCGCCCAGCGGCAGGTCGATCACGCGCACCGCGCGCCGCTGCCCTTTCACCGTTGCCAGCACCGATCGCTCTACCGGCACCCGCCGCGCCTGCGCTTGCTGCGCAACTTGCGCTGCG
>JBEQBV010000292.1:0-4211 GCA_041639635.1 Novosphingobium sp.
GGTATTTGACGCCAAGTTCGTAGCTGTCGACCTGCTCTTCATCGAAGGCATATTGCGGGTTCGGGCCACCGACGCCTGCCAGCAGTTCGAACGCGCGGGCGTTGGTGATGCGGAAGTTGTAGCCGCCTGAGCGGAAACCGCGTGACCAGCTGCCATAGACCTGCGCGTCATTGTTGAACCGGTACTGGAAGCCAACCTTCGGGCTCCAGTTTTCCCACGCGCGGTTATCGGTAAACCCGTTGTTTTCGGCAGGAGATGGCGCAACGACGGTCGTGTTGACGCCGGACGTTGCGCAGGTTGCTGCAATCACAGAGCAAGCCGCACGTGGCCGGATGTAGGTAACTGCCGCATCCTTGGTTTCTCGCGACCAGCGCAGACCTGCGGTCAACGTCAGCTTGTCAGTCAAATCATAGTCGCCAGACGCAAACAGGCCGAGCACTTCATGGTCTTGCCGGCCACCACCAGTTTGCGTACCCAGCGGACTGATGAAGCTGGGGAAGCGGCGGATTTCGTCATAGCCCAGATCCTGCTGGAACCAGAAGCCGCCGGTGGTGAAATCAAGATTGCCCATGCGCACGTTGTAGCGAAGCTCGTTCGAATACTGACGCTGGTTGAACTGCGTTTCCGAATGGAAGCGGAACACCGGCAAGGCATCGATATCGCCACTGGTGGCTGACTGAAAATCACGGAAACCGAAGATGTTGGTCAACTGGCCATCGCCGATGTCGATCTCGGTCTTGTGCGTGGCGAACCAGGATTCGTTGCGATAAAAGCCGCGATTGTCGACCGAAAAGTCGAAAGTATCGCGCTTGAACCGCGCACGGTTCTGGCCTGCCGGACCGTCGCCATTGCTGGTGAAGTATTCCACCTTGGCAACCATGCGGACAGATTCGGTCGGCAGGAACTCCAGCGCGCCGCGCACAATCTCGGTCTCGGCCTTGCCGAAATCGCTATTGTCGAACAGGTTGCGGAAATAGCCCTGATCGTTGTTTACGTAGCCGCCCAGCTTGAAGTTCAGCTTGCCTTCGATCAGTGGGCCGGAAACCACGGCCTGCGCGGCAAAGTTGCCTGAACCGCGCCCGGAATCGACCGGACCTTCATAGAAGACGCGGAAATTGCCGCGGAAATCCGATGTCGGATCGCCCGTGTTGATCAGGACCGCACCGCCTGTGGTGTTGCGACCATAAAGGATGCCTTGCGGACCGCGCGCCACTTCGATCGAGCCCAGATCGAACACGTCAAACACCAGGCCCGCATTCACGCCGATGTACACGCCGTCGACGAACACGCCGACGGTGGGGTCAATCGAAGGGATCGAGCTGTTGACACCAAGGCCGCGGATCGAAAAGTTTGCCGTGCCGCGCGAGGTGCCGACCTGATCGAGCGAGACGTTCGGCGCGCTGAAGGTCAGCGTCTGCAGATCGCGCACCTGCAGGGCTTGCAGGGTATCCGCATTGAAGGCGGTGATGGCCATCGGCACTGCCTGGACGTTTTCAACGTCCTTCTTCTTGCTTGCCGTAACGATAATATCGGCATTGAGCATGTCGATTGACGACATCTGCTCATCAGCCTGCGCTACATCCTGCGCATGAGCGGTGCCTGCCAGCAGGGCAATCGCGCTCAAACCGCACGCAAAACTAGCACGCGCGGCCATTCTGACGTTCTTAGGCATTCACAGCTCCCGTTTGTTTTATAGGACTGTAAATGAACCACGCAGAGCGAGTTTCAACCAATAATCAATCGAGCAATTAAATCTTACGATCGGGTGTGGCTGATCTGCACTGTTCTCATGTATAACGATCCAGTTCATTCCCGGTGAGCGTGACAACGTGCAGCAGGTTGGTGGCCCCCGGTGTGCCAAACGGTACGCCTGCCAGCGCGACCAGCCTTGACCCGGCCGTGCCAAACCCGTGGCGCAGCGCCATGCGCTTGCCCTTGGCGATCATTTCCTCAAAGCTGCCGATATCCTTGGTATTCACGGCATGGGCACCCCACAGCAGGCCAACCTTGCGGGCGGTCTTTTGCGAAGGGGTGAGCACCAGCATCGGCACCGCAGGCCGCTCACGCGCCACGCGCCGCGCGGTTGATCCCGATCCTGTGAACACGATGATCCCGGCAATCGGCAACGTGTTGACAATGCTTGCCGCCGCCTGTGCCAGCGCATCTGCCGTGGTGGGATCGGGCAGCGTTTCCACAAAATGGACGCGCGCGGCATAGCCGGGATCAGCTTCCACTTGCGCAGCGATACGGTGCATGATCGTCACCGCCTCTTCAGGCCATGCGCCTGCGGCCGTTTCGGCAGAGAGCATGACGGCGTCGGCACCGTCGTAGACTGCGTTCGCTACGTCCGAAACTTCGGCGCGCGTGGGGGTGGGCGCTTCGATCATCGATTCGAGCATCTGCGTGGCCACCACCACCGGCTTGCCCTGCCGCCGCGCGCTTTCCACGATGCGCTTCTGCAGTGGCGGCACTTCTTCTGGGTTCAGCTCCACGCCCAGATCGCCGCGTGCCACCATGATGCCATCGGACAGTTCAATGATTTCTTCCAGCCGCGAGATCGCGGCGGGCTTTTCGATCTTGGCCATCAGCGACCCGTAACCACCCATCAGCTTGCGCGCCTCGGCCACGTCTTCGGGGCGCTGCACAAAGGACAGAGCGATCCAGTCTGCGCCGTTTTCAATCGCAAACGAAAGGTCGCGGCGGTCCTTTTCAGTCAGCGCGGGGACGGGCACCACGGCATCCGGCACGTTCACGCCCTTGCGATCCGAAATAACGCCGCCGACTTCGGCAGAGCAGAGGATTTCATGGTCATCGGCACGGATCACGCGCAGGCGCAGCTTGCCATCGTCGATCAACAGGCGCTGGCCCTTTTGCAGCACGCCGAACAGTTCGGGATGGGGCAGGCAAACGCGCGTTTCGTTGCCGGGTTCAGGGTTGCGGTCCAGCGTGAAATGGCCGGAATGGCGGATGACAGCGCGCCCATCCTTGAACTTGCCCACGCGCAGTTTTGGCCCCTGAAGATCGCACAGCACGGTGATCGGCCGGTTCACCTTCTTTTCCAGCGCGCGGATGTTGGCAATGGTTTCAGCATGGACCGCGTGTTCGCCATGGCTCATGTTCACGCGAAAGGCATCGGCCCCTGCGCGATAGAGCTTTTCGAGCATTTCCGGATCGCGGCTTGCCGGGCCAACTGTCGCAAGAATCTTTACCTTGCGTCCCAGAACCATGCTGGAACGTGGATCAAGCTTGGCCACGGCGTGAGTACTCCTATATCAAAATCGCAACGCGCCTATGGCCTATGCCATTTCAAAACCCAAGGATGTTTACTGTGGATACGAATGCAATCGATGATCTGCCCGATGACATTGCTGCCGCCGCGTTCCGCCGGTTGGTCAAGCACCTGCAAAAGCGACACGATGCCCAAAACATCGAACTGATGGGCCTTGCCGGTTTTTGCCGCAATTGCCTTGCTGACTGGATTCGCGATGCAGGCTTCGAAGGCGATAAAGCTGCCGCTCGTGTCGTGATTCACGGCATGCCTTTCGATGAATGGAAAGCCGCCTATCAGACCGAGGCGACACCCGAACAGATGGCAAGGATGGAGGAAAGCCTGAAGCTTAACGGCGGCACGCATTGATCGCTCCGTTCCGGGGCCACATTTCCACAGGCGATCCTTTGCCCAAAGCCAAGCCTGCGTCTATCAGCCCGGCAACCGATTCACGCATCTTACCCGGAGACTTCCCCGATGGCCGAAACCGCTGACGACCGCCTGCGCCTTTTGATCGAACGCATCGAACGCCTTGAAGAGGAAAAGAAGGGCATCGGCGACGATATCAAGGACGTCTACAGCGAAGCCAAGTCCACTGGTTATGACGCCAAGATCATGCGCCAGATCGTGCGTCTGCGGAAGATGAAGCCCGATGATCGCCGTGAAATGGAAGCGGTGCTGGAAACGTATAAGAACGCCCTCGGCATCGACTGATGCCTGCGGCTGGGGGCAAGAACGCCCTCGGCATCGCCTTACATTGCCGCTAGGCTGCCCGGACGACACGCGAAAGGGCAGCCATGATCCTCACCACTACCAGCATCGTCGAAGGTCGCCCGGTGCAGCGCCACTTGGGCATTGTCACCGGCGAAGTGATTCTCGGCGCGAACATCGTGCGCGATCTGTTTGCCTCGCTGACCGATATCTTCGGCGGACGCTCGGGCAA
>JBEQBV010000293.1:0-4191 GCA_041639635.1 Novosphingobium sp.
ACGCCACTCGCTCGCCATTACCGCCAACCAGCCATTTTCGGCATGGGACAACGTCTTCCCCGATCCCGCCATGACTGTCGCCGCGATCGACCGCCTCGTGCACCACTCGACCATCATCGAGATGAACGGCGAAAGCTACCGCAAGCGTTCCGCCGTCGCCCGCATCAACGCCGGCAATTACGACCCGCCCAATGGCGCCCCCGACCGGCCATCATAACTGTCGCCGACCGGACTCCGTAATCGTCGCGCTACATGCCAGAATGCTTTCGTGATTTTCACAAGGCGCATCGTGCGTTAACGGCCCTGCATCAAGAAAGTGTGCAAGGTCGCCAGAAATGCAGATCGAAGACGTGGCCTCCGGCAACGAACTGACCCATCGCAATCGTCTGGCCTTGGCCTATGCGCCTCGGCGGGCGCGGGGGCCATGGGCTGCGCTGCTCATGCTGGAACAGAGGCTGGCGGATGCGGCGCGGCCCGGACGCGATCCCCTCATGGTGCAACTGCGCCTTGCGTGGTGGCGTGACCGACTGGGAGAGGACGCCGCACGTTGGCCTGTCAGCGAACCCGTGCTCGCCCATTTGCGCGCGTGGCAAGGGCAGCATCAGGCACTTGTCGATTTGATCAATGGCTGGGAAGCCCACGTTGTGGGTGATGATGGTGGATTGGAACTGGCCGGCGCGCGGACCGAAGCCTACGTTGCCTTGGCCAACTTCCTTGGTACAGGCAGGCTCGATACGGTTCGCGCCGCCGCAGCACAACTCGCGGCCACCCACGCGGCAACGCCATTACCCGCGCCGCTGCCGCGCGCAATGCGGCCCCTGGCAGTGCTGCGCGCCTTCGCTCTCAGTGATGCACGCGGCGGGAAGCCGGAACCTTTCGCCGATCTGCTCCGCATCATCCGCGCAGGCTTGTTCGGGCGTTAGGCAGCGTGGACGAATTCCACGCTGCCTAGATCCTTCCAAAGCGGTATCATTTCGCGCTGCCACTCTCCGCAGCAAGGCCTAGCTTGCCTCCATTATGGAGCGCATTGGATCATGATTCGTGGATTGCTGGGCGGGCTTGCAGCTTTGATGCTCGTCGCGGCGGGCATCTTCTGGTGGCAGGGCCGCGCTCAAACCGCATTTGAAGAACCTGTTCTGCCGGTGGCCGAAGCGCCTGAGGAAGAGCCGGAAGACCTGCCCAGCGCTGATGTCGAAGGCCTTATGGGCGCTGCACCTCCCGAAGCAACTGCGGTCGGCCGGGAAACCCGGCGCTTCAATCTCGTCGACAAGGATCGCGACAACCGCATCAGCCGCACCGAAATGCTCAGCCAGCGGGCCAAAGCCTTTCGCAAGCTCGATCAGGACGGCAACAACCTGCTGACGTTCGAGGAATGGGCCTTTGCCACGGTCGACAAGTTCAAGACCGCCGATGCCGATGCCAACTTGTTCCTCACGCGCGAAGAATTCGCCACCACCCGCCCGAAGGACAAACCCAAGCCGAAATGCTCTTGTAAGTAACGCCCCCCGCGCAAGCGGGAGGGGGCTCCTTAATCTCGCCTCCCGCTTGCGGGAGGGGTTGGGGGAGGGCTTGTTACACTCTCAGACCAAACCTCTAACCCAGTCTGCCAGATCAACCTTGGCCCGCTCGGTATAAGCTTCCTTGCGCGCTTTCTTCTTCACATCGTGAAGCGGCGGAAACAGGCCGAAGTTCACGTTCATCGGCTGAAAGCTCTCTGCCTCGGCATCGCCGGTGATATGCGCCAGCAGCGCGCCCAGCGCCGTGGTGCGCGGGGGAGGGGTCCAGTCCCGCCCGGCAATCTGTGCTGCGGCCATAAGCCCCGCCAGCATCCCCACTGATCCGCTTTCCACATACCCCTCACACCCGGTGATCTGCCCGGCAAAGCGGATATGCGGCGCAGATTTCAGCCGCAATTGCAGGTCCAGCAATGTGGGTGAATTGAGGAATGTGTTGCGATGTAGCCCGCCCAGCCGCGCGAACTCCGCTTGCTCCAGCCCCGGAATGGTACGGAACACGCGCACTTGCTCGGCATGCTTCAACTTGGTCTGAAAGCCCACCATGTTCCACAGCGTGCCCAGCTTGTTGTCCTGCCGCAATTGCACCACGGCATAAGGCCAGCGCCCGTTCGGATGCTCTGGCGTGGCCCAGTGCGGATTGTCGAGGCCCACCGGCTTCATTGGGCCGAACCGCAGCGTTTCCACTCCGCGTGACGCCATGACTTCAACCGGCATGCAACCATCGAAGTAGGGTGTGTTCGCCTCCCACTCCTTGAACTCGGTCTTCTCGCCCGCCAGAAGTTCCTCGTGAAAGGCGAAGTACTGCTCCTTGGTCATCGGGCAATTGATGTAATCGCGCCCGTCACCACCCATTTCGAGCGAGGCTTCGGCCCCCTTGTCCCAGCGGGACGCCATCCACGCCACATCCATGTTGATCGAATCGCGATAGACAATCGGTGCAATCGCATCGAAAAATGCCAGACTATGCGCCCCTGTTGCCGCTCCGATGCTGGTGGCCAGCGATGGCGCGGTCAGCGGCCCCGTCGCCACGATGGTAAGCCCGTCCGATGGCAAAATGTCCACCCGCTCGCGCACAATCTCCAGCGTCGACTGCGCGCGCAGCGCTGCCTCCACCTCTGCGGAAAATACATCGCGGTCCACCGCCAGCGCCGATCCCGCCGGAACCCGCGCCTTGGCAGCGGCTGCCATCAACAGGCTGTCGCACTGGCGCATTTCGTAATGCAGCAAGCCAACGGCGTTCTTCTCATCATCGTCGGAACGGAAAGAGTTGGAGCAGACTAGTTCGGCCAGCCCATCGCTGTTGTGGGCAGGCGTAGTGTCCCCACCCCCGCGCATTTCCGAAAGCCGCACACGCACGCCGCGCCGCGCCAGTTGCCACGCCGCTTCACTGCCGGCCATTCCGCCGCCGATAATATGTACCTGATGCGTCATGCCGCAGCCCTTGGCATCGCCGCGCCGCTGCGGCAAGACCGTCTGCGGGGCAAGCTAACCCGCAACCGGCAGTTTCACTTGCCCGTCGTCACCGCGCTCCAAACGCCCATAGGCCAGCGCGGCGTTCAGCGGCAGATCGGCGTAGATATGCGGAAACAGCTGCCCCCCGCGCGAAGGCTCCCACTTCACCGCATCGCCCAGCACGGCCAGATCGACGGCTACCACGTGCAGATCATCCTGCCCGGCAAAGTGCTTGTCCACCGTTTCGGTCAGCTGCGCTTCGGTCGACAGGTGAATGTAGCCATCCGCCAGATCGATGGGCGCGCCCTTGAACACGCCATCGGCTTCAAGCAGCGCCATCTCCGCGCCCGTCAGCACCTTGTAGGCGGTGAGCGGAAGATCGCTCATTCCGCCGAACCTTCCTCATCCGGCGCAACCGCTTCATCCGTCACAGGTGCCGCCGCGATCTCGTCCACAGCCTCTTCCTCGGCCAGACGCACCGCGCTCACCACATGTTCGCCGCCCGAAACATTGAACAGGCGCACACCAGCACTGCCGCGCCCGATAACACGAAGCGTGGTCAGCGGCAGGCGGATCAGCTTGGCCTGATCGGTCACCAGCATCAACTGGTCGGCCTGGCTCGCCGGGAAGCTGGCTACCACCGGACCATTGCGGCCGATGTTGTCGATGTTTGTGATGCCCTGACCACCACGGCCCGTCCGCCGATATTCATAGGCCGACGACAGCTTGCCATAACCATTGGCGCAGACGGTCAGGATGAACTGCTCACGCTCGGCCAGCTCGGCCATGCGTGCTGGCGGTGTGGTCGGCTCGCCTTCCTTTTCGCCCTTCCAAGGGGCAAAGCGCAGGTAGTCCTCGCGCTCTTCGGGCGATGCGCCCACGCGGTGCAGGATCGACAGCGAGATCACCTCGTCATCGCCCTTCAGCGTCATCCCGCGCACTCCGGTGGACGTGCGACTGGTAAACTCGCGCACTTCATCGCCTGCAAAGCGGATTGCCTTGCCCGATCGCGTGGCCAGCAACACATCGTCGCTAGGCTCCAGCAGCGCAACGCCGATCAGACGGTCACTGCTCGGCGTTCCCTCATCATCGGATTCGAACTTCATCGCGAACTTCCCGTTGGTCGGGATATTCGCAAAGGCGTCCATCGAATTGCGGCGCACGTTGCCCTTGGCCGTGGCGAACACGACCGAAAGCTTGCCCCATTCCGTCTCATCCTCGG
>JBEQBV010000294.1:0-4166 GCA_041639635.1 Novosphingobium sp.
TTTAGTGCGGTCTCTTTAAGGGTATTCCCGCGATTCTTCTACAGATCCGACTTATGGCATGGCCTTTGCAAAAAAGTACCTGCGAGACGCGCCACCAGGTGGTGACCACTTTGCTTGCGAAGCGGTCCGACGTCGACGAGTTGGCGGCGCACCTGCGTCGTTCGTGTATCTGAGCATTTTTATAGGAGACAAACCAATGACACCAAACCGCGAGAAACAGCATTGGATGTATCGCAACATGGTCACGAGCCGCAAGTTCGAAGAGACCATTGCGAAAATCTATTTCGAGGGCAAGTTGCCCGTGTTCAGCATGGCCGACGGCCCGATTCCCGGTGAGATGCACCTGTCCGACGGGCAAGAACCTGTGGCGGTGGGCGTCTGTGCGCATCTCGAAGCAAGCGACATCGTCACCGCCACGCACCGTCCGCACCACCAGGCCATTGCCAAGGGGGTGGACCTCGACAAGATGGCTGCCGAGATCTTCGGGAAGGCGACCGGCCTTTCAGGCGGGCGTGGCGGGCACATGCACCTCTTTGATCCGAAGGTGAACTTTGCCTGCTCGGGGATCATTGCCCAGGGCATGGGCCCAGCCGTCGGTGCCGCCCTTAGCCGCAAGATGCAGAAAAAGCCCGGCGTTGCCGTGGCTTTCGTTGGCGAGGGTGCCGTGAACCAGGGCGGCTGGCATGAAGCGATGAACCTCGCCGCGACCTGGAAGCTGCCTTTCATTTGCGTCATCGAAGACAACGCTTGGGGGATCTCGGTGTCCAAGGAGGCTTCGACCGCGATCTCCAACAACGCAGACCGTGCGGCCGCTTACGGCATCCCTGGCAAGCGCATCGCGGGCAATGACCCTTATGCGATCTATGAGGCCGCTGGTGAAGCGATTGCCCGCGCCCGCGCTGGTGAAGGCCCGTCCCTGCTGGAGATCGAAACGTATCGCCTCGCTGGCCACTTCATGGGGGATGCCGAAGGCTACCGCCCCAAGGGCGAGAAGGACGCGCTGTTCGCGAAGGACCCGATTCCGAAGATGCGCGCCAAGATGATCGCCGATGGTGTGGCCACCGACGCAGAGCTCGACGCGATAGAGGCACAGGCCGCTGCCCGCGTTGAACAAGCCATCAAATTTGCCCGCGAAAGCGCGGATCCAGCGCCCGAAACCGCGCTGACTTCCGTGTTCGCGTAAGGAGAGAAACAATGACCGTAGCCAACGAAAGAAAACTGACCATTGCCCGCGCCATGGCCGAGGCCGTGCAGCAGGAAATGCAGATCGACCCCACCGTCTTTGTGATGGGTGAGGACATCGGCGCCCTGGGCGGCGTCTACGGCAACACACGCGGCTTGCTGGAGGAATTTGGTCCTGAGCGCATTCGCGATACGCCGATTTCCGAGACCGCCTTCATCGGCGCCGCTGTCGGGGCTGCCCAAGACGGGATGCGCCCGGTTGTCGAACTGATGTTCGTCGACTTCTTCGGCGTCTGCTTTGACGCGATCTACAACCTGATGGCCAAGAACATCTACTTTTCGGGTGGCAACTTCAAGGTGCCGATGGTGCTGATGACGTCGACCGGTGGCGGTTACTCAGACGGCGGCCAGCACTCGCAATGTCTGTATGGCACCTTTGCGCACCTGCCCGGCATGAAGGTGGTTTGCCCGTCGAATGCCTATGACGCCAAGGGGTTGATGACCGCCGCCATGCGCGACGACAGCCCCGTCGTCTACATGTACCACAAGGGCCTGCAAGGCATGGGATGGCTGGCCACAGAAGCGGGCGCAACGGTGCACACCCCGGTGGAAAGTTACACAGTTGAAATCGGCAAAGCCAAGGTCGTGCGCTCAGGAAAAGACGTCACCATCGTCAGCGTCGGGATGGGCGTGCACAACGCTCTGAAAGCAGCCGAGAAGCTGGAAGGCCAAGGCGTCAGCGCTGAGGTGGTCGATCTGGTCAGCCTGGTCCCGCTGGATCGCGACACGATCCGCGCCAGCGTCGCCAAGACGGGTCGGCTGATTGTGGTGGACGAGGACTACATGTCTTACGGCGTCTCCGGCGAGATCATCGCCAGCGTGACGGAACATGACATCTCGGTCCTCAAGGCCGCGCCCAAGCGGGTGGCGTATCCAGATGTGCCGATCCCTTACGCGCGGGTGATGGAGCAGTTCTGCCTGCCCAACCCCGACAAGATCGTTGCCGCGTTCAACAGCATGAAAGCGGCCTGACCGTGCGTCTCGGGGCCGCCTTCACAGGCGGTCCCACCCAACACAGGAAAGCTCAATGACAGACATCAACATCCCCACAAACCTCTGGGAAGAAGACGTAGAAACCGTCATCACCACATGGTTGGTCAACGACGGGGCCACCGTTGAAAAAGGCGCGTTGATCGCCGAAATCATGACTGCGAAGGTGCAATACGAAATCCACGCGCCCGCGTCGGGCACCGTAGCGATCAAAGAGCAGGCCGACGCGGTGGTTTCCAAAGGCGCTGTCATCGGAACAATTACATGACCGACGGCGTGCGCACCGTAGCACTGAAAGGCGTGCGCGGCATGATCGCGGACGCCATGGTCAAGAGCCTGGCCACCGCGGCGCAGCTGACCCATCACGGCAGTGCGGACGCTACTGCTTTGCTGGCGGAAAAGGCGCGGCTGGCGGAAGCGGGGACCAAGGCCTCGGTGGAGGATCTGTTGATGCTGGCCGTGGTCCGCGCGCTCAAAAGGCATCCCGATGCGAATGGCCGCACCAAGGACCGCGAGGTTCATCTGCACGAAGCGATTGACCTGTCTGTTGCCATCGCACTGCCGGGCAACTTATTGGTGGCCCCGGCGATTTTTGGTGCGGGTGACATGGACGTGAGCGCGTTGAGGAGTGCGCGACAGGACTTGGCGGCGCGAGCCAAAAGCAACAAACTGACCGTGACCGAGATGACGGGCGGCACCTTCACGATCACCAACCTTGGCCTGACGCGGGTGGAACACTTCACCCCTATTTTGAACGCGAGCCAGATCTGCATTCTGGGTATTGGCTGCCTGACGGATCGCCCTGTGCGAGCCGCAGACGGCGGCATAGAGCTTCGCCCTTTTGTCGGCCTCTCGCTCACCTTTGACCACCGTGCGCTGGATGGCGCGCCGGCGGGCGATCTGCTGACCACGATCTGCGAAGAAATAGAAGGAATGTCCGGGTGACGACGCCTTTGCGCCGATTTGGGACTGTGTCCGAAGGCTTGACCTTTGAATCCGACCTCTTTTCAGCGCAGGGCCCGCAGGTGGGACTGTGGACAGCGGATACCCAAGCGCTCGTGTGCCCGCGCGCTTACGAAACGCGCAATGGATTCACGCAAGCCGCACGCCTATCGAGCACACGCGGTTGGCCCGTTCATGTGCGCCCGACCGGAGGTGGAACCGTTCCGCAAGGTCGGGGCGTGGCCAACCTGGCGCTCAGCTTTGATGCGCCGGAGGGCTTCACCATCGAAGACGGCTACCGCTTGCTCACTCGGATATTCAAGGCCGGGCTGGGTGTAGAAAAACTGGATACCGGGAACACCCCCGGCAGTTTCTGCGACGGCGATTGGAACCTTTCGATAGAGGGCAGGAAACTTGTCGGCACGGCGCAACGGTGGCGGCCAACGCGCCACGGGCGCCCGCGGGTTCTGGTCCATGCCATGGTCCTTGTGTCAGGGGACATCGCGTCCGGCGCGGACAGCGTTTCCGCCTTTCATCGCGACCTCGGTCTGAGCCCGGTCAAGGCCGACGTCCACACCAGCCTCTGCAGTGCAACACATCACACCGATTTACCCGCCGAAAACCTGTTGGCCGCAGCGCGGGGTGAACTGGCCCATCTTTCAAACCCAATGAACTTTTCAACAAAGGAAACAAACCATGTCCACCGACACCATCCACATCCATCTTGAGGTCAAAGTGCCCGAAACCAAGCGCGCTGGTTTCATGACCTTGATGAACGAACTGGTCGAGAGAACGCGCAAATAGCCCGGAACGCTCGTCTATGAGTGGTACGAGGTGGGCGATACCAGCACCTGGCACATCCTCGAGCGTTACGCCGATGCCGAAAACGGTGATCTGCACGTCAAGGGCTTCGCAGAGGGCTATGCGGGCCGCTTCTTCGAGTTGGTGACCAGTTGCACCGGCATCGTGTCGGACAACGCGACGCCCTATAT
>JBEQBV010000295.1:0-4156 GCA_041639635.1 Novosphingobium sp.
GTGCGTGATGCAAGGCACGATATTACGACATCGCATGGCTGCTGGCCGAACACCGCGCGGGACAGGGTTTCAGGATCGGACAGGTCGGCGCGGCGGATCACCGGCGTCACATCATGGCCGGCCTTCTCCAGCGCAGCAACAACGGCTTTGCCGATTGTGCCAGTCGCGCCGAAAACGCAGACCCGCATTGTTTGCATTCCTTCTGTAGCTTCCCCGGGTTTGGGCGAAGGTTGCGGGGCGATCAAGCCGGTATTGCCCTGAATGCACATGCCGGGAACGCGGTGGGCGGGCCACCGTTTAGATAGTCTGTTGATCTTACCAAAGTTGAGTGCAATGCCCAAGTTGTTGATCGTGGAAGACGAAATTCTGGTGGCCTGCTACATGCAGGGTCTTCTCGAAGACGATGGCCATGCCGTGATTGGCATTGCACCAGACGCACGCAGCGTTGAAAAGCACCTTGGCCGTACTATCGATCTTGCGCTGGTGGATCTGAACCTGCGCGATGGCCTGACCGGGCCGGATATTGGCATGCGACTGCATACCATGGGCGTGCCGGTGCTATTCGTGACGGCCAATCCGGCAATGGTGGCTAACAAGCTGGACGGCAAGTTTGAATGCTGCATCGGCATTGTGCCCAAACCGACCGACGAACAAGTTCTGCGAAATGCAGTTTCTTATGCCCTGCGGCGTTCGGGCGGGGAGAACGTTGATCCGCCGCGCGGTGTGATTGCGCGCTGAAACGGGCTGTTCAATCGGAGAATCTGAGCGCAGATTGCGTTCGTTTAGCGGGCCAAGGCAACAGCCGGGATATGGGCCGTTACCGTCAAGCCTTCCCATGCCCAATCGCGCGTCAAAGTGCCGCCCAACTGGCTGGCGATGCTGAGTTCGGCCAGCTTGGTGCCAAAGCCCGTATGGGCAGGTTCGCCTTCGACCGCCGGGCCACCCCGTTCCTGCCAGCAGATCATGCAATCCGTATCGGTTTTTTCCACGGCGATGTTGACGATGCCTTCGTCTGCTGACAGCGATCCGTACTTCAATGCGTTCGTGGCCATTTCGTGCACGAACAGCGCTATCGGCGTGGCGCTGCGATCATCGACGCGCAGGTCGGTGCCGCTTATTCTGATGCGGCCTTCGTTGATCGCAGGATAGGGATTGAGCACTTCGCGGAACAGCGCATGCAGGCTTTCAGCCTCGATCTCTGGCCGGGACCGTTCCGAATGCGGGCGGACCAGTTCATGGGCGCGACCGAGCGAGGAAATGCGCGCCTGCAGATCGGCGGCAAAAGCGGCATGTTCTGGCTGTCGGCGTGATGACAGACCGATCAGTCCGGCAATGACCGAGAAGATGTTCTTGATCCGGTGACTCAGCTCGCGCCCGAGAATTTCGTTTTGCTCGGCGATTTCCTTCTGATCATGGATATCGGTGCATGTGCCCATCCAGCGGATGATGCGGCCTGCCTCGTTGCGCAGTGGCATGGCACGGCCCAGCACCCAGCGATATTGCCCGGTGTGATGGCGCAGGCGATATTCGATTTCGTAGGGTTCGCCCGTCTTCAGACTATGTTGCCAACGCTCCCACGTGCGTGGCTGATCTTCGCTGTGGAACAGTCCGGCCCACGCATCACCATCGGTCGATCCTTCGGGCGCTCCGGTATATTCGTACCAGCGGCTGTTGTAGTAATCATGGAAGCCATCAGGCAGGGTGGACCAGACCATGTGCGGAAAGGCATCAGCCAGCGTGCGGAAATGCAGGTCGCTTTCGCGCAGGGCGTTGCGCGCTGCGGTCAGATCGGCTTCCGAATGGTCAAGCATTCTCTCAGGCAACGCACACTCCGCACGATCACTTGGTGACTTTCATTGCCGAGGGTTTGACCAATTCAAGGCAAAAGGTGCTGTCTGCACCGATACCGAAACTCGCAAAGGTGCCAAGCGTTCCTGAAACGCTTGGCACATTTTGCAAACCAGCGCGGCTCAATCGATGCTGCGCTTGAACGTTTCCGGCAGGAAGAACAGGCCGAAGACGCAAGTGGCAGCGGCCACGATCACCGGATACCAGAAGCCGTAGTAAATATCGCCATTGGCCGCGACCATGGCAAAGCCGATGGCTGGGAGCAGCCCACCGAGCCAGCCATTGCCGATGTGGTAGGGCAGGCTCATCGAGGAATAGCGGATGCGGCTGGGGAACAGTTCGACCAGCATGGCCGCGATCGGGCCATAGACCATGGTCACCAGCAGCACGAGGTAGAACAGGATCGCCACGACCAGCGGCTTGTTGATCTGATCGGGGTCAGCCGTGGCGGGATAGCCGACCTTGGCCAGATCTGCGGTCACGTCCTTGGTGAAGGCGGCAATGGCGGCTTTCTTTTCCTCACCGGTGACTTTGGCCGGATCGGGCGCGGTGAGGGTCATGCCGCCGATCTGGATCGAGGCAACGGTGCCTGCGGGCGCTGCGACGTTTTCATAGTTCACCGCCGCCTTGGCGAGGGCATTTTTCACGATGTCGCAGCTGGTGGTGTCAAACTTGTTGCCGCCGACCGGATCGAACTGTGATGAGCATTCGGCGGGGTTGGCCAAGACCTTTACCGGCGCGGTTGCCAAGGCGCTGGCAAGGGCCGGGTTAGCGGCTACGGTCAGCATCTTGAACGCAGGGAACAGCGTGAGCGCGGCGAGCGCACAGCCGGTGAGGATGATCTTCTTGCGGCCGATCTTGTCTGACAGCCAGCCGAAGAACAGGAAGAAGGGCGTGGCGCAGGCAAGGGCAATGATGATCAGGGTGTTGGCGGTAAGGCCATCGACTTTCAGCATCTTTTCAAGGAAGTACATCGCATAGAGCTGTCCGGTGTACCAGACCACGGCCTGGCCCGCGATGGCGCCGAAGAAGGCGATCAGCACGATCTTGACGTTCGACCATTCGCCAAAGGCTTCGCGCAAGGGGCGCTTGGAGGAGGTGCCTTCGTCCTTCATCTTCTGAAACACCGGCGATTCATGCAGCTTCAGGCGCAACCACAGGCCGATGCACAGGAACAGGCCCGAGAGCAGATAGGGCACGCGCCAGCCCCAGTCCTTGAACGCTTCTTCGCCGACGCCGGTGACGGGCGAGCGGACGAGGATCACGATCAGCAGCGCCATGGCAAGGCCTGCCGTGGCGGTTATCTGAATCCAGCTGGTGTAAAGGCCGCGCTTGTTGGCCGGGGCATGTTCGGCCACGTAAGTCGCAGCGCCCCCATATTCGCCGCCAAGGGCAAGGCCCTGGAACATGCGCAAAACCACCAGCATGATGGGAGCCGCAACGCCGACGCTTTCATACGTGGGCAGGCAACCAACGAGGAAGGTGGACAAGCCCATCACCAGCAGCGTGACGATAAAGGTGTAGCGCCGCCCAACGATATCCCCGATGGCGCCGAACACCAGCGCGCCGAATGGGCGGACGATGAAGCCTGCGGCAAAGACCAGCAGCGCCATGATGAACGATGTGGTGGGGTTCAGCCCGGTCAGGAACTTGGCTGCAATGATCGCGGTGAGCAGGCCGTAGAGGTAGAAATCATACCATTCGAACACCGTGCCTAATGACGATGCGGTAATGATCAGCTTTTCGTTGTGCTTCACCGGTTCCTTTATCGGCACGGTGCCTTCAAAACTTGCCATCGGGCCTCTCCCTTAGTCTTTTAGAACGTATACTTCGCGGCCATTTCGACGCGATCCATTGTGCCGACCAGACCGTTTGCAACCTCGCGCACGGCATGGCGGTATTCGATCCCGAAATCGAGATTGCGCACCGGCGACCAGAACAGGTTGCCGGCAACGCTCCACGCTTCGACATTGGCAAGCCCGGGCGTGGGCAGCGTATCGGGATAATCGGCGTGCTGATAGCCCACCATCACGGTAGAGCGCAGTGTTTCGGTCCAGCCTAGCTTCACCGAGGCCCAGCCTGCGACATTTTCGATCAGGTTCAACCGGTCGGAGACGGCGCGGTCGTAGATCGCATCGGGGGCAAAGCCGACAGTGAAGTATCGCCCGATGCCGCGACCGATGGCGCCCATAAAGCGCACATCATGGCGGTTTTCCGGGCCGAAAAGTATCTTGCCGCCGACGGTGGCACCATAGCCGACTGCATTGTCGCCTGTGCCGCCATTGTGAACTGAAATAGTTCGGACCAG
>JBEQBV010000296.1:0-4142 GCA_041639635.1 Novosphingobium sp.
CCCATGCCAGTTCGCGATGATCGCGCGTTGGAGTCGCCTCTACGGCATCAAGCTGGGTCGATAGCGGGATGATGTTGAACAGCGCATCGAACAGCGCGTTGCACACTTCCTGCACCAGATAAGTCGCGCCGGAATAGCCCATGAAAGGCGTTCCGATGTGGCGCCTTATCGCCGCGCCGGGGAAGCTGGCGGGAATGTAGATCGACCGACCACCCCGTTCGGCGCTGTACATGCGTTCGTTGTAGCTGCCGAACAGCACCAGCGGTGGATTGGCGTGAATTGCGGCGCGCACATCCTCGTTCTTCGGCTTTATCCCGGCGCTGCGGGAAAACGCAAAGGTGCAGGGCAGGCCCATGTCATCTTCAAGGAAGTGACGAATGCCGCGGGCGTAGGTTTCGTTGGCCACAATTCCGAAGCTGGCCGTGGCAAAGAAATCCTGCGTCACCGAACGCCACAGATCCCACAAGGGTTTGATCGTGGTGTGCTTTTCGCGTTCGATGAACGGTTCGGGATCAAGTCCGAGTTCGGCACCCAGTGCGCGCAGGAAGCGCGTCGTACTATCCAGCCCGATGGGCGCCTGAAAGAACGGTCGCTCCATCAGCTCGCACAGATTGCGACCGAATTCGCGGTACATGCACACATTGGCCTGCGCATCGGCCAGCTTGCGCACATCGGCCAGATGGCTGCCCAGCGGGAACGCCATGTTCACTTCGGCCCCGATGCCTTCGATCAGGCGGCGGATTTCGTGAACGTCGCTGGCCATGTTGAACATGCCATAGGCGGGGCCAAGAATGTTGACCTTGGGCTTCTCGCCCTCTTTCACCGGCTTGACCGCAGGCACCGCCTTCGGCCCGAATTCGGACCAGAGCCAGCTCATCGCGCGGTCGGCCGATTGCCACTGATCTTCGTCAATCGTGCGTGGCAAGAAGCGTTTTATGTTGGTGCCCATCGGCGTCACGCCGCCACCGATCATCTCAGAGATCGAACCGGTGACGACAACAGCAGGAAGCTCTGGATCGAGCGTTTTCCACGCGCGCTTCATCGCTGCTTCGGTGCCGATCTTGCCCAGTTCTTCTTCACCAAGGCCGGTGACGACAATCGGCAATTCGTGCGGCGGGAGGCCATCGGTGTAATGAAGGACCGAGGTTACCGGCAGATTTTCACACCCTACCGGGCCATCAATAATGACCTGCAGGCCCTTGATGGCCGTGAACACGTAAACCGCGCCCCAGTAGCCACCGGCCCGATCGTGATCGAGAACGAGCGTCATGATCCCACCGCCTCGGCGGCCTTGCGGGCTGCCTCGTTGAGCGCTGCGTACTTTTTCTTGAACTGCGGGCGGTCCTGCGGCGTTTCGGTCCAGATGCCGGCATTCGGCCCAGCACCCACGCCATCGAAAAACGCGGTCATCTTGTCGAAACGGGCCTTGTTGGCCATCGCCGCGTTGACGACCTGTGCCAGACTGCCAGCCCCTGCCAAACCCATCAGCGGACGGGCAGAGATCAGGTTGGTGAAATACAGCGCCGGAATGGCCTTTTGCTTGGCGTGCTGCACCACAGGCGTGGTGCCGATGGCCAGATCGGGCTGAAATTCCTCGACCGCCGCAATGTCCTGCTCAAGGCTGGCGCGGAAATTGACGCGCACGCCGCGTGCTTCCAACCATTCGCGGTCAGGGTCAGACCATTTTGTGCGCGGGCAGGCAGAGCCGACATAGGGCACATCCGCGCCGCTTTCGATGAGCAGCCGGGCGACCAGCAGTTCGGACCCTTCATAGCCCGAAACCGTGATCCGGCCCTTGATCGGGTTTGCAGTCAGAGCCGCCTTGATCGCGGGCAGGAACTTGTCCTTGGCGGCAGCAATCTTTGCCTGATCGATGTTGCAGGCCGCGCCAATCGCATCGAGCCAGGCCGCAGTACCATCAACGCCCACAGGAGCCGAGCCGACTACGGTGCGACCCGCATGTTCGAATTCGCGCACGCTGGCGGTGTAGAACGGATGGATGGCGGCAACGACCGCACAATCGAGCGCGGCATAAAGCTCGCGCCATTCGCGTGTCGGCACAACCGGGCCCGCGGCAAGGCCTAGCGGTTCAAGCATCATGCCGATGCCAACTGGATCTGCCGGGAACATTTCACCCAAGAGGGTAACGGTGGGCTTGTCCGTTCGTATGGCAGGCGCGGCAACTGGGCCTTGCGCCACTTCTTCACGCGCATAGGCCAGCATTGCGCCGGCCAGCACGTCCTTGGCCTCGGCATGGGTCGGGATGCCGAAGCCGGGCACATCAATGCCGATGATACGCACGCCGTTGATCTGCTTTTTCAGCAGCCGCAGCGGAACGCCACTCGCCGTGGGTACGCACAAGTTGGTAACCACGATGGCGTCGTAATTTGCCGGATCGGCAAGGCCTTCGACAGCTTCCTTGATGTCTTCAAAGAGCTTGCCGGTAACCAGTGTTTCCGAACTGAACGGCACGTAGCCCACCGTGCGGCGCGCGCCATAGAAGTGCGAGGTGAAGGTCAAACCATAAACGCAGCAGGCTGAGCCCGAGAGCACTGTGGCCGTGCGCCGCATCCGCAAACCAACGCGCAGCGATCCGAAGGCAGGGCACATGCTTTGCGGCTGATCGTGCGGGCCAACCGGATAATCGGCAGCATAGCGATCAAGCAGTTCAGAGCCTTGGGCCTTGTTGGTAGCTTCGCGCAGAACGTCAGCGCCAGCATGGCAACCGCCACCTTCTACAGGGGCATCAAGCGCGATCCTGTCGGGCTGGCGGGCGAATTCCGCAATGTCGGGGGCAAGATCGCTCATGCGGCGCGCCCTTTCGTGTCAGACTTCGTCATAAACGACCTCCAGCGAAGGCCGCGTTTCAAAAGTTCCGCCGCGCATGTCAGCCTGTGTCGCCGGGATGAGTTTGACGTCACCACCGGTGTCTTCGGGGGAGAAGAGGCCAAGCAGTCCATCCTGGTCGAGGGGCTTGGGCTGCCGCGGCGGGGCCGAGGCGACATTGGAGGCCAGCTCTTCGAAAAGGCTGCTCCACTGTCCACCTGGCTTTCCGATAATCTGGTAATTTGCCGATTTGCGGCGGATGTCCTCGTCCGCCGGAATTGCGCAAAGCACAGGGATGTCGACGGCATTGGCAAAGGCCTTGGCCTCGCCGGTGCCATCATCCTTGTTGATGATCATGCCAGCAACGCCGACATTGCCGCCCATCTTGCGGAAGTATTCCACTGCCTTGCAGACGTTGTTGGCCACATAAAGCGATTGCAGATCGTTTGATCCGACAACGATAACCTTCTGGCACATGTCGCGCGCAATCGGCAGGCCAAAGCCACCGCACACCACGTCGCCCAGAAAATCGAGCAGCACGTAGTCAAAGCCCCAATCATGGAAGCCCAATTTTTCCAGCAGTTCGAAACCGTGAATGATCCCGCGGCCGCCGCAGCCACGGCCCACTTCCGGGCCACCCAGTTCCATGGCGAACACGCCATCGCGCTGGAAGCATACATCCTCGATCCGCACTTCCTCGCCTGCCAGCTTCTTGGCTGATGAGGTTTCGATGATCGTGGGGGTAGCCTTGCCGGAAAACAGCAGGCTGGTGGTATCAGACTTCGGGTCACAGCCGATCAGCAGCACGCGCTTGCCCTGCTGGGCCATCATGTAGCTAAGGTTGGCTAGTGCAAAGCTCTTGCCTGAACCGCCCTTGCCGTAGATCGCAATGATCTGCGTTTCCTTGCGCACTTCACCTGTGTGCGGCGCATCGGGTTCAATCGAGGCTTCATCACGAAGAGCCTGATCCAATTGCGCAAGTTCGTGTTCCAGCATGGTCATGCGCATTGGCTCCAGTCGAGGACCATCTTCAGACAGTCAGCATCGAGAAAGGCTTCGGGGTAAGCTTCAGGTGCATCGGCGGCATCCCGCTGATGGGTAACAAGGCCCGACAGATCGAGCGCGCCGCTTTCAGTCAGCGCGCGAGTGGTGGCCAGATCATCCGGCCCCCATTCTGCTGCTACGCGAAAGCGCGCTTCGGCGCGGAACGCCGGGGCAAAGGCGAAGCTGGGCCGGTTGGCATAGAAACCTGCCAGCACAATTTCGCCCCGGTGCCGCAGGCGGGGCACCAGCATGTCGAGGCAATCGGCATCGCC
>JBEQBV010000297.1:0-4114 GCA_041639635.1 Novosphingobium sp.
CTAGAACTCGGAAACGTCGATATGCGCGCCAGCGTCGAACCGCGACAGTCGGTAGGGACGGGGATCGACAATCGGTTCGTGTCCCGATGCAATGTCTGCAACCAGATGACCTGCGCCGGGTCCGATGCCGAAGCCGTGCCCGCTGAAACCTGCGGCAAGGATGAAACCCGGGATCGAGGGAATCTCGCCAATCACGGGCACACCATCGGGCGTGCTGTCCACAAAGCCAGCCCACTGTCCGACAATCGGTGCCCGCGCCACCTCCGGGATCAGTTGCGAAACGCGCTCGATGGTCAGACGCATGGTTTTGGGATCAGGCTTAGGGTCGAGGATGCGGCGGGCCTCCATCGGCGTTGGACGGTCCAGTGCCCAGCGCGACAATGTCTCGTGCCCCGCGCGCAGGCCCTGCAAGCCGCCGGGCGAAACCTTCTTCCAGCGCTGCTTGAACATCGGCAGGAACTGCTTCTGGAAGCGCATGAACTGCATCGTCGGGTCGACCTTGGCCCGTCCGCTGTAAGCCAGCGCATGCGCGCCATCGCCGCGTCGGGTGATCGACATGGAGTTCCCATAGAACGCATCAGGCAGGCTCATGTGGCCCGTACCGATCGCAAGGATTGATTGGCGAACTGTTGCTTGCGGAAACCGCACACCCAACTGGTGCATGAAGGAAGATGCCCAGGCACCGCCGGCATGGATTACCAGCTTGGTGGCAATGGTACCGCGCTCGGTAACCACGCCGCTCACCGCGCCGCCGGTGGTTTCGATGCCGCGCGCTGCGCAGGCCTGATGCACCGTACCGCCCAGCGCCATGATCGCGCGCGCCACGGCTGGCACGGCAAGGCCCGGATCGGCGATGCCGTCCATCTGCGAATGCACGCCGCCCTTCCACACTTGCCCGGTAAAGCTGCCCTTCTCGGTCGCCTCCTGGCTGTTCAGCATGCGCGTCTTCACGCCTATGGAGCGGGCATATTCGCCCCATTTTGCCCAGGTTGCGATTTCGGCTTCGTCATTGCTGACATAGAACAAGCCGCAGCGGCGAAAGCCGGTTTCCTCGCCGCTTTCGATCCCGAACTGCTCCCACAGATCAAGCGCCTTGGTTGCCAGGGGCAGCTCACGCTCGTCACGGTTTTGCTGGCGGCACCAGCCCCAGTTGCGGCTCGATTGTTCGCCGCCCACGACGCCTTTTTCGATCAGGGCAACTTTGAGTCCGCGCTTGGTAAGGTAATAGGCGGTGAAGCTGCCTACCACACCTGCGCCGATAACGACGACGTCAGCCTGCCTGGGCAATTCCGGCGTGGACTCGATAAACCTCAAGGGCGCGGGCATTTCATACTTCTCCGATGAACTCTGAAGTCATGCAAAACCAAGGATGGCCTTGACCTCGAGATATTCCTCGAAGCCGAAGAGCCCATATTCGCGACCATTGCCGGACCGCTTGTACCCGCCGAACGGGGCGTGCGCGTCCCATGCCGGGGCATTGATGTGAACCTGTCCGGTGCGGATGCGCAAAGCCACACGCCGAGCCTGCTCGAGGTCGGAACCATGGACATGGCCGCCAAGACCATATTCGGTGTCGTTGGCAATCGTCACGGCTTCATCCACGGCATCGTAGGGGATCATGACCAGCACCGGCCCGAAGATCTCTTCCTGCGCAATGCGCATCGCGCTCGTAACGTCGGAAAAGATCGTTGGTCGCACGAACAGTCCGTGATCGAGCCCGTCGGGACTGCCGGGACCGCCACAGACCAGCCTTGCGCCTTCTTCAAGGCCCATCGCAATCATGGTCTGGACCCGCCGATGCTGCGCCGCATTGGCAATGGGGCCAAGCGTCGTCGCCTCTTCCATCGGATCGCCAACCACAATGGTTTCCACTGTGCGGCGCGCAATCGTCTCAACCTGTGCCAAAGCGGCCCGCGGCACGATCATTCGCGTCGGCGCGCTGCAGGATTGGCCAACATTGCGGAACGCTGCCATCACGCCCAGCGGGACCACACGTTCAAAATCGGCATCGGGCAAAAGCACGTTGGGAGACTTGCCGCCAAGCTCCTGCGTCACCCGTTTGACCGTTGGCGCCGCCCCCTGCGCCACCAGAACGCCAGCCCGATTCGATCCGGTGATCGAGATCATGTCGATATCAGGGTGCGCAGCCATGCCCGCGCCCACTTCGCTACCCTTGCCATTCAGGAGGTTGAACACCCCCGCCGGGGCACCTGCATCGTGAACGATCTGCGCGAACATGATCGCGCTCAACGGCGAAAGTTCGCTTGGCTTGAGGACTACACAACATCCTGCTGCCAGCGCCGGCGCAACCTTGGCCGTGATCTGGTAGAGCGGCCAGTTCCACGGCGTAATCAGCGCCGCGACGCCTATTGGCTCGCGCACGATGGCGGTTGTCCCGCGCATTGTCAGAAACTCGTAGTCGCGCAGCACTTCTATCGCAGCCTGAACATGGCCCAACGCAAAAGGCACGTGCGCGGCGCGGGCAAAGCTGATTGCGGCGCCCATTTCCATCACCAGCACTTGCGCCAGTGCTTCGGCTCGCTCTGTCATCAGCGCATGAATGCGCTCCAGCAGCGCCAGACGCTCTGCCACGGGGCTTTGCGAAAATTCGGCAAAGGCGGTCCGCGCGGCAACCACCGCGCGATCAAGATCTGCCGCCGTTCCAGCCGCCACTTGCGCGATGCACTCACTGTTCGCAGGGTTGATCACCGGCAGCAGTTCGGCGCCAGACAGGTCGATCCATTCGCCGCCGATATAGGCTTTGCCCGTCAGCGGCAGCACCGCCTGTAGTGCATCCTGCGCCAAGTCACTCATTCGACCATGTCCTTTTACCGGCAACGGGCGCCGCCGAAAGTCGGGTGAAACCGGTAATGTTACCAACCTCGCATGCGTGGCCAGTTTCCGATGATGTCCCGACCCTTCCCGTGCACCACGTTATAGACTTCGTGCTGCGCACAAGTGGCGCAAGCGTGATTGGGCAACACGCGAACGCGCGAACCGATCGGCAGATCGGGGAGGCTGCCACCGCTGCCCGGACGCACCTTGATGATCCCGTGCTCCTGGCTCGCATCTTCCACAATCACGTCGGCAAAGGGTTGGCCATCTATGTCGCAGACCAGACCATAGCCCTGATCGACGGGATGGCGCTGCGTTCCGCGATCGCGCGAAAGGGCCATCCAGCCTCCATCGGTCAGGATCCAGCCCTTTTTGGGGCGATGGCCAATCACAGTCAGCAGCACCGATGCGGCAATATCATCCACCGCGCAGACGCCGATCCCGTGCATCACCAGATCGAAGAAGCTGAACACACCTGCGCGCACTTCGGTTACGCCGGAAAGATCCTGCGCGAAATGGGCGGTGGGTGTGGAACCGACGCTTACGACAGGCGAAGCATGGCCCGCAGCGCGCAGCGCTTCTGCGGCAGCCACTGCCGCCGCCCGCTCGCCTTCGGCTGCTTCCGGCAGACCTGCGCCGCCACGCGCATTGTAGGATTCACCGGCATGGGTGAGCACTCCTGCCAGTTCCAGCCCGCCATCGCGCAACACGTCTGCAATGGCGATGAGGATCGGATCATCGGGCAGCACGCCACCGCGATGCCCATCGCAGTCAATCTCGATCAGCACAGCCGGCATCGGACCACCATCAACTGCCGCAGCTGCAAGGGCGTTGGCCTGCTCCAGCGTGTCGATCAGAACCGAAAGCCGCACTCCCCTTGCAACCAGATGGCGCGCCCGCTCAATGCGATTGAAGCTCAGGCCAACCGCATAAGTGATGTCGGTGAAGCCACCGTCAGCAAAGTATTCGGCTTCCGCGAGGGTCGAGACGGTGATCGGCCCGGTTCCTTCAGGAAACAGCCTGCGCGCCACATCGACCGACTTGCTGGTCTTCACATGCGGACGAAAGCCGGTGCTCAATTTCGCCAGATGCGCGCGCAGGCGCGCAATGTTGCGATCCACTTTATCGACGTCGAGGATCAGCGCGGGGGTCGCCACCGTGTCCAGTGAAGCCGAGGTGGCCGTTTCGGCATCGAGAACTGCAGTTTCCGTCATCATGATCCCGCCTGTAAGAATGGCCTCAGCCAAGCGATTGGTTTGAAACCGCCACCAGCATGGCT
>JBEQBV010000298.1:0-4058 GCA_041639635.1 Novosphingobium sp.
CTCATACCGGTCCGAGGCGAACAGGCGCGCGATATCCGGGCCGTGGGCGGCAATCTTCGCCTCGGGCGGAACGGCAGAAAGTTCGCGCAGGATTGCCGGGATATTTTCAGGATCGGCGGCAATCCGCGCCTTGGCCTCCGCGAGGTTCTGCGAGAGCAGGTAATGCGTCGCCAGCCCGGCCCAGACGCACTCCGCGCCATCCAGCCGTGCGCCGGTCAGCGCAAGATACTGCCCCAGCCGCCCGCGCAGGCGCGAAAGGAACCAACCGCCACCTACATCGGGGAACAGGCCAATCCCGGTTTCGGGCATCGCGTACTTCGTGTTTTCCGTTGCAATTCTGTAGGTTGCCGGCGCAGAAATGCCCACGCCGCCGCCCATCGTGATGCCATCCATGAACGCCACGACTGGCTTTCCATAAGTCATCAGCAAGTGGTTGAGCTGGTATTCGTCGTGGAAGAACTTGCGCCCCGACGCGCCACCATCGTTCAGCGCTGAATTGCGCAGAAAGGCGATATCGCCGCCCGCGCAGAACCCGCGCGAAAGCTTTGGATCGCCATCCGGCGAAGCCGCGTGATCGATCATCACCACAGCCACTGCCGGATCATCGCGCCACTCCACCAGCGCGGACGTCATCGCGTGGACCATGTCGAACGTCAGGGCGTGCAATGCCTTGGGCCGGTTCAAGGAAATGACACCTGCGTGCGCCTTGGTGCACTTCAGGACGTTCTCTGTGCTGTTCGGAACGCTCACTTCAACAGGTCCCTTCCCACGATCATGCGCATGACTTCGTTGGTGCCTTCGAGGATGCGATGGACGCGCAAATCGCGCCAGAACCGCTCGATCGGATAGTCGCGCAAATAGCCGTATCCGCCGAACATCTGCAGTGCGCGGTCAACGATGGACGATCCGCTGTCGGTCGAAAGCTTCTTGGCCATGGCGGAAAACCGCGTCTTGTCAGGTGCGCCAGACGTTACCTTTGCCGCAGCCAGATAGAGTAGCGCCCGCGCCGCTTCCAGATCGGTCGCCATGTCGGCCAGCACGAACTGGGTATTCTGGAACTCAGCAATCGCCTTGCCGAACTGACGACGATCCTTGACGTATTGCACGGCCTCATCAAGGCAGCGCTGCGCCCCGCCAAGCGAGCAAGCGCCGATGTTCAGCCGCCCGCCATCAAGCCCCGCCATCGCGAACTTGAAGCCATCGCCTTCCTCACCCACGCGGTTGGCCACCGGCACGCGTGCATTGTCGAAAATCACTTGCGCAGTGGGCGAAGCATTCCAGCCCAGCTTGCGTTCGGGCGCACCGAAGCTGACGCCGGGTGTGTCCTTGTCCACCACCACGCAGGAAATGCCCTTCGGCCCATCCTCGCCCGTGCGCACCATCACCACATAAACATCGTTCACCCCGCCGCCGGAAATGAACTGCTTCGTGCCGTTGAGCACATAATCATCGCCATCGCGGCGCGCAGTGGTTTTCAGGGCCGCAGCATCAGAGCCAGAGCCCGGTTCGGTCAGGCAATAGCTGGCAAAGCGGTTCATCGTGACCAGATCGGGCAAGTAGCGCGCCTTCAGATCATCGCCACCGAAGCAATCGATCATCCACGCCGCCATGTTGTGGATCGAGATGAAGGCGCTGGTGGTGGGGCAGCCATAGGCCATCGCCTCCATGATCAGCGCCGCTTCCAGACGGCCAAGGCCAATCCCGCCCGATTCTTCGCTGACATAGATCGCGGCAAAACCCAGTTCCGCTGCGGCTTTGATCGTATCGCGCGGGAACAGATGCTCCTCGTCCCACTGCGCGGCAAAGGGCGTGATGGCATCGGCGGTAAAGCGCCGCGCCATGTCCTGAATGGCGATCTGGTCTTCGGTCAGCGCGAACTGGTCGGTCATTTTCTCTTCCCGTCACACGGATTTAACCGTGCCCTTAAAGCATGTGGATGGCGGTTATGGTCCGCCACCCATTCTGTCCATCGCTATCCGCAGGAAATGCGGACAATCGTGTAGTCGTCATCATAGCTTACAGTCAGGCGGTCGGCCCGGTAATCCATCGTCACCGCCGAGCGCGGTGGCACCCAGCGCAGCGTCTTTGCGCCCGACAGCCGAAGCAATTCCGCACCGCTTGCCGCACTGGCCTTGTGCCCCACATGCATCTGCATCGCATCGGCATTGCACGCGCCCTCGGGCATGGCTGGCAAGTCCTGGGGCGGTGCCGATTGCGCGGAGCAACCGGCAAGCGCGAGCGACGCTGCAAGAGTGGCAAGCAGGATCGGCTTCATCGCGTCAGTCCCCATCACTTGCACCGGCTGTAACGGCGCGGGCCTTCTGGCACATCTTCGCCGAATTCGGTGAGGATCAGCGTCTGTCCACCATCGGTGAGCTGGTAACTGGCATCGCGTTTCCACTCCATCCCTTCGCCTTCGTAATCGAATATCGCCCGGACTAGGCTTTCGCTGCGTTGCGCCACGACACCGATTTCACCAACGGATTCATAGAACTTCACGCTATCCGGCCCAACCGTCATCAAGCCCTTGTTGTCATCGCGCGCCGGATCGCAGTCCGCAGTATTCATGCCCCAGCGCCCGCGCATGGCCATCGGAAAGGATGCTTCGGCGGGAGCCTCGGCAGAGGAACTGGCGCCAGGTGCCACTGGCGGCGCCAGCGCTTCAGATGCGCTTACGACCGGCGCCATGCTGGGAGATGCCGAAGCATCCGGCTGCGGCGATGGGTCCGAACAGGCGGCCAACGCGAAGGGCGCGGCAAGCAGGGGAAGAATGAAACGCTTCATCGGGTGAGCTCCAGTGCATGTTGCAGTTGGCATGATCAACGCGCACCAGAGCATTCCTTTCCTCAGCCCTTTGGTTCAGCCCATCGTCGGGATGACGAAAGCGTTCCCGCCATCGGGCGACCCATCGGGCCAGCGCTGCGTGATCGTCTTGACCTTGGTCCAGAACTTTACGCCTTCCATGCCGTGCTGGTTGGTGTCGCCAAAGGCCGAACGCTTCCAGCCGCCAAACGTGTGATAGGCCACCGGCACCGGGATCGGCACGTTGATGCCCACCATGCCAACATTGACGCGCGCCGCAAATTCGCGCGCCGCATGGCCATTGCGCGTGAAGATCGCCACGCCATTGCCATACTGGTGCTTGCTGGCGAGTTCCAATGCGCCTTCGAAGTTCTCGGCGCGCACGATCTGCAGCACGGGGCCGAAGATCTCGTTGTGGTAGCTGTCCATGTCAGGCGTGACATGGTCGATCAGCGTTGGCCCAACGAAGAAGCCGTTTTCGTGGCCCTGCAGCGTAAAGCCGCGCCCATCGACGACCATTTCGCCGCCTTCTTCCACGCACTTGGCGATCCAGGCTTCGACCTTTTCCTTGTGCGCCTGTGTCACCACCGGACCATAATGCGCTTCAGGATCGGTCGAGATGCCAACCTTGAGCGCGTGGATCGCCGGGATCAGCTTGGCGCGCAGGCGCTCTGCCGTGTCATGCCCCACCGGCACCACCACCGGCAGCGCCATGCAACGTTCGCCTGCCGAACCGAAGGCCGCGCCGCACAGGTCGTTCACCACCTGATCCAGATCGGCATCGGGCATGACCACGCCGTGGTTCTTGGCCCCGCCCATCGCCTGCACGCGCTTTCCGGCAGCGACGCCGCGGTTATATACATAGTGCGCGATGTCGGACGATCCGACGAAGCTCACTGCGCCGATGGCAGGATGATCGAGGATTGCATCGACCATTTCCTTGTCGCCATGCACCACCTGGCAGATGCCTTCGGGCAGGCCCGCTTCGATGAACAGTTCGGCCAGCCGCACCGGCAGGGTCGGGTCACGCTCGCTCGGCTTGATGATGAAGGCGTTGCCCGTGGCGATGGCAATTGCGCTCATCCACAAGGGGATCATGCCGGGGAAGTTGAACGGCGTGATGCCTGCCCCGATGCCGATGGGCTGGCGCATCGAATAGACATCGATGCCCGGGCCTGCGCCCTGCGTATACTCACCCTTCAGCACGTGCGGAATGCCGCAGGCGAACTCCACCACTTCCAGCCCGCGCTGGATGT
>JBEQBV010000299.1:0-4044 GCA_041639635.1 Novosphingobium sp.
CGCCGATGATGATGCTGGTGCCCCAGCCGCGGTGGCAGGCTTCGAGCGCGGTGCGCATCACTTCAGTGTTGCCGGTGGCATCGAAGGTGTAATCCGCGCCGCCGTCGGTCATCTCGACGATCTTGGCCACGGTGTCCTCGCGGCTCATGCCCTTGGAGTTGAGGAAGTCGGTCATGCCGAAGCGGCGGCCCCACTCTTCACGGTCGGGGTTGATATCCACGCCGATGATCTTGTTGGCCCCGGCCATCCGCGCGCCTTGCAGCACGTTAAGGCCGATGCCGCCAAGGCCGAAGACCACGACATTATCACCAGGCTGCACATTTGCGGTCTTGGTCACAGCGCCGACTCCGGTCGTAACGCCGCAGCCGATGTAGCAGGCGGACTGGAACGGCGCGTCTTCGCGGATCTTGGCGACCGCGATTTCGGGCAGGACGGTGAAGTTCGAGAACGTGCTGCAGCCCATGTAGTGATAGATCGGCTGGCCCTTGTAGGAAAAGCGCGTGGTGCCATCGGGCATAAGCCCTTTCCCTTGCGTGGCGCGGATCGCGGTGCACAGGTTCGATTTGCCCGAAAGGCAGGTTTTGCACTTGCCGCATTCAGGCGTGTAGAGCGGGATCACATGATCGCCCGGCTTTACCGAGGTGACGCCTGCACCCACTTCGCGCACAATCCCTGCGCCTTCGTGGCCCAGCACGCTGGGGAACAGGCCTTCGCTGTCAAACCCGTCGAGCGTGTAGGCATCGGTGTGGCACACGCCCGTGGCCATGATTTCGACCAGCACTTCACCGGCCTTGGGGCCTTCCAGATCGAGTTCGACGATCTCCAGCGGTTGCTTGGCGGCGAAAGCTACGGCGGCGCGGGTCTTCATGTCAGCGGTCTCCCATAAACGTAGCGGGCCATTAGCATAATTGCTAAGCCAGTGCTAAATCGCCTGATATGATAAACACTGTTGCAAGACGAGAACAATGAGCAATCGCTGGGACGGGATTGACGAAGTGGTGGCGGTGGCCGACGCGGGGACCTTTGTAGCGGCGGCCAAGCGGCTGGGATCATCCACATCGCACGTAAGCCGCGCGGTGGCCCGGCTTGAACAGAGCCTAGGCGCGCAGTTCTTTCACCGCACCACCCGCGCGGTCAGCCTCACCGATACGGGCCGCACGCTGGTGGACCAGTTCCGCCGGTTGATTGCCGAGCGGGACGAGGCGATTGCGATGCTCGACCTGCAGGGCGAACCGCAAGGGCACTTGCGCATTACCTGCCCGACGGCGCTGGGCGAGCGGTTCGTGGCACCAATCGTGCGCGCTTATGTGCAGGAATACCCGAAGCTTTCAGTGGATCTCGATCTTTCGAACCGCGTGGTCGAACTGGTTTCGGAAGGCTATGATCTGGCCATTCGCACCGGCACCCTGCCTGACAGTCGCCTGATCCGCACCCAGATTGCCACGCGCGGGATCGTCACTTGCGCCGCCCCTGCCTATCTTGCCGCGCATAGCACACCGCAGGTGGTGGACGATCTCGACGCGCATGATTGCATTCCGGCGACATCGGACACCTGGCGCTATCGCGTGGACGGCGAAGTGCGCACGATCCGCCCGCGCGGGCGCTGGCGCTGCAGCAATGGCGCGGCGGTGTTTGATGCGGCAGTGGCGGGCATGGGTCTGTGCCAGCTGCCCGCGTTCTATGTGAGCCGCGCGCTGGCCGAGGGCAAATTGGTGGAAGTGCTGGGCGATTTCCGGCCTGAGGATGATCCGATCTGGGCGGTCTATCCGCAGCGCCGTCATCTGCTGCCCAAGGTGCAGCGCCTGATCGACAAGCTGCGCCGCGAATTACCGCCGAGCTTGTTGCAAGGGTAGCTGACCCAGAAGAATGACTGGAAATTCCAGTATGGAAACGTTCACATAAATAGCTATGCAGGCGGCATGACTCGCGCGGCCCCTGCCGCTAAGGCGAGATGGCAATCGGCCCGGTAGTGGCTGACGGAGGAGAGAGACGTGTCGGTAAGCCCCACTTCCCAGCCCATTTCCCAGAACGCGTCGTCGAAGAAGGCTGCCTTTGCCGCGCTGACGGTGCTGTTCTTTGCCTGGGGCTTCATCACGTCTCTGATCGATCCGCTGGTGGCCGCCGTGAAGGGCATTTTTACGCTGAGTTCGCTGGAGGCGCAGCTTTCGGCCTTTGCATTCTTCATCGCCTATGGGGTGATGAGCTTTCCGGCCGCAGCGATCATCGGGCGCATCCGCGCGGTTCCGGCGATCCTGCTGGCCCTGAGCACGATGACGTTGGCCTGTCTGGTGATGCTCTGGGCCGCAAACATCGCATCGTATCCGCTGGTCTTGACCGGGCTGTTCATGCTGGCCGCAGGCATCACCGTGCTGCAGGTAGCGGCCAATCCGCTCGCCGCCGCGATGGGCAAGCCTGAGGGCAGCCATTTCCGGCTCACGCTGTCGCAGACGTTCAATTCGTTCGGCACGTTTCTGGGCCCGGCCCTTGGCGCTTCGCTGTTCCTGAAGGGCGTCGAGGTATCGGATGGCGTAGCCCTGACACCGGAGGTCCGCGAGGCGGCACTGGCCGGGATTGACCGGGCCTATTTCTGGATCTGCGGGTTGCTGATCGTGCTGCTCGCCTTCTTCTTTGTGAACCGCGCGCGCATTTCTGCGGCGTCACCGCCGGCACAGCCCACGGGCGGGATCGGCACTTTGCTGGCGCAGGCGTTCTCTTCGCGCTGGGCCGTGCTGGGTGCTGCGGCGATCTTTATCTACGTGGGCGCCGAAGTGGCGATCGGCACGCAGATGGCGTTCTATCTGAGCGACAAGGCGATCTGGGGCGCAAGCCTTGAGCAGGCGGGCAAAGCTGTTTCGTTCTACTGGGGCGGCGCGATGGTGGGCCGCGCTGTGGGCACAGTACTGCTGGCGCGCTTCCCTGCGGCAAAGCTGATGATGCTGTTTGCCGCAATCGCTGCAGCAATGTGCGCTTACCTGTTCCTCGTTGGCGGCGTGTCGGCAGGATACATCGCGCTGTCGATCGGCCTGTTCAATTCGATCATGTACCCGGTGATCTTCACGCTGACGCTGGAACGGTCTTCCGCCAGCGAAGAGGCAACTTCGGGCCTGCTCTGCACCGGCATCATTGGTGGCGCGCTGATCCCGGCGCTGGTGGGCGCGGTGACCGATGCGGCGGGCATATTCGCGTCATATCTGTTGCCGATGGCATGCTATGTGATGCTGGCCGTATTCGCGGCAAGCGCTGCCAAGGCTCCGGTTCTGCGCCGCCCGGAACGCGAAAGCCTGCATTGATCCGATCCATTCGGCCATGTGTGTCGACGGGGCGTATCGTCGGGGCCAAATTTTTTCGTCCAACGAACCAAGCGTGCCGTAGCGTAAGCGCGGCGGGCCACCGCAAACCGCCAATTCCGCCCCTTTCCCTTTACGTAAACTTCCACTAGCCCTTGGTCAGAAGAGTCGTGGGAACACGTCGGAAAAGACCTGGGGTGGATTTTGGAACGAGATTCAGAAGGGCCGGCTCAGGCAATCGGGCGCATCGCTGCGGAAATGGCAAGCACCCCACTCGCCCCAACCGGCAGCGGGTTTTCGCTGCGCGGCGTGGACGGCTGGTTGCAGGGCCGGACCATGTATGGCGGGGCATCTTCGTTCCTCGCCTATGCCGCAGCGCGCAAGGCTCGGCCTGATCTGCCACCGCTGCGGGGTGGCCAGATTGGCTTTATCGCCCCGGTTGGCCCCGATGTGGACATCACCGTCAGCGTGCTGCGCGAAGGCAAGAGCGTGGCCAATGTCCAGACCGATCTGCACAGCGGCGAGGCCCTTGCCCATCGCGCGGCTTGGGTGTTTGGCCGGGCCCGCCCATCGAATGGCACGATTGCCGCACCGCGTGCTGAGAATTTCGTGGCCTATGACGAGATGGAGACGCTGGGCTCGCCCGAGGGTCTGCACTTTGTGAACAACTTCGAATTGCGCCGGGGAGAGGCCAAAGGCGATGTGCGCCCCGGCGTGGTGCGCCGCTGGGTGCGCCTGAAGGACCGCGACGGGCTCG
>JBEQBV010000300.1:0-3946 GCA_041639635.1 Novosphingobium sp.
ATCGACTGGCACATCGACGAGACGAAGATGAGGAAGATTTCACTGCCGAGTTTGCGCCTTCGCCGGCAAAGACCTAACGGTTGCCGAGGCACTGTAACGGTATGTAGTTTCGACTCGTTTCTTGCCGGTATTGGCATGGGCTGCGCGCGTACTGTGACTGTGCAACATTTTGGGCAGGGTGCGGCGCAACGCTAGGAAAAGCAAAAAATGGATATTGAAACTGAATTTCTTTATGCCTCGCGCATGATGCTCGCTGCGCTGATAGGCGGCTTGATCGGCTGGGAAAGAGAACGCCATGCCAGCGATGCGGGCATTCGAACTTACATGGCGATTTCTATAGGTGCCTGCGCTTTCAGCTTGATATCTTTTCATGCGGCCAATGATGCTGGCCGTATCGCAGCCCAAGTGGTCACCGGCATGGGTTTTATCGGAGCGGGAGTGATTTTTCAGGGCAAAGGGGGAATTGCGGGACTGACAACCGCCGCAACGCTCTGGGCGACAGCGGCAGTGGGCATGGCCAGCGCTTTCGGCATGTATGTGTTGGCGATCCTTACTGGCGCGTTGATTTTTTCGACCCTCGCGCTCCACCACTTACCCGGCTGGAAGCGGCTTAGTAAAAATCATGACGACCAAGATCATCCTCGTTAAATCATTGCAAAGGAGTAAACCATGGGACTGTTTGATCGGATGTTGGGTAATTTAATGGGCGGAAAATTCGGCGGACATCATGGGGGCTATCAACGCGGTCACCATGGCGGTTACGGCGGTAACCCAGGTTATCCACAGGGCGCTGGCCCAGGTGGCGGTAATCCGAGTAATCCGTGTCCTAAATGCGACAGCGCCAATGCGAGCGATGCGCGTTTTTGCCAGCAATGTGGGACATCTCTGTCGCCCGGAAAATGTTCCAGCTGTGGCGCGGCGCTACCAGCGGGAACCAAGTTCTGCGGCCAGTGCGGTAAGTCTCAACAGTAACGCCGCACATACCCCGCTGTAATCAATTGGCTCAAGGAGCAGCAGTATGGCTGAAAAACTTAAACTGGACCTGTCCCTGGTCTTGCCGGAAATCCCCGACGAGCGCGACGCCTGCGTGGGGCGGCTGACGGAACTGCTGCAGGCCGAAGGCCTGGAAAAAGTGCATCTGGTACGCGAGGATGGCAGCGCCCGCCTCTGCCTGCACTACGATCCGCAACAATTCAGCGTGAGCCGGGTGCGCGAACTGGCGCAGGCGGCCGGCGCGAAGATCGGAGACCGGTTTCGTCACGAGAGCCTGCGCATCGACGGCATGGATTGCCCCACCTGCGCCACGGTGATCGAACATGCGCTGTCACGCATGGAGGGGGTGCTGGAAGCCTCCGTGAGTTACGCCGCGGAACGCCTGCGCCTGGAATTCGACAGCGAGAAAATCGGGCGTCCGGCAATCATTAAGCGCATCCAGGCGCTCGGCTATGCCGTGCTGGAGGAAGGCCATGAGGCCGGATGGTTCGCCGAGCATCGTGAGCTCGTTTTCAGCGGCGTGGCGGGCCTGCTGTTGCTGGCCGGCTGGCTGACCGGCCTCGCCGGCGCGCCGCGCACCCTCTCGCTCGGCCTGCTGCTGGGTGCCTATGCAGCGGGCGGTTTCTATACCCTGCGCGACGCCTGGCAGAGTGTGAAGAGCCGCAGCTTCGACATCGACACCCTGATGATCGTCGCGGCGGCCGGGGCCGCGGCTTTGGGTGCCTGGGAAGAAGGCGCGCTGCTGCTATTCCTGTTCAGCCTCGGTCATGCGCTGGAACATATGGCCATGGACCGGGCGCGCAAGGCGATCGAGGCGTTGGCGGACCTGGCGCCCAGGACCGCCATCGTGCAGCGCGATGGTGCCGAGATCGAAGTACGGGTGGAGGAATTGCAGCGCGGCGACCGGGTGGTGGTCAAACCCGGCCAGCGCATCCCCGCCGACGGCCAGGTGGCGGCCGGCAACTCGGCGGTGGACCAGGCGCCCATCACCGGCGAATCCATGCCGGTGGACAAGCAGCCGGGCGACAAGGTGTTCGCCGGCACGGTCAACGGGGAAGGCGTGCTGACGATCGAAGTGACCAAGCTGGCGCAGGAGAGCACGCTGGCACGCATGGTAGAAATGGTGGCCGAGGCGCAGACACAGAAATCGCCCACCCAGCGCTTCACCGACCGCTTCGAGCGCATCTTCGTACCCGTCGTGCTGGTGGGCGCCGCGCTGCTCATCGTGCTGCCGCCACTGTTCGGCTTTCCTTTTGCGGAATCCTTTTACCGCGCGATGGCCGTGCTGGTGGCTGCCTCCCCCTGCGCGCTCGCCATCGCCACGCCGTCGGCGGTGCTGTCCGGCATCGCCCGCGCCGCACGCGGCGGCGTGCTGATCAAGGGCGGCGCGCATCTGGAAAATCTGGGCGTGCTCACCGCCATCGCCTTCGACAAGACCGGCACCCTGACCATCGGCAAGCCCAAAGTGACCGATGTCATCGCCATCAGCGGAGACGAGGCACGTCTGCTGACCATTGCCGCCGCCGTGGAAAGCCGCAGCGCCCATCCGCTGGCGCAGGCGGTGGTGACGGAGGCGAAGGGACGCGGTTTGACCTGGAACGAGGCAGGGGAAGTCGAAGCCGTGACCGGAAAAGGCGTGCGCGCTGAATTTGGCGGGCAAAAAATAGCCATCGGTAACGCCAGGCTGTTTGACGGCGAAGCCATCCCCGAAGTGGTTCAGCGGCACGCAGAGCGCCTGCAGACGGAAGGCAAAACCATCATGCTGATCCAGGCGGACGGACAGTTCCTCGGCATCTTTGCCCTGGCCGACACGCCGCGCGAAGGCGTGAAGAAGGTGCTGGAGCGTCTGCACCAGACCGGCATCCGCAAAACCATCATGCTCACCGGCGACAACGAACGCGTGGGCCGCGCCATCGCCGACGCGGTTGGGCTGGACGAAGTGAAAGCGGGATTGTTGCCGGAAAACAAGGTTGCGGCGATGGAGGAACTCGCGCAGCGCTACGGCCAGGTGGCCATGATCGGCGACGGCGTCAACGATGCGCCAGCGATGGCGCGCGCCACCGTCGGCATCGCCATGGGCGGCGCCGGCACCGACGTGGCGCTGGAAGCCGCCGATGTGGCGCTGATGGCCGACGATTTGAGCAAGCTGCCGTTCGCTGTAGCCCTGAGCCGCGCATCGCGGCGCATCATCCGGCAGAATCTGTGGGTGTCGCTGGGCGTGGTGGCGTTGCTGATTCCCGCCACCCTGTTCGGCTGGGCCGGCATCGGTGTGGCGGTGCTGATCCATGAAGGCTCGACTGTGGTGGTCGTGATCAACGCCTTGCGTCTGCTGGCCTACGAGGACCGGGCAAGCGCTTCCGCCGAAAGTACAGCAGGACCGGGATCACCCGCGTGATGATCCACCTGAAACTTGCTGTGGGGCGCGATCTTTCCCTCTTGGGGGAGATTTTTACTGGTAAGTGCGCCGCAAGTGATGACGCCCTGCCACAGGGATGGAAGGGATAATGCGCCCGTAGAAAAAACCTGTTTTGGAGAACAGCACTTGCGGTATCGTGGCGATCGCATGCGGCCCGCGCATGCCCAGAACGTAAAAATCTTGGCCCATATTTATATTTTCATACTCAACGAAGGAGCAACAACATGAACACCCAGTACGGTTTCGGCAAAACAGTAGCGTCTTCCTTCGATACGGCCATCGAGAAGGTGACCCAGGAACTGCAAAAGGAAGGCTTCGGCGTGCTCACGGACATTGACGTGGCGGCCACTCTGAAGAAGAAGCTCAATCAGGACATGCAGCCCTACCGGATCCTGGGCGCGTGCAATCCGCCCTTGGCGCACCGCGCCCTGGAAAGCGAACCGTCCATCGGTTTGCTCCTCCCCTGCAACGTGGTGGTGCGGCAGGATGAGGCTGGCGCGGTTCATGTGGAATTCATGGACCCGAATGCGGTACTGG
>JBEQBV010000301.1:0-3894 GCA_041639635.1 Novosphingobium sp.
AAGGCACTCGCCCCGATGAGCGCCAAGACCGCTGAAAGGCTCGAACGCGCGCTGGCCCCAACTGCGGCGTTCGATGGCCCCGCCGACCTTGGCGGGCAGGGCGCGCTTCTGGCCACGCGCGATCATTTGCTGGCGCTTGCCTGATGGACGATCTGGCCGAACCCGCCTTGTTTCAGGACGACGCTGAATGGGGCGGTATTGCATCGGCCCAAACTGGGGATGCGGCGCTCTATCTGGAGCTTGATGGCTGGGAAGGGCCGCTTGATCTGCTGCTGGAATTGGCCCGGCGACAGAAGGTGGACTTGCGCACCATTTCGATTCTCGATCTGGTGGGCCAATATCTTGATTATATCGAGCAGGCCAAGGCGTTGAAGCTGGAATTGGCCGCTGATTATCTGGTGATGGCGGCGTGGCTCGCTTACCTCAAGTCATTGTTATTGCTGCCGCGCGATCCCGAAGTGCAGCCAAGCCCCGAGGAATTGGCGCTCAAACTGCAATTGCGGCTGCAGCGCCTTGGCGCAATGCGCGAGGCGGGCGCGCGGTTGATGGCGCGGGACCGGGTGGGGCGCGAAGTGTTTGTGCGCGGTGCCCCTGAAGGCCTGCGCGTGGACCGCAAGGCCTTGTGGACATGCGATATTTTCGGATTGATTCAAGCCTATGGCGCGATCAAGCACCGCAACCGGCCGGTCGTCCACATGGTGCGTGAACGTGCGGTGATGACGCTGGATGCGGCACTGGCGCGGGTGTCAAAGATGCTGGGCGTGGCGATGGACTGGACCGATCTGCGCGCGTTTTTGCCGCTGGATGGCGATCCGATGTTGCGCAAATCGGCGCTGGCCTCAAGTTTTCTGGCGGCGCTCGAACTGGCCAAGCAGGGCAAGGCGGAAATCGCTCAGGATCGGGCGTTTGGGCCGTTGATGCTGCGGGCCGCTCCTTCGACAGGCTCAGGACGAGCGACATGATTCTGCCGGATGACCTTGAGCGCGCGGTTGAGGCGACGCTGTTTGCATCTGCGCAACCGCTTACGGAACAAGAGATTTCGGCTCATCTTGCAGGGGTTGATGTCAGCGCATCCTTAAGTGCACTGAGATGCACCTACGCGCACCGAGGCGTCCATTTGGTGGAGCGAGGGGGCCGTTGGCACTTCCAAACCGCCCCTGATCTGGCCCACCTGCTCCGCCGCGAAAAGGAGGAGCCTAAACGCCTGTCGCGCGCGGCGACCGAGGCGCTGGCGATCATCGCCTACCACGAACCCGTCAGCCGTGCCGAGATCGAAGCGATTCGCGGGGTGCAGACTGCCAAGGGCACGCTGGACGTGTTGCTTGAGGCGGGTTGGGTGCGGATCGCCGGGCGGCGTGAAGTTCCGGGGCGACCTACGATCTATGCGACAACCCCCGAATTTCTCACACATTTTGGGCTGCAATCGCGGCGTGATTTGCCGGGAATTGAGGAATTGCGCGCCGCCGGGCTGCTTGATCCGGTGGAGGATGCCTTTGCCGTCTTGACGGGGGGCGATGATGCGGACACGGGGGCGGGAAAGCCATCAGGCGAAGAAGATACGGAATAACTGGCAAGTGGGGCGCGCCGTCCCTATCTAGGGGCGCAAAGGAGTTTGTGACATGGGTGGTCTTTCCCTTCCTCACCTGATCGTGCTGGCGCTGGTCGTGCTGGTTCTGTTCGGCCGTGGCCGCATTTCGGAAATGATGGGCGATTTCGGCAAAGGTATCAAAAGCTTCAAGCAGGGCATGACCGACGAGGACAACAAGCCGGTTCCGCCGCCGCCCGCGCAATTGCAGCAGCAGACCCCGCCGCCTGCTCAGCCTGCCCCTCAGCCGACATCCACCGATCAGGCTCAGTAAGACACTGAATATAAAGGCGCATTAGCCGTGTTTGACGTCGGCGCGTCCGAACTCCTGTTGCTGGTCATCGTGGCGATCGTGGTGATCGGCCCGAAGGACTTGCCGCTTGCCCTGCGCACTGCGGGCAAGTGGGTGGCGAAAATGCGCCGCGTTTCCAACCACTTCCGTTCCGGCATTGAAACCATGATCCGTGAGGCGGAGATGGAGGAGATGGAAAAGAAGTGGAAGGAGCAGAACGAGCGCATCATGCGTGAAACAGCGGCGCAGGAAGCTGCTGCAGCCGCGGCTGGACAGACACCCGAAGCCGCCGCTGATCAGAACGATCCTTTTCCGACGCCGTTGCCTTCGGATGCTCCCGTTGCTGATCCGGCGATGGTCGGCCCGATGCCGCCTGAAGCTCCGCGCGAAGTCGCGCCGGACCTTGCCGCAAAGCCGGATACGTCGCAGCCATGATCCGCGATATCGACGAGACGCAGGCCCCGCTGCTCGATCATCTGCTTGAACTCCGCACGCGCCTGTTGCGGTGTGTCTATGCGTTGCTGATCGCGTTTCCGGTGTGCTTTTACTTTGCCGACAACATCTTTGCCGTGCTGGTGCAGCCGCTGGTCCATGCGTTTCCGCCGGGGCAGGGGAAGCTGATCTACACCAAGCTGTACGAGGCGTTCTTCGTCGAGCTGAAAGTTTCGATGTTTGCTGCGTTTCTGGTGAGCTTTCCAGTGATTGCGAACCAGCTTTGGGCCTTTGTCGCGCCGGGGCTTTATGCGCGTGAGAAGAAGGCGTTTCTGCCGTTTCTGCTGGCCACGCCGGTGCTGTTCACGATGGGGGCGAGCCTTGCCTACTTTGTGGTGATGCCGACGGCGTTCAAATGGTTTCTGGGCTTTGAAGGCAACAAGGGCGGGCTGCAACTGGAAGCCCTGCCGGGCACGGGTGACTACCTGAGCCTGGTGATGCAGTTCATTCTGGCCTTCGGCATCAGCTTCTTGCTGCCGGTCCTGCTGATGCTGCTCAACCGCGCAGGGATTGTCAGCCGCACCCAATTGGTTACCGCGCGGCGTTATGTGATCGTGGGGATCTTTGCCATTGCCACTGTGGCGACGCCACCGGATGTGGTTTCGCAGCTTATGCTGGCGATCCCGCTGCTGCTGCTGTTCGAAGGCACGCTGGTGCTGATGCGCTTTACGGAAAAGGCTGATGCCAAACGTCGTGCCGAGGAAGAAGCGGCGGACCGGGCAGCGGAACTTGCCGCGAACGAGACGCCGCTTCTTCCTTAGTTCGCGGGTTTTCCGGCAGTCGTTCCTTCCTCCATCGACCACACCCGCCCGCCGCCGATCCATGTTTCGCTGATTTTTGTCGCACGCACTTGTGCGGCGCTGGCGGTTAGCGGATCGACATCGACAAGCACGAAATCGGCGCGCAGGCCGGGGGCGAGGCGGCCGAAGCAGGTTTCGGCAAAGCCCGCGTATGCGGCGTCTGCGGTATAGGCGGCGAGCGCTTCTGCTGGGCTCAAGCGTTCCTGCGGCTGCCATCCGCCTACTGGGTGGCCATCCGGCCCCTGACGGCTGATCGCGGCGGCAAGGCCTGCCCATGGATCGGGCAGTTCCACCGGAGCGTCTGACCCGAAAGCGAGGCGGACGCCTGCGGTCTTCAACGATTTCCAGGGATAAGCGCCAGCAAGGCGATCCGGCCCGAGACGGGCTTCGGCCATCAGGCGGTCGGACGTTTGGTGGACTGGCTGCATCGAGGCAATCGCGCCGCTGCGGGCGAATTTGGCGTAATCCTTGGGATCGATGATCTGGGCATGTTCGATGCGCCAGCGGCGGTCACCCTTGTAGGTATCGGCAAGGTCGGTGATGGCGCTGATCACGGTGGCGTTGGCTTCGTCGCCGATGGCGTGGACCGCCACTTGAAAGCCGTCCATTGCCGCACGGCTCATCAGATTGCCAAGCTGGGTCTGGTTCAATTGCGGTAATCCGCGCGTGGTGGGCGCATCGGCATAGGGCGCTTTCAGCCATGCACCGCGCGAGCCGAGTGCGCC
>JBEQBV010000302.1:0-3879 GCA_041639635.1 Novosphingobium sp.
AGGATGTCCTTTGCAGTTGCCATCGCTGGTCCTTCTTCTTCATTCCCCCGGTGGAGAGGTGCGGGGGTATCTGGGGTGGTCGTCTGGAGGCTTGCCCGTCCACAGGCCCACCCCCGCTAAGCTGCCGAACCCGCAGGGTCCGGCATCAAATCAATCGCTTCGGAAGATCAGATCGCGTCGTCGTTACGCTCGCCCGTGCGGATGCGCAGCGCACTCTCGACCGGGATGACGAAGATCTTGCCATCGCCGATGCGGCCGGTTTGCGCGGCGGCGGCAATGGCTTCGACCACGCGGTCAGCCAGCGCATCGGCCACGACGACCTCGAGCTTCACCTTGGGCAGGAAATCGACAACGTATTCCGCGCCACGATAAAGCTCGGTATGCCCCTTCTGCCGGCCGAAGCCCTTGGCTTCGGTAACAGTGATGCCTGAAACGCCGATCTCGTGCAGCGCTTCCTTCACTTCATCGAGCTTGAAGGGCTTGATGATCGCTTCGACCTTTTTCACGTCGTTCAGACCCCTGCAACGCAGGCCGGAGCGCCAATGGCGGACGGACCGGCTTAAGTGTTCCCGTGCGTGATACCGATCCTACAAGAATCGTGCCACGCGCTGTCACAAAGCCCTAGGCCATCACGCTGCATCGCGAAAGCGGGAAAATCGGGGGTCCGGCAAGATTTGAATCGAATGCGCTGACTATCCATGCGCAAGATTGCGCGGCCTTGTTCAAATGATGCACAATTTTTGCGCAAGCGCTGCCTGTTTTTTAAGCAGCGTAAGGCGGCTTGTGCATTCCCTTGGGGCTGGCGGTGAAGATTTCGCAGCCGTCTTCAGTAATACCGATCGAATGTTCGAACTGGGCCGAAAGCGAACGGTCCCGCGTCACCGCCGTCCACCCGTCTTCCAGGATCTTCACGCCGGGCTTGCCGAGGTTGATCATCGGTTCGATGGTGAAGAACATGCCGGGCTTGAGTTCCGGGCCGGTGCCGGCGCGGGCGGCGTGGACCACTTCGGGCGCATCGTGGAACAGGCGGCCAAGGCCATGGCCGCAGAACTCGCGCACAACGCCGTAGCGCTGCTTTTCGGCATGGGCCTGGATCGCGGCGCCGATATCTCCAAGGCGCGCGCCGGGCTTGGCCTGATCGATGCCGATCATCAGGCATTCATAGGTCACGTCGACCAGCCGCTTGGCCTTCAACGGCACATCGCCGACCAGATACATGCGGCTGGTATCTCCGTGCCAGCCATCGAGCAGCGGCGTCACGTCGATGTTGACGATATCGCCATCCTTGAGCGTCTTTTCAGACGGAATGCCATGGCACACCACGTGGTTGATCGAGATGCAGCAGGAATGCGTGTAGCCGCGATAACCCAGCGTTGCTGGCACAGCGCCGCCGTCGAGCGTCATCTGGCGGACGACATCGTCGAGATGGTCGGTGCGCGCGCCCGGTACGACAAGCGGAGCAAGGGCATCGAGTATCTCGGCCGCAAGGCGCCCGGCCTTGCGCATGCCTTCGAACGCCGCAGGGCCATGGAGCTTGATGGTGCCATCGCGCAGTTGCACGTCGTGGTCTTCAACGGTCATGTATTCAGTCATTCTGACCATGTAGCGACCCGGCGCGCGAATTGCGAGGTTTTCGCAACCCTGCGTTTCATCGTGCGAAGAAGGATGGTTTGAACTCAGGCCGCACCACGTCGAGCACCTGCTGCGTCACCGGCACCGTCACTTCATATGAGCCTTCGGCATAGGGGCCAGCAGCGTAAGGGCCGATCAGGACGCCGATGCGGTCGAAGGCCTTGCCATTGCTCGATCCCAGGATGACGGTCTGATCTGTCGGGTCGATGCATTGGCTGAATTCACGAATGTCGCCCATGTCCGGGCCAGAGCGCTTTTTCGCGCGCTGGCGATCAAGTTCGCGGCAGAAGTCCTTGCGGATGGCCCCGCGGAGCGCTGCTTTCGACGCGAACAGGTCCACCGGCGCACGGCGCTGGCCGGCGATGCGATCCCACAGGATCGTGTCGTAGCCGTAGTTGGGATGCGCGCCACCACTGTAGTGACCCACCAGCGTCGACAGACTGAGCCAGGCCGGCATGTCGGTGACGACCTTCCATTCCACGCTGTGCGTGTAGGGGTGATAGGGGAAGCCGTTGCCCTTGGCAGCCTGCTGCCCCTCCAGGGCCTCAGCTTTCAACTTGCTCCTCGCCTTGTCGAGTTCCTTGTCAAGCAGGCCCTTCAACCCCGGCACCGCGCCTGCGCTTGCGGGATAGGAATAGTCGAATTCGTAGAGGTCGTTCTTCTCGTGGACTTCGCGCGCGGTGACGGGCGTTCGTGCGGGCGGGGCAGGCAGGGCGGGCGGCTGGGCCGAAGCTTCTGCGCTCGACCTTGGCGCAGGGTCGCTGGCCTTGTCGCTCTGAGCCGAACAGGCAGCCAGCATGACAAGCGGCATGAGCACAAGCGACGTCGGCACTGGGGTACGCATCATGCAAATTCCTCTCGCAACGGGCCGCGCTCTGCGGCATGTCTCGGTTCACGATGACCGACAAAAACGCACTGATCCAGCCAGATCGCGGCCAGCAGGCCACCGCCATCCACCTTGTCGACAAGGCGACGCTGCCCGACTTCCTCAAGGGGCTTAACGCGGGACAGCGCGCTTCCCTTGCTGCCCAGAAATTCGAGGGCGGTGGCTATGAGCACGCGATCGTCCCTGATGGCGATGGCTGGTTCGTGGTGGCAGGGGTCGCCAATGTCGAGGACCTTTCTTCGTGGTGCCTGGCAAAGCTGGCCGATGTGCTCCCGGGCGGTACCTATCGCCGCGCGGGCGGGGAGCCGGGCAAGGCGCTGCACGGCTGGATTACCGGGCAATACCGCTTTGATCGCTACCGCAAGGACGCCAAGGACGCCGAGCCGCGCATCCTGCTGACCAAGGAGGTGGCACTTATCGATCCTGCCATCGCCGAGGCAACCGCAGTGCTGATGGTGCGCGATCTGGTCAACACGCCTGCCGAAGACATGGGGCCGCTGCAGCTTGAAGGGGAAGCTCGGGCGCTCGCCAAGCGGCACCATGCCGAAGTCCATGTCTCCTCGGGCGATGCGCTGGAGCATGACTATCCGATGGTCCATGCCGTCGGCCGGGCGGCGGCGCGCAGCCATGCCCCGCGCCTGATCGAGATGGAGTGGGGCGATCCCAAGCATCCGCGCGTGGCGATCGTCGGCAAGGGTGTGTGCTTTGACTCGGGCGGGCTCGATATCAAGCCTTCGTCCGGCATGGCGCTGATGAAGAAGGACATGGGCGGTGCGGCCCACGCGCTGGCACTGGCGGGCCTGATCATGGCCATGGGCTTGAAGATACGGCTGCACGTGCTTGTTCCTGCAGTTGAAAACGCGATCTCCGGCAACGCGTTCCGTCCCGGCGACATCCTCCGATCGCGCGCCGGGCTATCGGTGGAGATTACCAACACCGATGCCGAAGGGCGGCTGGTTCTGGGCGATGCGCTGACCCGGGCGACCGAGATGAAGCCCGAACTGGTGATCGACTTTGCCACACTCACCGGCGCGGCGCGAGTTGCGCTGGGGCCGGATCTACCCGCCATGTTCGCGCGGTGCAGCGAAACCGCGCGAGGCCTGATCGCTGCCGGGATCGAGCGCGACGATCCATGCTGGCAGTTGCCCCTGCACGAAGGCTACCGCGAGTACCTCAAGTCCGACGTGGCCGACCTGCAGAATTCCCCCGCCAACGGCTTTGCCGGGGCGAGCGTTGCAGCGCTGTTTCTTGACCGTTTCGTGGGCGAAGACCTTGATTGGGCGCACTTTGATACCTTCGCCTGGCGTCCGGTGGGCAAGCCGGGGCGGCCCAAGGGCGGCGATGCCTTGGGCCTGCGCGCC
>JBEQBV010000303.1:0-3834 GCA_041639635.1 Novosphingobium sp.
GGCGCGATGCCCTATCTGGTGGCGTTCGAACAGGCGGATGAAGAGTTCGTGCGCTCCACCACCTTTACCTGCAGCGATACGGAACTTGGCGCGATCGCGCGCAAGGTGGCGGACAAGGGCTGGCCCGCTTGTGCGGTCACCTCAGCCGACCCCGGCGATGGCGCGGGGCTGCTAGTGGAACTGCCCGAAGGCACGATCCTGCGCTTTCTCGCGGGCGCGTCCGAGGTTGCGCCGCGCGATGGCTATACCAAAGCCAGCAAGCGCGTGGCTCCGGTCAAGCTAACGCATGTGGTGTTCAATTCTGCCGACGCCGAACTGCTGGGCCATGCGGTGGAAGAGGTGCTGGACTTCCGTGTCTCGGACCGCACCCGTGGCATGGTCTTCGTGCGTTGCAACGACAGCCACCATTCCACTGCCTTTGCGCGCGCAGGATTTGCCAGCCTGAACCATGTAGCCTTCGAGATGGACGATCTGGACGCGGTGATGCGCGGCATCGGCTGGATGCGCGACAATGGCTTTGCGCCTGCATGGGGGCCGGGGCGGCATGGGCCGGGCGACAATGTCTATGCCTATTACATCGCGCCCTTCGGCCCGGTGATCGAATATTCGACTGCGGTGGAGAAAGTGCCCGCCGATTACCGCACCGGAGAGCCGGATGACTGGACCTGGCCCGAACAGCGGATTGACCAGTGGGGCATATCGGACAAGGACTTTGGCGGGCTTCGCATCGCCGAGGAACGTTTCCGTTGCCGCCGCGACTGGCAGCCCCAAGAGCTTGCACTTTGATCGACGAGCCTTTGTAGGCGCATCTGCCGCAGCGCTTCTGACCGGAGCGCGCGGCAGCACAGCGGTGGCAGGGCACCAAACGAATTTGAGGAAAGACACGACCATGGCCCACTACATCAGCTTCCGCCGCCCCGATGGCACTGCCAGCTTTGGCCGCCTTGATGGCGATACTGTGCACGATCTGGGCGCGCCGGGTGCCGATGCCTGGCTGCGCGACGTGCTGGATGCAGACCTTGCCGCGCTGAACGCAACCGGCAGCTATGCCCGCGCCGATGTCAAACTCCTTCCAGTGGTGCCCAATCCGAACAAGATCCTGTGCGTGGGCCTCAACTATGCCACCCACGTGGCCGAGACGGGCCGCGAGCAGAAGGAATATCCCGCGATCTTCACCCGCTGGGCCGACAGCCTGATTGCCGACGGCGATGCGCTGGTGCGGCCTGCCGAGAGCACGCGCTTCGATTATGAGGGCGAACTGGCCGTGGTGATCGGCAAGGGCGGCCGCCGCATCCCGCGCGCCCGCGCGCACGAACACATCGCAGGCTACTCCGTGTTTAACGATGGATCGGTGCGCGATTGGCAGCGGCACAACATCCAGTTCACGCCCGGCAAGACCTTCCCCGGCACCGGCGCCTTCGGCCCCGCGCTGATCCCGCGCGATGATGTGGCAGACCTTGCCAGCCAGCGCGTGCAGACCCGGCTGAACGGCCAGCTGGTGCAGGATCAGCCGATCTCCGACATGATCTGGGACGTGACCTTCGTGATCGAATACTGCTCCACCTTCGCGCCGCTTTCTCCTGGCGATGTCATCGTCACCGGCACCCCCGGCGGTGTGGGCGACAAGCGCAAGCCGCCACTCTACATGAAGGCAGGCGATGTCTGCGAGATATCGGTCGGCACGATCGGCACGTTGTCAAACCCCGTGGTTGACGAAACCTGAGCGGAGCGCGACACGTGCAGGCCATGGACTTTGCCCCCATTCTCAAACGCGAAAGGCTGGTCAGCACCGCGATCAACGTCGTGCTCAGCGCCGCGTTCTTCCTGCTGGTCTTCGGCACAAGCAACCGCGTGCTGCACTTCGCCGCACCCGACAACTTCGCGCTCGACTTCCTCGCACAAGCCGCCGCCATCTCGGTCATGGCCGCGCTCGTGCCAGCACTGCTGGTGCGCAAAACCCTGCGCAAAGGCGGCGCACAGACCCTGCCGACCACCGGCGCAATCATTGCACAAGCCGGGAAAATGCTGGCAGGCGGCCTGCTGATCGCAGGCCTGCTGGCCGCCCTGTGCCTGCTAGGGCCACTCACCAGCCTGAACTGGACAACCGCGCTCACCATCAAACTCGCCTTCGGTGGACTGCTGGGCTTTGCCGTTACCAACCTTACGCTCTTGCGGCTGTTTGTGCAAAGATAGGCGGCGGTATGGATCAGGACCGGCAGCGCGCCATCACGGCAATGGGCCAGAGCCTTGGCCCGCAGGTGGTCGAGGCGTGCCGTGCGCTTTATGCCGCAGACCATGCCGCGCTGGCCACGCAAGTGCCGGTGCTGGCACCCGATTGCGCCTACGGTTTGCATGAACGGCAGCGTCTGGACCTGTACTGCACCACCACCGCAACCGACTTACCGGTGGTGCTGTTCGTCCACGGTGGTGGATTTCGCATAGGCGACAAGGCGGGCGGAGCCAATGTCGCGCGCACGATGGCCCGGGCTGGGTTTATCGGTGCGGCGATGAACTATCGCCTGCTGCCCGATGCCCGCTGGCCCGAAGGGGGTGAGGATGTAGTGGCGGCAGTGGAATGGTTGCGCGCCCATGCCACAACTTATGGCGGCGATCCCGCGCGGATAGTGTTAATCGGCACGTCAGCGGGCGCTGTACATATTGCCACGGCGCTGAAACTGCAGCCCGATTTGCCGATTGCAGGCGCAGTCATGCTGTCGGGCCTCTACGGCTACACCCCGCTGGATGCGCGCGATGAGCCCTATTACGGCCCTGATGCGCAGTACGCAGAGCGGATGCCGCGCGCAGCCGTGGCGCAAACGGCCATTCCGCTCTTCGTCGCCTGTGCGCAACATGATCCGCCCCGCTTTCAGGCAGAGTTTCTGGCCCTTATGCAGGAAAGGCTCGCTACCCGCAGCACAATGCCTTCTGGCACCATCATGCCGGGCCACAATCACTATACGCTAGCCATGCACATCGGCAGCGAAGACCGGCGCCTGACCGACGAGATCACGCGGTTTATCAGGAACTTGTAATCGCGTTGGCCTTGGCAATCGCGCCATAGACGGCAGCGCTGGGCTTTGGCGTGCGCACGAAAGTAACCGGATCGACGCTCGCGAGGCCAAACTTCGGCTTGTAACCGAAAATCCATTCGAAATTGTCGATCAATGACCAATGGCAATAGCCCAGCACCGGCACGCCATCATCGATGGCCTGTTTCAGCCCGGCCAGCGCGGCAGGGATGAAGGCGGCGCGCACGCGATCATCGTCAGTGCCCACGCCATGTTCGGAAACCAGCACCGGACGGCCCGTTGCCGCATGGGCATAGCGCACCGCGCCAGCCAGCGATCCGGGCCACACTTCACTGCCCGACCAGTTCAGCGTGCTGCCCGGCGGCGGTGCCACACGACCCTTGCTGTCCCAGATCGCACGTTCATAATTCTGCACACCGATGAAATCATCGGCCTTGGCAAGGTCCAGCCATTCGCCGTAAAGTTCGCGGCGGATGCTGTCGCGGATGGAATTGCGGCCAAAAGCCTGATCATCCAGCATGGCAAGCGATACGCCAACAGGCAATACGGCGCGCTCTGCCTTGATCGCCTTGCGCGCAGCGGCATGAGCTGCGAGCAGCCCCTGCTGGAGCGCGGGCAGATCATCGATCCCGGCCACGTTGGCGCAGACGAACTTCTCCACGCCAAGCCGCCGCGCGGCGGTATCGTTGGTCAGCTTCTGGATTTCCCAGACTTTCGGCGGCAGCATCGGCTTGAGGATGCGCAGGATATTGGGCTCGTTCAGCGTGATCACCGCATGGATCACATCGCCCAGCGCCTGCGTGAC
>JBEQBV010000304.1:0-3830 GCA_041639635.1 Novosphingobium sp.
TGAACGCAGGCAGGGAACTGTCGAACGCTCCGGTCCTTCATCTACCATTCACAGCGCGCACGCCCTATATCGGGGCAGAGCCTGACCGGAGATACAAGATGAAGCGCCTGATTCCTGCCGCCCTGCTGCTCTCCAGCGCGCTTGCCGCTCCAGCTTTGGCGCAAGATCAGAACCTGGTCGATCCTTCGGGTGAGCGGGTGAACCAGCTGATCGTCTATGGCGATGACCCTTGCCCCAAATCCGATGGCAACACGATCACCGTCTGCGCGCGCAAGGACGAGGAAGAGCGTTTTCGTATTCCCAAGCCGTTTCGGGACAACCCCGGTGCTCCCGGCAACCGCGCTTGGACCGATCGGGTGCGGGCCTACGAAACTGTTGGCAATTTCGGCACCAATTCGTGCTCGGCAGTTGGCGGCGGCGGGGCCACGGGCTGCCTCACCCGCCTGATCGACCGCGCCTATGCCGAAAGGAAGAACGGACCAGACGTGCAGTTCGGCCAGATGATCGAGGAAGAACGCGAAAAGCGCCTCAGCACGATTGACGCCGATGCCGCTGCCGAACAGGCCCGTGTCGAACAGATCGAGCGCGAATATGAGGCAAGGTTGAAGCGCGAACGCGATGGCGTGCCTGTGCCCGCCACGGCTCCGCAGCCTTAACGCCCTTCGACAGGCTCAGGGCGAGCGGGGAATGTGGGGAGATGAACCCCCAGAACTCCGCTCATCCTGAGCCTGTCGAAGGATGGTTCAGCTCACCCCAGCGCAATATCCGGCGCGTCTTCCTGCTTCATGCCCACGGTATGATAGCCCGCATCCACATGGTGCGTCTCACCGGTCACACCCGATGCCAGATCGGACAGCAGATAGAGCCCCGCGCCACCCACATCTTCGATCGTCACATTGCGGCGCAGCGGGCTGTTCAGCTCGTTCCACTTCAGGATGTAGCGGAAATCGCCGATGCCGCTGGCGGCCAGCGTCTTGATCGGGCCTGCTGAAATGGCATTGACGCGAATACCCGCCGGGCCGCAATCGTTGGCCAGATATTTGACGCTGGCTTCCAAAGCGGCCTTGGCCACGCCCATCACGTTATAGTGCGGCACCACCTTTTCCGCGCCGTAATAGGTCAGCGTCAGGATGGACCCGCCTTCGGTCATCATCTCCATCGCGCGCTTGGTCACGGCGACAAGGCTGTAGGCCGAAATGTTCATCGTCATCAGGAAGTTGTCGAGCGTGGTGTCATAGAACTTGCCGCGCAACTGGGTCTTGTCGGAATAGCCGATGGCGTGAACGATGAAATCGATGGTCGGCCAGCGCGCCTTCAAAGTTTCGAACGTCTGGTCCAACGCATCCATGTCGGACACGTCGCATTCGATCAGGAAATCGCTGCCAAGGCTGGCTGCCAGTGGACGCACGCGCTTTTCCAGTGCCTCACCCTGATAGGAGAAGGCCAGTTCAGCGCCGTGTTCGTGCAGCTTCTTGGCGATGCCCCAGGCCAGCGACTTGTCATTGGCCAGGCCCATGATCAGTCCGCGCTTGCCTTGCATAAGTCCGGTCATGCGTCTGTGTTCTCGCTTCTAGTGTCGTTCCCGGCGCTTGCCCTGGTGGCGCGCGCTCGATTGTCTGCTTGTCCCAGCATGTCGCGTTCTTCCGGCGTTTCGGCAAGCGCGGCGTTGAGTTCGGCTCCTACCACCATCCCTAAGCCCACCAGCCAGAAAAAGAAAAGGGCGATCATGATCCCGGCTAGGCTGCCATAGGTGAGGTCATAGGAGAAAAAGGTCCGCAACAGGCTGGGAAGTACCGTGGTAACCCCGATCCACCATACCGTCACAAACAGCGCACCGGGCCATTTGGGATAGCTGCGCCCGCGATAGGCCCCGGGCGTCAGCGAAATGAACAGCAGCCATAGCGCGCCATAAAGCACAAACGCCGGAATAAAGCGCGACAGCGCCAATCGGGTGACGAGATTGCCAAATTCCGGCAGGAACGCCTGAATAACCTCTTGCGCCGTACCGATGATCACTTGCGCAAAAATCGCCAGCAAGATCAGCAAGACCGATCCAATGATGATTCCGGTCGATGCCAACCGGTATCGCCAAAAGGCATGTTCCCACTGCGTGCCATAGGCGCGGCGCAGAATGTCGCGAATCGTTTCTACCAGACTGCCCACGGTCCACAGGCCCACCAGACCGCCGATCCACAGCAGCCAGCCACTGCGCGCCTCGATCACGCTGCGTGCGACTGGTTCGATTGTCGCGGCAACCATGGGGGGCATCGCAATCAGCACCGCGTCAATCGCTGCGGCTCGCTGGCTGGCTTCTCCGATCAGGGAAAACATTGCTGCGCTGGCGATGAAGAAGGGAAACAGCGCGATCACGATCATATAGGCAAGATTGCCCGCATGGATCGAACCATCGTTGAACACGCCAAACCACACGCGCTTGATCACCACCCAGACCCGGCTGGTCCGCAGCCGGTTGATCCGCGAGCCGCTGTCAGCACCTGTCCGGTCTTGCGCGCCGCGCTTGCCCTTGCGCCAGCGTATCGCATCACGCCGCCGTGCTTCGGGCGACAGGTTGGGCATATAAAGGGCCGGCAAGGCGTCGCCCGGCTCATCCCCCGGCAATGGCTGGCCGGGCGCGGTCACTTATACACCAAGTTTGCTTCGCAGATTTCGCATATCCTCCCAACCATCGAGGCGGGCTTTAAGGTCCAGATCTTCCGCTGGAAGATCGATCTGCAACGTTACCAGTTGATCACCGCGCGTGCCATCCTTGCGCGAAAAGCCACGCTCTTTCAGGCGCAGGGTCCGGCCGCTGGAACTGCCCGGCGCAACTGTGAGCATGACCGGACCATCAACAGTGGGGACTTTCACTTTGCCGCCGTGAACAGCTTCTGAAAGGCTGATCGGCAGATCGAGCCGGATGTTGTCGCCATCGCGTTCGTAAAAAGCGTGGGCACCGATCTCGATGGTCACGATGGCATCGCCATTGCCGCCGGGGCCGGGCTCGCCCTTGCCGGGCAGGCGCATCTGCTGGCCGTTTTCGATACCTGCAGGAAGCTTGAGGTCGATGGTCTTTCCGTCGGACAGGGTAATGCGCTGATTGGCCCGCCGTGCCGCATCTTCGAACGACACTTTCAGCCGGTAGCTGACATTGGCGCCCTTGGGTGGCGGGCCGCGCCTGCCCCCCGGTGCGCCGCCCATTCCGCCACGACCGCCAAACAGACCTTCGAATATATCGCCGATGTCTATGCCTTCGGCCGCGCCGCCAAAGCCGCCTTCGAATCCGCCATCGTGGCGGAAGCCGCCCTGGTTACCGCGAAAACCGCCGCCGCCGCCCCCGAAACCACCACCAAAGCCTCCCATCGGGTTGCCATCGGCGTCGATTTCCCCCCGGTCAAACTTCGCGCGCTTGTCCTTGTCCGAAAGCAGATCATAGGCGCGGGTAACCTCGGAGAAACGCTCCGTGGCTTTCGGGTTGTCCTTGTTCTTGTCCGGGTGCAGCTCCTTGGCCAGCTTGCGATAGGCAGACTTGATGTCCTTCTCGCTCGCGCTGCGGGGAACACCCAATGTCGAATACGGATCAGCCATGGCCCATAGCTAGGACGGCGCAGCCCTGCCCGCAAGGTTGGCTTTCCTACATTGATCAGGGGGAGTAGGCGGTTGGAATGAAATTGATCCCGGTCATGGAGAAACGCGCCGCTTCGCGCCAAACGGCCTTGGTGCATCCCCGCGCAAGCGTGGACCTCAGGCAGTGATGATGCACTCGCTATAGGCCCCCGACCGTTTTCTCTCAGGACTGTGTAAACACTGTAAACCTATTCAGGAAAATGCCG
>JBEQBV010000305.1:0-3802 GCA_041639635.1 Novosphingobium sp.
TTACGGCGCAGTGGCCAAGGTTAAAGCGGATTTGCGCTGGCAAATTGTTCCGAAAGCCGAAAATCTTCGCCACGGTCCTGCGCTAGATGCTGCCGGGCGCGGAATAATATGCCGCGCCCGCAAACTCTGTAATCAGCCAAGCGGGCGTTGCGTCGCGAAGACCTTTTTCACGTATTCCTCGCTCAACCAGGCGCAACCGTCACCGCGCACGAACATGCACACATCGCCTTGCGTGAACGACACGCTGCCGTTCCCATCGGTGAAGGTTACCGCCCCTGCCATCAACAGCATCAGCTCCACTTGGCGGTAGGGGATCTGGCGGCGATGATAGGGGGTGGAATCCCACGTCCCGGCACAGAATTCGGCATTGGCCGAAACGTAGTCGGAGAAACCGCGACAGATCGGCACTTCCCCCAGCAGGTTTTCGTTCGCAGGCGGGCTCGAGGGATTGAGCGGCGCGTTCTTGTCGATCATGACCGGCGTGGTCCGGTTCCCTGCACGGTCGGTTGGTGCCGAATAGACCACAGCCAGCAGATCGTCCGACGCCGTCCAGGAAAAGCTGCAGCCAAACGGCAGCGCACAGCAATCATCAGCGCCCAATGCCAGCGTCGCGTCCTCCGCCGCAATGTCCAGCCTGCCTTTCAGCAACAAGACAAACTCGTCAGTCGGGAGAGCAGAAACCTGCCCCTTCCCCCGCAGCGCAAAGGCTGAAACTGCTGCCTTTTCGTCGGCAAAGGCTGGAGCGGCACGGCCTTCAAGCCAGTCGGTCGCAGGCTTGGCCACCGGCGCATAGGCGCGAATGTCCACAACCGCACCAACTGCGGTCTGCCCGGCTTGCAAAGTCGTCATGCGTTTTCTCTTTCCCATGCGGTAATCAGGCTGCGAGCAATCGTCAGGTCCTGAAGGGCAATGCCCGAGCTGTCGAAAACCGTTATCTGGTCAGGCGAAATGCGGCCTTCGGCCCGGCCCAGCAACACATCACCGATCGCCGTGACCCGGCTGCGATCGCCGGTAAAGTGCTGGAGGTCGCCCATCACCACCGCCTGCGCCGGATGGTCGCAGAACAGCGCAGCGCGGTCGAACAGTGCCGGCGGCAGTTCCTGCTTGCCCGCCGCGTCCGATCCCATGCTGGCAACGTGCGTACCGGGGCGGACCCAATCCGCTTCAAACAGCGCCGCACGCGCTGGCGTCGCCGTCACGATGATGTCGGCCCGCTCGCAAGCGTCCTTCGCGTCGGCCTCAGCGGCTTCAAGCCCTTCGGCCTGCAGCGCCTCGACGAAACTGCGCCCCTTCGCTTCGTGCCGTGCCACGACCAGGATTTGCGTGATCGGGCGGATGCGCGAAATGGCAAGGCATTCGAACAACGCCTGATTGCCGGCACCAAACACCGCCAGCACCGAAGCGTCAGGCCGCGCCAGCACATCAGCGGCAACCGCATCTGCGGCGGCCGTGCGATAGGCATTGACCTTGCCTGCCTCGATCACCCACTCGACCCGGCCGATGCGCTGATCTAACAGCAGTATCACGGAGTTGTGCCGGGGCAGCCCCATGTCGGGATTGCCTGGCCAGAACGAGCCGACCTTCAGCCCGGCGAAACTCCCGGTCGAAGCCGACTTGATCGAAAAGCGGTTGGTCGGCGCAGTGCCATGCGCCAGCACGGCGGGGAACAGCACGGCATCCTCGACCACCGCGCACAGCGCCTCACGCGCGGCGGCAAAGGCCATTTCGTGCGTGACGAGCGCTGCAGATTCTTCTTCGGATATGAACTTCACATCGTGTTCCTGTTGTGTCGAATGGTCAGTGGGCCAGCTCGGCTTCGGTCCGGTGGCACAGCACGGCGTTGCCCGCATCCATCAGGCGCAGCGGCGGCGGGCTGGTATCGCAGCGGCCCGCGATCGCCACGGGGCAGCGCGGCAGGAACCGGCAAAGCCCTGCATCGTCCGTAACCGCGCCCAACTGCGGCGTGGCCTTCTGCCCAACGCCGGAAAGCCAGTCCGTGCGCAGTTCAGGAACCGAAGAAATGAGCAGGTCGGTATAGGGGTGATAGGGCGGGGCGTTGTAGGTCCCGCTCTGCCCGCTTTCCACGCGCGTGCCCTTGTAGAGCACCACGATCTCGTCACACAGGGCCTTCACCGTCGCGATGTCGTGGCTGATGAACAGGTAGGCCACGCCCAGATCGCGCCGCAATTCGGCCAGCAGCTCGAGGATCGCCTCACGCACCACCGTGTCCAGTGCCGAGGTTACCTCGTCGCACAGGATCACATCAGGATTTGCAGCCAGCGCCCGGGCAAGGTTAACGCGCTGCTTCTGCCCGCCGGAAAGTTCATCGCAGCGTCGTCCCGCTACCGCAGATGGCAGCCGGATCAGGTCAAGAAGTTCGGCCACGCGCGCAGTGGCTGCCCTGCCGCTCATGCCATGATAGAAGCGCAGGACCCGACCGAGGATGTCGCCGACGCTGTGGGCCGGATTCAGCGCCACGTCGGCATTCTGGAAAACGATCTGGATACGGCGCAGTTCCTCGCGCGTGCGCCCGCCCAGCGAGGCAGCCAAGGGCTGGCCGTCGAGCACGACCTCGCCGGCCGTTGGCGCCAGAAGGCCCGCTACAACCCGCGCAACGGTCGATTTGCCCGAACCGGATTCTCCGATGACCCCGACAGCACCCCCGCGAGGCACTGTCAGGCTGACGTCGCTCAACACCGGGTGCGCTGGCCGTCCCTGCCGGTCGATCGACCCGTATCCTGCATGGATCCCGCTGACCGAAAGCAGCGGTGGGGCTTTGACGGCAACCGGAACAATCGTCTTCAGCACCGGCTGTGCGGCAGCCAGCAGCGTGCGGGTATAATCGTCTGCGGGCGTTTCAAGCACCGCTTGCACGGTGTTCTGTTCGCGCACGGTGCCGCGATTGAGCACAAGCACCCGGTCCGCCATCTGCGCGACCACTGCCAGGTCGTGCGAAACGTAAACCCCGGTCGCGCCCTGTTCGCGCACCACCTTGCGGAAGGCCTGCAGCACTTCCACCTGCGTCGTCACGTCCAGCGCCGTGGTCGGCTCGTCGAAGATCACCAGGTCTGGCCGCGTGATCAGCGCCATCGCCGCCATCAGGCGCTGCAACTGCCCGCCCGAAAGCTCGTGCGGATAACGGCTGCCGATGGCCTGCGGATTGGGCAGCGCAAGAGCCGCGAAGAGCTCGACCGCACGCGCCCGTGCCTGAGCGTCCGTTGCCGTGCCGTGGATCAGCGCAGGCTCGATCACCTGCTCGATCACCCGGCGCGACGGATTGAACGCGGCAGCAGCGCTCTGCGCCACGTAGGTGATGCGGTGGCCGCGCTGCGCTGCCAGGCCTTTGTCGCCAGCGCCATCAAGCGTGGCCTCGCCAACCGTGATCTGGCCCGAGATCCTTGCCCCGCCCCTGGCATAGCCCATCAGCGACAAGGCAATCGTCGTCTTGCCCGAACCCGATTCCCCGATCAGCGCCAACACTTCGCCACGCGGAATGGCAAAGGACACGTCATCGACAATGCGCAAGGGCGATCCATCGGGCGTTCGCACCGTGACGCACAGGCCGCGCACGTCGACATGGGGAGGCATGGTCATTCGGCCTTCCCCTGCGTGGCGGCATCGATCAGCAGGTTCACGCCCACTGTCAGGCTCGCAATCGCAGCAGCCGGCGCAATGATCGCCAGCGCGCCCTCGGCAAGCCCGGAGGTATTCTCGCGCACCAGCGATCCCAGATCGGCGTCGGGCGGCTGCAGGCCAAGGCCAAGGAAGCTGAGCCCCGAAAGCAGCAGCACGATGAACACGA
>JBEQBV010000306.1:0-3788 GCA_041639635.1 Novosphingobium sp.
GGCGACCAGCGGCTGCGCATTCTGCACCTTCTTCAGTTCCTTGGCGATCCAGCTTTCGCGGACGGCGGTGTCATATTCCACCATGTCGTCCTTCTCGCGGCCCGCAGCAATTGCCGCCACGATCGCATCGGCGGCCAGCATCCCGCTTTTCATCGCGGTATGGCTGCCCTTGATGCGCGGCACGTTGACGAAGCCGGCCGAGCAACCGATCAACGCGCCACCGGGGAAGGAAAGGCGCGGCACCGATTGCCAGCCGCCTTCATTGATCGCCCGCGCGCCATAGGACACGCGCCGCCCACCTTCCAGAATCGCGCGGATTTCCGGGTGCTGCTTCCAGCGCTGGAACTCCTCGAACGGGTAGACATAAGGGTTGGCGTAATCGAGCGCCGTGACAAAGCCCAGCGCCACCTGGTTGTTTGCCTGATGATACAGGAACCCGCCGCCCCACGAATTGCTTTCCGAAAGCGGCCATCCTTGCGTGTGGATCACGCGGCCCGGCACGTGCTTGTCGGGATCGATGTCCCACAATTCCTTGATGCCGATGCCATAGACCTGCGGCTGGCAATCGCGCTCAAGATCAAAGTGCGCCTTCAGCCGCTTGGTCAGGTGCCCGCGCGCGCCTTCGGCAAACAGCGTGTACTTGCCGTGCAGTTCCATGCCGGGCTGGTAATCGGGCTTTTTCTCGCCATCCTTGCCCACACCCATGTCGCCGGTGGCAACGCCCATCACTGCGCCGCTTTCATCAAACAGCACTTCGGCGGCCGGGAAGCCGGGAAAAATCTCCACGCCCAGTTCCGTCGCCTGATCGGCCATCCAGCGGCACAGATTGCCCAACGAACCGGTGTAATTGCCATCATTCGACAGGAACGGAGGCATCGGCCAGTGCGGAATGCCCATCTTTCCGGTCTTGGACAGCACCCAGTGCCAGTTGTCGGTCACCGGCACCTCGGCCATCGGGCAGCCCTGCGTCCGCCATTCGGGCAGGAGCTCGTCCAGCGCCTTGGGATCGACCACTGCGCCTGAAAGGATGTGCGCGCCGATCTCCGATCCCTTCTCAAGGATGCAGACCGAGATTTCCGGGTTTGCCTGCTTCAGCCGGATCGAAGCGGCAAGACCTGCTGGCCCGCCGCCAACGATGACGACGTCATACGGCATCGATTCCCGTTCGCTCATGCCTCGATAACTCCCGACTATTTGCTAATTGCGCACTTGAATTCCGTTTGAGCCTTGAAAGAGGCCACCGGCAAGGTCAAGACCGCAAATTGGACTGGGAGGAAGCACAGGTTGCCCGATACCGCTAACCCGCAAACTGCCGATTGGCGTGCTGCCGTTACGGCAGCGCTGGAATGGTGGCAGGATGCCGGGATCGACCATGCCTTCGTCGATGAACCGGTTGATTGGCTGGCCGCGCAAACCGCTTCTGCCCCCGAAACTGGCCCATCCGCCTCTTTGCCGCCCCGGCGTGAGCTTGCCAGAGCCGCCAGCGAATCACCCGCTGCGCCCCCTCAGCTTGACCGCACCGCATGGCCACAAACGCTGGAGGCTTTCGCGCCATGGTGGCTGGCAGAAGCACAATTGGCACCTGCCGGCCTACGCCGGTTTGCGCCGCAAGGCCCGGCCAGCGCGGCCCTCATGGTCCTGGTGCCGATGCCCTCCGCCGATGACAAGGATACCATTCTGGATGGCCGCGCCGGACGCTTGCTCGATGCGCTGCTGGCAGCAGTCGGGCAATCCCGCGCGGAAACCTACATCGCCTCAGCCCTGCCTGCCCATGTGCCCATGCCTGATTGGGCGCAGTTCCATCAGGCCGGGCTTGGCGAAGTGTTAATGCACCACATCACGCTTGCCGCGCCCCGGCGATTACTGATCCTGGGCAATTCCGGCATTTCAGCGCTTCTTGGCCACGATCCAACGAATAAGGCTCAAAGTTTACGCGCAATTAATCAAGACGGGTCACCACTTGCCGCGCTTCCTTCATGGGATTTGGAAGCGATGCTGGCACGCCCTGCTCTCAAGGAACGCTTGTGGAGCAGATGGCTCGAATGGACGGGGACCGAAACGTTTTGAAAATCGCTCGAGTCACCAGAATTGGATTGATCGCGCTGGCCAGCGTGCCAGTCGTGTTTTCAGCGGCCCCGGCGCAGGCCAACAGCGCCGCGGTCGATTACTTCCGCGGCCGCGCTGCCCGCACCGCCGTGCCCACCTTGCTCAGCGCCGATGATCGCGGATATTACAAAAGCCTGTTCTCCGCGATTGATCAGCAGGACTGGGCCAAAGTGCAGGCGCTGCTTGCCCAGCGCAGCGATGGCCCGCTGCATGCCGTGGCCCGCGCGCAGTATATGCTGGCCGCCACCTCGCCCAAGGCGGAACTCGCACCGATCACCGAAGTGCTTACCAAAGCGCCAGACCTGCCCTGGGCCGAACAGCTTGGCCGCCTCGCGCTGAAACGCGGGGCCAGCGAGCTACCCTTGCTGCCACAGGCCCAGCGGCTTGTTTCGCTGCCCACCGTGTCAAAGCGCATTCGCCCCCGCTCTATTGATGATGGCACGATGCCCGCCAGCGTGGCTGCTGCCATTCAGGAGCGGATCAAGTTCGACGATCCGGTTGGCGCACGTGTTTTGCTTGATGGCGTCGATGCCACACTGTCTTCCGATGCCCGTGCCGAATGGCGGCAAAAGGTCGGCTGGGCATTCTACATCGAAAACGATGATGCCACCGCGCGCGCTATTTCGCTGACTGCTGCAGAAGGCTCAGGCCCGTGGATTTCCGAAGCCTATTGGACAGCAGGCCTTGCCAGCTGGCGCTTGGGCGATTGCCTTGCCGCCGCCGATGCCTTTGAAAAGGTGGCAGGATCGGCCCATAACGATGAACTGGCATCCTCGGCGCACTATTGGGCCAGCCGCGCATGGACGCGCTGCCGCAAGCCTGAAAAAGTCTCTGCCGCGCTGCGCCAAGCGGCGCGCTATCGCGATACGCTCTATGGCATGATGGCTGCCGAAGCGCTGGGCCTGCGCGATGCACAAGTCGCTGGCGCGCCTGATTTTTCGGCCAATGATTGGCAGGCGCTGCGCGATGTGCCGAATATTCGCACCGCCGTGCAATTGGCGGAAATCGGCAAGGACGGCCTCGCCGATGAAGTGCTGCGCCATCAGGCCCGCATTGGGGAACCCGGCCAATACGCCCCGCTCTCGCGCCTCGCCCGCGATCTGGGCCTTCCCTCCACGCAATTGTGGATGGCCTACAATGCGCCAGCCGGTGCCCGGCCCGATGAAGCCGCGCGCTTCCCCGCGCCAAAGTGGACGCCTGCAACGGGCTGGAAAGTCGATCCCGCGCTGCTCTTTGCGCATTCCTTGCAGGAATCAAACTTCCGCACGTCGGTGGTCAGCCCGGCAGGTGCCAAGGGCCTGATGCAACTGCGCCCGGGCACTGCGCGCGATATGGCCAAAGTGGAGCCCGCCATGGCCGGGCGCGATACGCAGCTTGATCTGCCCGACATCAACCTCGCCTTCGGCCAGCAATACTTGCAGCATTTGCGCGATAGCGATGCCACGCAGGGCCTACTGCCCAAAGTCATGGCCGCCTATAACGCCGGGCCTTTGCCGATCAGCCGCTGGAACACCGAGATTCGCGGCGGCACCGATCCGCTGCTGTGGATGGAATCGATTCCCTATTGGGAAACGCGCGGTTATGTGGCCATCGTGATGCGCAATTACTGGATGTATGAACGGCAGGCCGGTGGCCCTTCGGAAAGCCGCATCGGGCTGGTTCAGGGCATGTGGCCCAAGTTT
>JBEQBV010000307.1:0-3778 GCA_041639635.1 Novosphingobium sp.
GACGTTCAGGCCGCCGGTGCTACCCCCAGTGCAACCCCCGGTACCGCCCGCTTCAGGCTGCGGTCTGGTTCAGTTGGACGACGTTCTCTTCTTCTTCCGCCCTGTTTTCATCAGCGTTTTCATCCGCGTTTTCATCCGGGCGCGGGGGCGGTTCGGCGGATTCAAGGCAGCTTCGGAAGGTATCGAGCCACCACATCACGTCCTGTTCGCGCACGTTGCGGATCATCGCATCCCAGCGGGTCTTGCGCTCCACCAGCGACATGCTGCGCGCGCGTTGCAGCGCGTCGGAAAGTTCTTCGGCGCTGTAGGGGTTGACCAGCAGCGCTTGCGGCATCTGTTCTGCCGCGCCAGCAAAGCGCGACAGGATCAGCACGCCGGGATCGTCCGGGTCCTGCGCCGCCACATATTCCTTGGCGACAAGGTTCATGCCATCACGCAACGGAGTGACCAGCCCGATCCGCGCAGCGCGATAGACGCCTGCCAGCACATCGCGCGGATAGCCTTGGTTGACATAGCGGATCGGTACCCAGTCCAGTTCGGCATGGGCGCCATTGATGCGGCCCGCCAGCCCTTCCAGCGTCGTGCGGATGCGCTGGTAGCTGGTCACTTCCCCGCGTGATGGCGGTGCGATCTGCAACAGGACCAGACTGTTGCGCTCTTCGGGATGCTCTTCAAGAAAGCGTTCGTAGCCCAGAAAGCGCTCTTCCAACCCCTTGGAATAATCGAGCCGGTCCACCCCGACGATCAGCGTGCGGCCAACAAGGCTGGCGCGGATTTTCTCATAAGTTCGCCGCGCGGCATTGCTGCGGGCCATGTCTTCAAAGGCGCGCGTATCGATGCCGATTGGGCAGGCGACAAGGCGGACCGACCGGCCATTGCAATAGGCCACGCCATCCACCACCGTCGCGCCCATCTCTGCCTTCACGAAATCGACAAAGGAATCGAGCCATTCGCGCGTGTGGAACCCGATTACGTCATAGGCGAACAGCGTTTCGACGAGGGCGGCGGCATCGGGCAGGGTGGCAAGCAGGCGGCGCGGGGGCCAGGGGATGTGCAGGAAAAAGCCGATGCGGTTACGCACTCCCCGGTTGCGCAGTTCGCGGCCCAGCGGGATCATGTGGTAATCCTGCACCCATACCACATCGTCCCGCTCGATCAGCGGTAGCACGGTGTCGGCAAAGCGGGCATTGGCGCGCTCGTACCCTCCGGCAAAGCTGCGCTCGTATTCGGCAAGGTCTATGCGGTAATGGAACAGCGGCCACAGTGTGCGGTTAGCATAGCCGTTGTAATACTCATCAACGTCCTGTTCTTCCAGATCGACGGTGGCGGTGGCCACGCCATCGGTGCGTTGGAAATTGATGTGGCCGGTGAACTGTTCGGTGACCTGGCCCGACCAGCCGAACCAGATGCCGCCATTGGCGCGCAGCGCAGCCGAAAGCGCCACCGCCAGCCCGCCCTGCGCGCCGCCGCCCGCACTGACGCGGTTCGATATGACGATAAGGCGGCTCATCGGATCGACGTCCACGGTTTACTGAGCAAGCCGGCGCAGTTGATGATACCCACCAGCGAATAGGTCTGGGGGAAGTTGCCCCAAAGCTCGCCGGTAACAGGATCGATGTCTTCGGACAGGAGACCGGACTTGGTGCGTCGCATCAGCATTTCCTCGAACAAGGCGCGCGCTTCATCGGACCGTCCGGTCAGGTGCAGCGCTTCGATGAGCCAGAAGGTGCAGACATTGAAGGCCGTCTGCGGGAGCCCGAAATCATCCTCGGTGGCATAGCGCAGCATGTGCGAGCCGCGCCGGAGGCCTTCCTCGATGGCCGAGAGGGTGGAAAGGAAACGCGGGTCATCGGGCGACAGGAATCGCAAATCGAGCAACTGCAGCACGCTGGCGTCCAGATCGTCGCCCGCAAAAGTGGCGGAAAGCCGCTGCGTTTCTTCGCGCCATGCGGCGGTTTCGATCTTTTCGCGCACCCGTGCGGCGCGCATGTTCCACAGCGAAGCGCGTTCTGTCAGGCCCAGTGTGGTGGCGATATTGCCCAGCCGGTCACACGCGGCCCAGCACATGGCCGATGAATAGGTATGGACCGATTGCCGTGTGCGCAGCTCCCACAGACCCGCATCGGCCTGATCGTGGCTGTGCCAAGCGCGTTCGCCCACCCTTTCCAGCGCTTCGAAATCCTCGTGCCCGGCCAGACGGAACAGGCGCTGGTCGAAAAACGCCTGCGCGCTCGACAGCACGATCTGGCCATAGGCATCGTGCTGAATCTGCTCATAAGCCTGATTGCCCACCCGCACCGGACCCATGCCGCGAAAGCCGGGAAGATCGGGTGCAAAGCCTTCTTCCAGCCGCGCTTCGCCCAGCACGCCATAAAGCGGCTGGATATGCCCGCCCTTGGCATCATCCACGATATTGCGCAGATATGTGAGGTAGCCTTCGAGCACATCCAACGCGCCCAGCCGGTTCAGTGCCTGCACCGTGTAATAGGCATCGCGGATCCAGCAGTAACGATAGTCCCAGTTGCGCTCCGACCCGGCATGTTCGGGGATCGAGGTCGTCAGCGCGGCCACAATCGCGCCGGTCTCGGCATGCTGGCACAGCCGCAGCGTGATGGCCGCGCGGATCACCGCGTCCTGCCATTCCAGCGGGATGGCAAGGCCACGCACCCAGCCCCGCCATTCGGTGCAGGTGCGCTCCAGCATATCGTCCACCGTGCGCGCGATGTTGCCGGTAAAGCTTTCATCCGGGCCGAGGTAGAAGTGCAGCGGCTTTTCCAGCCGGAACGAGCGCTCTTCGGCCACCATGCCGACAGGCGCGGTGGTGGTCAGCCGCATGGTCATGGCAGGGCCGGGATAGCGGATGTGGCTGGTGCCGCCGATCACGCCGGGCGAGGGGCGGCCCCAATCGCGCGTGGCGCGAAGCCGCACGGTGATGCGCGGTGATCCGCTGATGGGCCGCACGATGCGGGCAAAGGCCACGGGGCGAAAAGTGCGGCCCGAATGGCTGTAGAACGGGCAGAAGTCGATCACCTCGATGGCATTGCCGTGATCGTCTTCGTGCCGGGTGACAACGATGGGCGTGTTGCGCAAATAGCGCTGCTGCGTGCGCAACACTCCGTCGTCTTGGCCATCAAGCGCGATGTCCCAGAAGCCGCTTTCCGGCGCTTCCCCGCCCAGCAGTGCGCTGAACATCGGATCGCCATCGACACGGGGAACGCAGGCCCAGACAAGGCGGCCCGCTTCATTGATCAGCGCCGAAACGTGGCAATTGCCGATGGGCCAAAGTTCAAGGTTGGCAGGATTTCCGGCTGATGGTTTGGCAGGAGCGCTCATGCTTCGAGCACCCCTTCAAGCCACGCCAGCACATGCTGCACGCCCTCCAATCGGTAGCGGGCATCGGTTGGTCGATCCGGCCCCACCAGCACGCCCCAGCCGCCATGCGCAGCGGCAGCGGAAAAGCCCGGTTCGTCGGTCAGATCATCACCCACCATCACTGGCACGGTGCCTGCAAACATTGGTGTTTCAAGGAACTGCGCCACGGCGCTGCCCTTGTCGCCACCGGGCGCGCGCAGTTCGATCATCATCTTGCCGGGCTGCAAATGCAGGCCATGGGCTTGCGCCAGCTCTTCGGCCAGTACGCGGCTCCATCCTTCCAGATGCGGGGCCATGCGATAGTGCATGGCTATGCCCAGCGGCTTTCGCTCCACCAGAATGCCGGGATGGGCTGCGGCAAGGCGGGTGATGGTCGCCGCAACCTCGGCCAAGGCAATGGGCGTCT
>JBEQBV010000308.1:0-3770 GCA_041639635.1 Novosphingobium sp.
ACCTCGAAAAGCTGGCCCTGATCAATTCGGCCAAGGTCGCCGCCGCCGTACGACAGGTCTGCTATCGCTGAAGTGCCAAGCAACCCGGCAACAAATAAGGGAGCGCCGATCCTGTCGGCGCTCCCTTTTTTCATCAGACCGCATCGTCAAACACGGTGCACCGTGCCACCGGATCAGGCAGGGCCGGGTTGCGCTGATAAATCTGCGAAAGATCGCGGTCATCGCGCACATTGAAAGTCGCAATCGTCCGCACTCTTGCGTCGGGCACCCAGCGCTGGCTGATGATCGGCTGATAAGCGTATTCAATCTCGACAAAGATCACCGCATCGCCTTCGGCTGCGGTCACTTCATCTCCGGGTGGCCCCATGCCTACGAGCGAGCCGTCGAGCCCCGTGCCTTCCGGGCCATAATTGGATTGAAACGCCAGCTTGCCCTTGCACCGTTGCCAGTGGATGTATTGTCGGTCCGTGGTGCCCGGGACAACCTCCAGACTGCTGATCACCACGCGGCCATGCTCGAACAAGTCAAGCTTGCCGGACTGGATTTCTGTCCCTTTGAGGATATCGTTGATATCGCTCTCGTAAATGCTGAGTTTTTCCAGCAGCGACACATCACCAATGCGCGACCCGTTATCGGCCAGCTGCGTGGCCAATTGGCTGATCCGCATGTGCGTTATCGCCAGATTGCCAAGCTCTGCGCCCCATAAGCCGAGCATCAGAATTACAGGCAGCCCCAGCGCCATTTCCACCGCAGCCAGTCCCGATGTCTCCCGCGCCAGGCGCGCCATCAGCTTTCTCACGAGCAGTTCCCCACCTTGGCGACACTTTTCTGCAGGTCGTAGGGCTGATTGCGCAGCACAGTGACGGCTCGATTGGTCACCGTTTCAGACATCCCCAGCAGCGAGGCCATCGGAAACTTGCGCGTGTATGTCATTGATACTGTGTAGAGCACCGCATCGCGTGCTCCGCCGAGTCCGGCTGCACCACGATCCTGATCCCAGGTGCCGTTACCGTTGGCATCCTCGAACGCTTCGCCATCATCGCAGATGCCATTGGTGTTCGCGTCGCTAAAATCCTCCGGCGTGTTGACGTCCGAAAAGTTTGCATAGGCTTTGCGTGAGAATGTCATCTGCGCGTCGGGAACCACGCGCTTGACTTCGGTTTCCACGCGCTTGTCGATCTTCGTCAGAAGGTTCGCTGCGCCCTCCACCGTCGCAGCGCGTGCGGCGCGCTGCATTGCCCCTTGCAGCATCGTGTTGGCGTAAACCGTGTAACCCAGATCGAACAGACCCATCAGGACCAGCGCCAGTAAGGGGGCCACCAGCGCGAATTCAACGGCCGCCACACCATCGTTGGCCTTGTGCAGCGATGATGCGCCTTTCTGGGTGTTCATAGCGACAACCTGAGATCGCCAATCGATTTGGCGATTTTCTTGAAAGCCTGATCAAGCTCGGCAGCATTACCAGCCTTGAAGTAATAGCCTTCGCCTGCGCAGTTGGTCATGACCGGGTTCAGTTCGGTGCCAAAAGCAATGAACCAGACCTTCATGTTCTTCTTCTTTGCCTGCTCGCACGCAAAGGAAAAACGTTTCTCGATCGTCTCTGTAAGGGTCATTGCTGATGTTGGGCTCCATCGGCGCTGCGCGATCGGTTCTACTCCATAAGAGGAATAGCTGATGTCGAGTGATGATGTCTGCCCATCGGTCAGGAAGATCAGATGCCGCGTCGTCCGCTTCTTTGGCGAAGCATCCGCATTTTCAGCCGCGAACAAGCCGGTGGGTGAAAGGAGGCGTGCGGCCCAGATCATCCCTATGTCGTGATAAGTGCTACCAGCAGCGACGAGGCCGTCGATGTAAGCGTCAAAGTCGCTCTGGTTCCAGACCTGCAGCTTGCGTGCAGCAGCGGGGCAGGCGGCGAACCCTGCTACGCCCGGCGCAAGATATTCATCGTTGGTGACAACGGTCGCCGTCGTAAAGTTGCCGGTGCCGTTCCACAGGCGAGCCCGCTCATAGATCATGGACGGGTACATGGGCCGCCATTGCGTATCGGGATCACCGAAGGTTGGTACCCGATCTATGTCGAGGTCAATCGCGCGGCCAAGATCGACGTTGTCGAAATCGTCGATCTCGTAGGTGGAACGCTCCTCGATGCAGCCGTTCGAAGCCGTTCGCCAGCCCGCCGTATCGCGGCTGACATCCTTGTACTGCCACGATGTGCCGGTCCCCACAGTCGGTTCGGTGATGTAACGATAGGTGTCGACGTAGTTGTTATAGGTCGTCGTCGTGAGCGTGCAATTGTTGCCGGAAAGACTGACCGAATAGGTATTGCCATTGCGGGTGCGCAAGTATTTGCTGATCGTGCGCGTACCGGCAGGCTCGGTTACGGCCTCTGTTGTCGTAGATTCCAGCACAGTGTTTAGCGTCATCGTATTGGCAGGTTGGTTACATACCAGCGCACCACCTGCGCCAATCGTGGCTGGAAATGTGCTGCGCGAAGTGCTTGTATTCCCCGACACGGGTGAAACCGCGCTGAAATAGCTATAAGTTCCACCTGTATTCTTCGCCCCGATCAGCGTGCGGGATGGGTAGGACCACTGCGGCACCACCCATTCATCCCTCAGCAGTGCACCGACATTCACGTTGGTCGAATAGGGCACAAAGCCGAAGCGTATGCGGCTTTCTGGCTGACGGGTGGCCTCCATCGTCGCGAAGAAGTCCTTTACCACGGTCTTCAGCACGGAAATGCGCGGGTTGGTGTCGTCCGGATTGCTCTCCGCCATTGATCCCGTTACGTCGAGTGCCATCACGATATCAGTGTTTGGCACCGTCAGTTCGGCCTTGCACGTGACCGAGATGTCGATCTGGTCCTTGCCAAAGAACTGCATGATGTCAGTTGGCAAAACTACCGACGCAACGCCGTTGATCGTGTTGCCTTCGCCGATTTCCAGCCGAAAGTCCCGATCGAACGTATTGTAGATTCCGTCGCCGAAGTTCGCATTGAAAAACCGGTTGCCCTTGACCGCTACCGTGCCACCATCGGTATCGACATTGAAGTTGCTGATCGCACCCAGTTCTTTTCGCGCCCCAAGTACGCCGGCATCGCATGCCTGCTGCAAACGTGATTCGATCAGATAAGCTCTGCCCATATCGATGCTCGAACCTACCAGTGCGAGCAGTGGCACCACCGAAAAGGCAAATATCATCAACACGTTGCCATTTTGATCGCGTCTTAGCGAAGCAAACCCGTGCGCCACCCTACTGATGCAGGCCAGTACAGTTGAAATCCATCCGGAAGTTGGCGAAAGCGCTTTGGGCATGACTGCCGAATAGCGGTATTTACTTAATTCAACGCAAAGGTGGTTTGGTTAACAATTAACCAATTCGCTTCGCTCCAATTGCTCTGGTGCTGAAGGCTGGAAAGTTACGGCACATGCCAGTGCGCGGCGACAACTACGGTGGCCGGTTGAGCGGCAACTATGATGGCCGGTAGGATCGGTTGTCTGGGCTGATCGTATGGAGGGGCAGCCGCGATTTCGTCAGCATCGAGGCCTGGCGCGAGTTCGTTGACGCACAGGTCGCCAAGCAGAACCGGCGCCATGCCGCGCGCATCGATGCCGAACGCTTGGTGCTTAACGCACTGCCTGCCAAGCGAACCACCGATTTCACCATGGTCACCGTCGACGTCACCCGCAACGGCACGGTTGCCATAGACCGGGTACTCTACTCAGTGCCTTACCGCCTCGTCGGACGGCGCCTCAACGCGCATCTCTTTG
>JBEQBV010000309.1:0-3720 GCA_041639635.1 Novosphingobium sp.
CGCGTCCTTCCTCTCAAAGCTGGAACGAGAGCAGCCGGAACGAAGATGGCCGCGCTGGCTGGACTGGTGGACGCTGGAACGGCGGGCAGCGCCCATCAGGCGCACCGGGCGTCAGTGGCACGGTCACCGCTCAACCCTCGTCACCCCAAGCAACCCCGCAACGAGGCTGGGACGGCCGCCAATGGAACGGCACCAATCCGGGCCGCAACGCTGGCACCCCCGGCTGGCGCGGCAACGATGGGCGCGCCGCCGAAAACCGCAATCGGGATCGGCGCGAAGGTGATCGGAACTGGGATCGCAATGAAAACCGCAATCCCGGCTGGGCCAATCAGGATCGCAACCGCGATTTCCGCGACCGGGATCGGGATCGCAACGACGGAAGGCGCGACAACTGGAGCAGCAACAACTGGCGCGGAAATGATTGGCGCGGAAACAACTGGCGCGACAACAATTGGCAGGGCAACCGGGCGCGCAATGCCTATCAGGGGGATTACCGCCGGTGGTCGAACGATTGGCGGCGCGACAACCGCTATGACTGGGGCCGCTATCGTGCGGTGAACCGGGGCATCTATCGCCTGCCGCGCTATGTCTCGCCATTCCGTGGGTATGGTTACAGCCGCCTGTCGGTCGGGATTTTCCTGAACTCCGGGTTCTATGGCAACAACTACTGGATCAATGATCCGTGGGCATACCGTCTGCCACCGGCCTATGGCCCTTATCGTTGGGTGCGATACTGGGACGATGTGCTGCTGGTCGATATCTACTCGGGCGAAGTCGTTGACGTGATCAACAACTTCTTCTGGTAGCATCCGGCACTATACTTGGAATAGAAACAACGCCCCACCAAGCAAGCTTGGCGGGGCGTTCTTACGCAAAACAAAAGTTCCGTTTCCGACTCTTGGGAACCGCTACTTTAGCCTCGCATCATTCCTGCGATAGTGCCCGCCATGCTTCGCAGCAAATCGCGCATCATCGTGCGGCCATCGGGCGTCAGTCGCACATAGCGGCGGCGTGCATCGGCACTATCTGCAATACGATATATAAGCCCTTCCTGCTCCAGACGAGCTATCCAGCGCAGAATCGTGGTAGACGGCACCCCGGCATCAAGGCAGACACTGGACACCTGAACTTCGGTACGCCGTCCTTCTGCGATATAGAGGTCCAGCAAAATGTCCCAACCCGGCTCTCCAAACAAACCACGTCTTGCGGCTGCTGCGTCGCGCTTCCTGCGTAAGGTGTATAACGAGACTGCCAGTTTCAGGTTTTCCAGTTCCAGGTCTGAGAAAGCGTCCAATCAAAACTCCCTTCGGACCGGTCACGCTCAATAGGGACAAGCCCGTATAAAGGTCTGATAGACTGCGCTTCCTTGGCGCATACCTAAGACATTCTTGATCGTTCGGCGACCGCTTGCACTTGCGAATACCGGTATTGGTTAACCGAAGCCTAAAACAATTGCTTGGGAAAATCTTTGTTTAGCGTCCACTTCGGACTAAATGGCGGGTCTTGCGCATCAATGCTGCTTGCCCCACAAAAGTTCCGCAATGGCCATTTTTCGCAAGAAAACTTCGAATGCTTCAGACACATCAGCGCTTCGACAGGTGGGAGAAATTGTCCGGCAGCGGCTGGAGCAGGATCCGGGCGTATATCGTCTTCCGGTAGATAGCCTTGAAATCTATGGCGTAGCGCAGTTCTTCACCGCAACCGAATGCATGCGCCTGATGGCCATGGTCGATGCCGTAGCCCGCCCATCCCCTACGTACAAAGGCACCGATGCCACCGGGCGCACCAGTTATAGCGGCGATGTTTCGCCAAACGATCCCTTTGTCATCATGCTGCAGCGCCGGATTGACGATCTGCTGGGCATCGACCCGGCTTTCGGAGAAACAATACAGGGCCAGCGCTACATGCCGGGGCAGGAGTTCCGGGGGCACTACGATCACTTCTTGCCATCGCAGCATTTTTGGGAAGCGGAACAAAGACGTGGAGGTCAGCGTAGCTGGACTGCTATGGCCTATTTGAATGCTGTCGAAGAAGGCGGCACGACTGACTTTACCCGCATCAATCTCTCCATTCCACCGCAACCCGGTGCCTTGCTGATCTGGAACAACATGAAGCCTGACGGTACTCCCAACCCCGATGCGATCCATGCAGGCATGCCTGTGGTGCGCGGTGTCAAATATGTCCTGACCAAATGGTATCGGGCACGCCCATGGAATTGATTTCACGCAGGTTATGGGGGCCTGCCCTGCTGGCACTTGCCCTGGCTCAACCAGTGGCAACTTCAGGCGAGGAGCGCAGCAATGCGGAACAAGGCGTTGCGGCCACACCGGCAGTGCCTGCTGTATCCGCCGTTCCTGCCAATGCTGCGCTTGACCGCCTTTTTGCTGCGGAAAGCCAGCGGAGCCTTGAGCTCGATCCGCTGGGCGCGATGCAGCAGGGCAAACGGGTTTCGGCGAAACAGTTTCGCATGCTGTTTACCGAGCGTCATGCCCTCGAACGCCGCGAGGCAAACCGCAGCATTCTGGCGGATCTTGCCGCCATCGATCCTTCCACGCTGGACCAAGGCCACCGCATTTCGCGCGCTGTGATGATGGACGCCAAACAGGCCGAACAGGCGCTGCTCACGCCCGAAGCCATGGCTCTGACCGAGGTGCAGCCGTTCAACCATTTTGGTGGCTTTCATGTTGCCTATCCGGAAATCTCTTCTCCCGGCAGCGGCGTGGCGCTTGAAACGTCCGAAGACTATGCGCTGCTGATTGCGCGGCACCGCGCATTGCCAGCCGTGTTTGATCAGGCAATCGCACGCTTTCGCGAAGGCATGGCGAGCGGACTGACAGCGCCGCGATTGACCGTTGACAACATGATTGCGCAAATCGATGGACTGCTGGCCCAGCCGGTGGACCGGTCCCCCTTCATGGCGCCTGCCCGCAGTTTTCCTCAAGGAATTGCTCCAGCAGAGCGCGTGCGGCTGCGCCGGGAATTGCGTGAGGTTGCGCTACGCACGCTTTATCCGACCTATCGCAACTTGCGCCGGTTTCTGGCCGAAGACTATCGCCCAGCCGTACGCCAGACTGTTGGTCTATCGGCTTTGCCGGGCGGCGATGCGCTTTATCGCAAGCTGATCCGGGCGAATACGACTCTCGATCTGGAGCCTGCCGCCGTCCATGATCTGGGCCTGAGGGAAGTGGCGCGGATCCAGCGTGAGATGGAGCAGGTGAAAGCCGACCTTGGTTTTACCGGACCGCTGCCAGCATTCTTCGATCACATCCGCATTGATCCCCGCTATCATCCCAAGACCGAAAACGAACTGGCCGAAGGTTATCGTGCCGCAGGGCGCAAGGTTGATGCACTGGCCCCGCGCTATTTCCTCAACCTGCCGCGCACGCCGCTGCAGATTCAGTCTTACCCGCCCTATCGCGCCAAATTCGAAGCCGGGGGCAGCTATGCGCAAGGCTCTCCTGATGGGCGGCTGCCGGGCACGTTTTTCTTCAACACCTATGACCTGAAAAGCCGCTTCCTGACCGGTATCGCCACGCTTTACTTGCACGAAGGCGCGCCGGGGCACCACTTCCAGATCAGCCTTGCGCAAGAGAATACGTCCCTCCCCGACTTTCAGCGCTTTGGCGGCAATACCGCCTATATCGAAGGCTGGGCGCTCTATGCCGAAACGCTGGGCTACGAAATGGGGTTCTACAAGGACCCGATGCAGCATTGGGGCAC
>JBEQBV010000310.1:0-3694 GCA_041639635.1 Novosphingobium sp.
GATGTAGATGCGCGGCCGCTGGCCTATCGGCTGGGCATGACCGAAGCGAGGGACCGTCTACTGTTGGCGGGGCAGGCTGTGGCGGCGCTGGAGGGTTGGGAAGTGCCGACTTTCCCGCTTAAAGGCGGTGCGATTGTGGCGCGGGGCGTTACCGCCGGGCCAGAGGTGGCGCGGTTGCTGCGCGCGGTGGAGAGCCGGTGGGTTGCCGAAGGCTTTCCCGATGAGGCGCGGGTTGGTGAACTGCTGGATGAGGAATTGGCGAAAGGCTGAACCTCAGCCCTTCCACTCGCGACGTTCCTCGGCAGCGCGCAGGACTTCGTAGGACACTTGCAGCTTCTGGAACTGTTCAGCCGCCGCCTTGTCTCCCGGGCGGACGTCGGGATGAACTTCCTTGGCCTTGCTGCGCCATGCCTTTTTTACAGCATCGAAATCGGCATCGGGATCAAGCCCCAAGACTTCCAGCGCACGCAGTTCATCTCGGCTGCGGGTGCCATCGCCGGACCCGCCCCATTCGGCCCACGACGCCTGCTTGTAGCCCGACGCTTCGCCCCGTTCTTGGGCCTCGCGCTGTTCGGCCTCTTCTTTGTCCAGCCCTTCGAAGTAGTTCCAGCCCTGATTGTATTCTGCCGCATGCTGCTGGCAGAAATACCAGCGGTCAGGGTTGTTGGGCGATTTGGGCGCGGGGCAATCGCCCTTTTCGTTGCAGCCTGCACGGTCACACAAACGCACCGGCGCAGCGTCAAATGCGCTGCCATAGCCGCGCCAGCGGGGGAAACCCCAGTCAGTCTTTCGTGTTGAACGCGCCATGGAAACTGCAAAGCCAAAGGCCGGGGCAAAGGTCAAGATGAACCCGATGACGGGAATGCAAAAAGGCCCGGAGCGATGGCCGGGCCTTTCACATAAGATCGTGCCGATCAGTTGACCGTGACGGTCACCGCGCGACGATTGCGCGCCCATGATTCTTCATCCGAACCCAGCGCAATCGGGCGTTCCTTGCCATAGCTGAGCACCGTAATCCGCGAGGGATCGATGCCAAGGCTGACCAGATAGTTCTTGGCAGCGTTGGCGCGGCGTTCACCCAGCGCGAGGTTATAGTCGCGGGTGCCACGCTCGTCCGCATGGCCTTCGATGGTCACGGACTTATTGGGATAGCGTGCGAGCCACTGCGCCTGGCTTTGCAGGATGCCCTGATCGGACGCATCGATATTGTAGCGATCCAGATCGAACAGCACGGTGTCAGACATCACCGAGGCGAGGAAATCGGCTTGGCTGCCGGGGACCGGGCCTGTGGGTTGCATCGGCGGCTGCGTGGTCTGCGTACTGGCCGTGCCCGGCTGGGGCGGCAGTTCCTTGGGCTTGGAAGCGCAGGCCCCCAGAACGAGCGTGGTGGCAGCAACGCCTGCGATAAGGATTGAACGGTTCATGGCAATCTCCTTGGAGAGGGACGGGAGAAATGACCCGCGCATCGTGCAATCTGCGCGCGGGAATGACAAGCGTTGACGTTCAGGGCAGGACTGGCCCCCATGCAGGGTCAGAACCATCGACCGGCGTGTTCAGTTTCCGCTCGTTCCGCCCGGTCAGGTCGACCTGCCAGATGCCGGTCTTGCCGCTGCCGCGTTCGGTGCGGAAGAACTGCACGATGCGGCCATTGGGCGACCATGTGGGGGCTTCATCCTGCCAACTGTCGGTGAGCGAGCGCATGCCCTTGCCGTCAGGATCGGTCACCGCGATCTTGAAGTTGCCCGCCATGTGCGTGAAGGCAATCTGGTCCCCGCGTGGGGACCATTCGGGCGTAGCGGCGCGGCCACCGAAAAAGCTGATGCGCTTCTGGTTCGATCCATCGGCGTTCATAACATAGAGCTGCTGCCCGCCGGACCGATCGCTTTCGAACACGATCTTGCTGCCATCGGGCGAGTACGATCCGCCAACATCGATGCCGGGGCTGTCGGTCAGGCGGGTGGAAGCGCCACCAGTGGCAGGCACGCGATAGATGTCGGTATTCCCCGCCACGGCCATCGAATAGAGAATATACTTGCCATCGGGCGACCAGCGCGGCGCGAAGGTGGGATTGGTGCTGGAAGTGACCAGCGTCTGCTGCCCGGTGCCGACGTTGTAAACGTAGATGCGCGGCGCGCCGTTCAGATAGCTGAGATAGACGATTTTGCTGTAATCGGGCGAATAGCGCGGGGTCAGCGCGGTCGCCTGCCCATTGGTAATGAAGCGGTGGTTGGCGCCATCCGAATCCATGATTGCCAATTGCTTGCGGCGGCGATCCTTCGGCCCGGTTTCGGCGATATAGGCGATCTTGCTGTCAAAGAACGGGCTTTCCCCCGAAAGCCGCGAATAGACCATGTCGGCGCACTTGTGCGCCGCGCGCCGCCATTCCTCCGGCTTTACCACATAGCCCTGCCGCGCCAGTTCGCTGCCCAGCGCCACGTCATAGAGATAGCAGCCGACCGTTAGCCGCCCATCGGGGTTGGCCTTCACGAAGCCCTGCACCAGCATTTCAGCCGAACGCCCGCGCCATGTATCAAACGTAGGGGAGGCCACCTGCGGGAAGGCAACGGCGGGCAACTGATCGGGGCCGACCGGCTTGAACAACCCATTGTTCTTCAGATCGTTGAAGACCACGCGCGCCACATTCTTGCCCAGCGCCTCGGTGGTGCCGCCGGTCGCCTCGGTCGCAACGCTCTCATTGGTTGGGAACGCGGGAATAGCGATCCCCAGATCCTGCCATTCGTTTTCGTCGGAAACCGACCCGGTCAGACCTTCGTCAGCGGGCTGTGCTTCTGATGTGGGCGTCGCCACCTGCTGAGCGGCAACCAGCGCGGGGACCGAAGCAAAACCTGCGGCAAGGGCGATCAAACGCAACTTCATTGTGACAACTTCCTGTCAAAGCGGAAGGCTGTGATGCGCTTCCAACCGGAATAGTACATTTCGGGCAATTCGAACGGCGCGGCCAACTGCACCGCGCGTATCGCCTGTTCGGCGTGGCGCTTGGCCTGCGCCTCGTTCGCAGGTGTAATACCCTGCTGATCGACAACGCGCGGACGCCCGGCAAGGGTCCCATCAGCGTTGAGGTCCCATGCAAGAATGGTGACCAGCTTGTCTGCATCCACGCCCTGCGGCGCGGCCCAATGCGGCTTGATCTCGCGCGAGATGGCACCGGCGAGGGAAGAGCGCACATCAGGGCCGATGGTCGCGGCGGGCGCGGTCTTGGCCGTACCGGGCTTGGTTGCGCCGGGAATGCCCTTCAGGAAATCGTCACCAATCCGGCTCCCACCCGCAGGCGCATCGGGGCGGCGGCGCGGGCTGGTCTCGGCGGTTGCCGTCTTGGCAGGAGCACTCTTGGCAGGAGCGGCTTTTGCGGGTGCGGCTTTTGCCGGAGCGGGCTTCGCAGGCGCAGGCGCAGGTTTGGCCGTGGGTTTCGGCGCAGGCTTCGGCGGCGCTGGCTGAGGCTTCGGAACAGGCTTGGGCGCAGGCTTTGGTACTGGGGCCGGTTGTGGTTTGGGCGCTGGAGCCGGTTGCGGTTTGGGCGGCGCGGGCAGCGGCCTCTGCGGTTCAGAACGGGGCGGTTCAGGCTGTGCCTGCGGTTCGACGACCGGCTCCGGCTGCGCCTCCCCCAATTCCGGCGCAACATCGGGCGCGGCCTCTGCCATCGGATCGGGCGATGTCGATTGTTGCGATATCTCTT
>JBEQBV010000311.1:0-3687 GCA_041639635.1 Novosphingobium sp.
AATGCCTTCGTCGCCCAGCGGCAGGTCGATCACGCGCACCGCGCGCCGCTGCCCTTTCACCGTTGCCAGCACCGATCGCTCTACCGGCACCCGCCGCGCCTGCGCTTGCTGCGCAACTTGCGCTGCGCTCAGGCCCTCGATCGGCTCGACCAGTTCGATCCCCTGCGCAATGACTGCCTCTGCACTGGGTGCACCAACGGCCTTTACGTAAGCACTGTTGACCAGACGCAGCTTCAAGTCCGGGCTGCGGAACCACATCGGTAGCGGTGCAGCCTCAATCAGGCCGGAAAGTCCGGCGAAATCGGCCTTGGCGCTTTGCGTTTCCTCACGCAACCGCACCAGCTCTTCCTGACTTTCGGAAAAATCGAAAAACCACACGAGCGCTGATCCACCGGGTGAGACTTGCGGATCGGCCAAGTGCCCATGTGCGGCGAGGCTGCGCGTGCTGCCTTTGGGCGTTAGCGCCATGCGGAATGGTGCGCCGGTCTTCTGCGCCTTGCGCACGGCATCACTGAGGCGCGACAGTTGCACTTCGTCAAAACCGCGTGTTTCAGCATCAAGTTCGGACAAATAACCGGGCATGGCATCGAAGCCGAACCATCCGGCCAGCCTTGCCGGGCCTTCAATCCGGCCATCGGCACGGACCAGCAAAGGAAGTGCAGGAGATTCATCGATCATGCGCGCCAGCTTGCGCGCCTGTCGCTGAACCGCTTCACCCTTGCGCGCGCGGCGGCGGGCATCCAGCACGATCCACCCCGCCGCTGCCGTCCATGTGGCAAGCAGCAGTCCGATCAGCACCAGCGCAGTCTGGTTGAGCAACGGCATGGCGCAATCGCTACGGCGTGCGCTACACAATTACAATGCGATGAATGGATTTGCCGCCATTGACTGCGCAATAGTTGCACCTGATCCTTCATGGCGTGCGCCCGCGAAGGCGGGAGCCTCAGGCGTTTTACCATGACTTTAGATGCACAAAAGCCCCCGCAACTTGGCGAGGGCTTCTGTGTGTTCCGGCTCGGTTGGTTCGAACCGCCTGAGGTCCCCGCCTTTGCGGGGACACAGATCATTGCCGCTACTTAGTAGCGGTAGTGATCCGGCTTGAACGGACCAGCTTCCGGCACGCCGATGTAATCAGCCTGCTTCTTGCTGAGCTTCGTGAGCTGCACGCCCAGCTTTTCAAGGTGAAGCGCGGCCACCTTTTCGTCGAGGTGCTTGGGCAGCACATAGACGTCGTTCTTGTAATTCTCGCTCTTGGTAAACAGTTCGATCTGGGCGAGCGTCTGGTTGGTGAAGCTCGCGCTCATCACGAAGCTGGGGTGGCCGGTGGCGCAGCCCAGGTTTACCAGACGGCCCTTGGCGAGGATGATGATCTGCTTGCCATCGGGGAACTGAACAAGGTCGGTGCCCGGCTTCACTTCGGTCCAGCTATAGTTGTCGAGCGCGGAGATCTGGATTTCGCTGTCGAAGTGGCCAATGTTGCAGACGATGCTCATCGGCTTCATCGCCATCATGTGCTCGGCGGTGATCACGTCTTCGTTGCCGGTCGCGGTTACGAAGATGTCGCAGCGCTTGACCGCTTCTTCCATGGTGACGACTTCATAGCCTTCCATCGCCGCCTGCAATGCGCAGATCGGATCGACTTCAGTGACCATCACGCGCGCGCCGCCCTGGCGCAGCGATGCGGCCGAACCCTTGCCCACGTCGCCAAAGCCAGCCACGCAGGCAACCTTGCCAGCCAGCATCACGTCGGTGGCGCGACGGATCGCGTCGACCAGCGATTCCTTGCACCCATAGAGGTTATCGAACTTCGACTTGGTGACCGAATCGTTCACATTGATCGCTGGGAAAGGCAGCTTGCCGTCCTTGGCGATCTGGTAAAGGCGGTGAACGCCCGTGGTGGTTTCTTCCGAAACGCCCTTGATGTTCTTCACCGACTGCGTGAGATAGCCGGGCTTGCGCTTCAGGAAGGCGTTGAGTGCGCGGACGAATTCGATTTCTTCGGCGTTCGAAGGCTCGAACAGCTTCTCACCGGCTTCCACGCGCGCGCCCCACAGCGCGAACATCGTGGCATCGCCGCCATCGTCGAGGATCATGTTGGCGGTGATGTCGTCACCCCAATCGAAGATCGAACCGACATAGTCCCAGTATTCGGCAAGGCTTTCACCCTTGATCGCGAACACCGGAATACCGGCTGCGGCGATAGCTGCGGCTGCGTGATCCTGCGTCGAATAAATGTTGCAGGTGGCCCAACGCACTTCGGCGCCCAGCGCGGTCAGCGTCTCGATCAGCACGGCGGTCTGGATCGTCATGTGCAGCGATCCGGTGATGCGTGCGCCCTTCAGCGGCTGCGATGCGCCGAATTCTTCACGCAGAGCCATGAGGCCCGGCATTTCGGTTTCGGCGATCTTGATTTCGGCGCGGCCAAAATCGGCAAGGCCGATGTCGGCAATCACGTAATCGTTCTTGGCGTCAAGTACGCTGGCCACGAGGCAGTCTCCTGATAAAATTCCATGCGCGGCACAGCGTGCCTCTGTGGTGCCCATAGCGCGCGATGCGGACTGGCGCAAACTTAATATAAAGATTTCTTTATATCGCACTCTTTTGACGGATCACAGTGCACCGGTTGCAGTCGAGTGCACTGCGCCTATATCCGGCAAGCACCATCAAGGCGGGGAGCTATCGCTCTGCCTAAACGAAAGGAAAATGGGAATGACCATCGCTGTTGGAGACAAGCTGCCCGACGTAAAGATCGTCAAGGCCACTGCCGAAGGCCCGGAAGCGGTCCAGTCGGCCGAATACTTCAAAGGCAAACGGGTCGCCCTGTTTTCCGTCCCCGGTGCATTCACGCCGACCTGCTCGGCCAAGCACCTGCCCGGTTATGTTGAGAAGGCGGCCGATCTGAAGGCCAAGGGCATCGACGAAATCGCCTGCACCGCCGTCAACGATCCGTTCGTGATGAAGGCCTGGGGCGAAGCTTCGGGTTCGCCGGATGTGACGATGCTGGCCGATGGCAACGGAGACCTGGCCGAAGCGCTGGGCCTGACCATGGATGGTTCGGGCTTTGGCCTTGGCAAGCGCGGACAGCGTTTCTCGATGGTGGTCAACGATGGCGTGGTTGAGCAACTCTTCGTCGAGGCCCCGGGCGACTTCAAGGTCAGTGCCGCAGATTACATGATTGAAAAGCTCTGAGGCAAACGCCCTGCAGCTTTTGCGCGCAAAACAAGGAAAGCCCCTGCATCTGCGGGGGCTTTTCTGCATCCGGGGTTAGAATGAAAGGCGTACCCTCGCCAGAACCCGATCGCCGGCGTGTTTCAGGTCAGCAAATGGCGAGATTGATACGGTATTGGCCGTATCAATGTCTGTGCCCACGTAATCAACGCCAAAGGTCAGCGGAAACTGAGTATATTCCGCACCGATCTTCCAATCGGCATAGTCTCCGGCTGGGCGCAAACGTGCGGAACGGGCATCGCGCGTATCGCCTGTCGTGTAGCCAACCGCAGCAAAAACCGAGACGGGAAGACCGGGTAATCCCGCATCGGCGGTTGCGCGCAAATGGAGGTAGTCGCCTCCGATATTCGCCTGCTTTGGCGCGTACCACGCCATGGTGCCAACTTGCAGTGGACCGATCGAATACCGTGCCCCTATGCCAAGTTCGCCATAGTTCATGTTATCGCTGGCGTTGCCAAA
>JBEQBV010000312.1:0-3633 GCA_041639635.1 Novosphingobium sp.
CCGTCGGTTACCTTGAGCAGGAGCCGCAGCTCGACGAGAGCAAGACTGTGCTTGAAAACGTCAAGGACGGCGCGCGCGAGATTGCCGACATGGTTGACCGCTTCAACCAGATCGGCATGGAAATGGCCGAGGAAGACGCCGACTTTGAAGCGCTGGGCGCGGAAATGAGCGAACTGCAGGACAAGATCGACGCGGTTGATGGCTGGACGCTCGACAACCAGCTTGAAATCGCAATGGAAGCGCTGCGCTGCCCTCCCGGTGACTGGCCTGTCAGCAACCTTTCCGGCGGTGAAAAGCGCCGTATCGCGCTGACCCGCCTGTTGATCCAGAAGCCTTCGATCCTGCTGCTCGACGAGCCGACCAACCACCTTGACGCAGAGTCGGTTAACTGGCTGGAAAACCACCTTAAGGAATATGCCGGCGCGGTGCTGATGATCACCCACGACCGCTACTTCCTTGATAACGTGGTGGGCTGGATCCTCGAACTCGACCGCGGAAAGTACTTCCCCTACGAAGGCAACTATTCCACCTATCTGGAAAAGAAGGCCAAGCGGCTTGAGCAGGAAGACCGCGAGGAAAGCGGCAAGAAGAAGGCGCTTACCCGCGAACTCGAATGGATCCGGCAGACGCCAGCCGCCCGCCAGACCAAGAGCAAGGCGCGTATTCGCAAGTTCGAGGAACTGCAGAACGCGCAGGACAACCGCCCCATCGGCAAGGCCCAGATCGTCATCCAGGTGCCCGAGCGCCTTGGCGGCAAGGTCATCGAAGTCAAGAATATCTCGAAGGCCTATGGCGACAAGCTGTTGTTCGAAGACCTGTCGTTTATGCTGCCGCCGGGCGGCATCGTGGGCATCATCGGCCCGAACGGCGCGGGCAAATCCACGCTGTTCAAAATCCTGACCGGCAAGGAACAGCCCGACAGCGGCACCGTGGAAATCGGCAGCACCGTTCACCTCGGCTATGTCGACCAGAGCCGTGATGATCTGAACCCCAAGAACAACGTGTGGCAGGAAATCTCCGACGGTCTGGACTACATGACTGTCAACAAGCAGGAGATGAGCACGCGGGCCTATGTCGGTGCGTTCAACTTCAAGGGGCAGGACCAGCAGAAGAACGTTGGCAAGCTTTCAGGCGGTGAACGCAACCGCGTTCACATGGCCAAGATGCTGAAGCAGGGTGGGAACGTGCTGCTGCTTGACGAGCCGACCAACGACCTTGACGTGGAAACGCTGAGCGCGCTGGAAGACGCAATCGAAAACTTTGCAGGGTGCGCGGTGGTGATCTCGCACGACCGCTTCTTCCTTGACCGTCTGGCCACCCACATTCTGGCCTTCGAAGGCAACAGCCACGTCGAATGGTTCGAAGGCAACTTCGCGGCCTATGAAGAAGACAAGCGTCGCCGTCTGGGCGATGCGGCTGATCGTCCCACCGCGCTGGCGTATAAGAAGCTGACTCGCTGATTTGTCAGCCTTTTGAAATGACAGCGCCCCGCCCGCTCACACCGCAGGCGGGGCGTTTTTCTGCGGGTCAGCCCAGCGGCAGGTAGACGACCGCGCGCTGATGTGGCGGGGCGACTTCATCGGCATCATCCAGATAGTTGATCAGCAAATCGCCCTCACCCAGTGCAAGATCGCGGGCGATAAGCTCGGCATAAAGCGCATCGATGTGATCGTGCAGTGCATCATAATTGCCCTGAATTTGGAATGAGAGGCAGTGGCCGCCCGGAATGCGCAGTTCTTCCAGCCCGTCCTGCGGCACCCCAAGCCCGCCGGTATCGAGCGCACAAACAAAGCGACATTCCTCCGCCGCAGCGTGCCTAGGATCATCGTGCGGGATGCCCCAAATGGCCTGCAAGCTCTCTGGCCCCATTTGCGCTAGGACGAGTTCGAACAGACGGCCAAACCCGCGATTGAGTTCGGCATAAGCACCAACATTGCGGACAGCCAGCAGGCGCAAAGGAGCCAGTTCGACAATCTCGATCCTCAGCGGCGTTTGTTCGCTGCAGGTGGCTGCGGAAAGAGCCCTCGCGGCGTGATCCAAGCTGTTCGGGTCATTGCCAAGCGCCGATGGTGTCCGTCCGGTAGAGGCCTGCAGCGCGCGGGCATAGGCCTGCGAAGTGGCATAACCGCTCTGTCCAGTAGCCGCGCCGATCCCTTCGGCGGAAAGGACTGGCAGGCTGCCTGCCAGCCGTGCGCGCGTGATGGCCTGACCGGGGGCCTCGCCCGTCATCAATCGGAATATGCGATGGAAATGATATTCCGACATGGCGGCCTCCGCAGCTAGGTCTGCAAGGCTAGGGGCGCTGCCCTGCGCCAGACTTCGTTCAAGCAGGGCAATGGCGCGGTCGATCCGCATGGCGTATCGGGTGCGCTGTTCGGGCTTCATGGGCGACACTCCTTTCTCGGCAATGGCCAGCATTGCGACTGGTCAGATGTGCTCATGCCGAGATACGCGCGAACTGTCGTTCCCGATCTTGCGAAATTGCCGTTCCGGCCTCAGGGCGCGATCCAGCCTCCTTGCCATGGCGCCGTGGCATCACTGCGCGTAAAGCGTGCGCGAATGCCGCCTTCGTGGGTAAGTTGCAGCCAATCAATGCTGCGCACTTCAACCAGCAGCACCGCAAAATTGGCCCGGCCCGCAAGCGTTTCGTCGATGGTCGGCGCGCGGTGGAGCAGGTCTTCGGGGATGGCGGAGCCCGCAGCATCGAGCGCGCCACCAGGGCCGGTCTCAGCCAGATAACATCGGCGGCTGGATGCAGCGGCCTTGTGCCATGCGGCATCGGCAACCGGGCCTGCATGCTCGATCCGCCCTTGGCCGCGCATGCGCAACTGCACCCGCGCTTCGGGATCATAGGCCAGCACCGAAACCGGTGCGCCATCGCCAATCAGCCCGGCCTTAGGGCTGCGCAGATCGGTGTGGAAGCGCAATTGTGCAAGATCGGCAGTGGCCTCGCGCAGCACCATGATGCGCAGATCTCCATCAGCTGTGCCCACCACCGGCGCGTGCATGGCGTGGCGACGGTTGCGTGCGGCGTCCGACAGGCGCTCCGTAGCGTCGGCCACGATGCTATCAAGCGTCAGGTTCATTCACATTGCTCCGTTCAAACCTGAACAAATGGCCCACAACACGGTTCATACCGTGGACAGCGCGAATCGAATATTACAATCTCGTCAAGGCAGCAGAACCTTCTGCGGCCGACAGTTTCGGGAAAGGGTCGGTCACGATGTCCGGCAAGTCAGTATTCAGCAAGAGCGCTCTGGCAATCCTCACCTTTGCCATGGTGACCACGGCCATCACGCCGTCAGCTTTTGCGCAGGAACGGCGTGAGCGACCCCAGCGGGAAGAACGCGCGGGCGGCAGCATGGGAGGCGGAAACCGCGGCTCAGGCTGGAGCGATGGCGGCATGCGCAATCGTGGCGGCGGCTTTGGTGGTCAGCAGCAACCGCAGGCTCAGGCCCGGCCACAAGTGCAGTCACCAGCACAATTTCCGCAACAGCCGCGTCCCGCGCGTCCTTCCTCTCAAAGCTGGAACGAGAGCAGCCGGAACGAAGATGGCCGCGCTGGCTGGACTGGTGGACGCTGGAACGGCGGGCAGCGCCCATCAGGCGCACCGGGCGTCAGTGGCACGGTCAC
>JBEQBV010000313.1:0-3551 GCA_041639635.1 Novosphingobium sp.
GAGCCATGTCGGCACCAATTCCAGCGAAGTCGTGCGCGAACTGGCGATTGCCGGGTGCGGGATCGCGCTGCGATCGCTGTGGGACGTAAGCGACGAACTGAGGCAGGGCAAACTGGTGCGCGTGCTCCCCGAGTTTCAGGGCTCGCACGACGTCGGAATTTTCGCGGTTCATGCGCCCGCACCGGCAATCCCGGCAAGGTTGTCGGCCTTCGTGCGGCACCTTGAAGTTCACCTTCAACAAGGCGGCGCTTTGGCATGACCGGCAGGAGCGCACGCATCCGGCAAAAGCCCTGGCGGCTGGAAGCACACAGCTCCGGGGGCAAAGGGCGGCAGCGTGACATTGCCGGGCATCGCCTCCTGCGGCTAGGAAGACGCCCATGATCACAGATCCCACCGCCCGGCTTCACCCGATCTATGCGCAGATGCCGGTGACCATTTTCGAGGAAATGTCGGGCCTGGCGCGCCGGACCGGGGCGATAAACCTTGGTCAGGGCTTTCCCGATGGCCCGCCGCCTGCGACCCTGGTCGAGGCGCTTGCCGAAGCGAGCCGCCATGGATCGCACCAGTATCCGCCAATGGCCGGGCTGCGCGACCTGCGCGAAGCGGTGTCTTCGTTCTACGCGAGGACGCAAGGTCTGGAGGTTTCTCCCGACGGCGTCGTCATAACGTCCGGCGCGACCGAGGCCGTGGCCGCGGCGATTGTTGCAGTGGTCAGGCCGGGTGACGAGGTGCTGCTCTTTTCGCCCGCCTACGATGCCTATGCGCCTCTCGTTCGCCGAGCCGGAGGAGAGCCTGTGTTCGTTGCCTTGCAGCCGCCGCGCTGGGCGCTGGACCGTGCAGCGATCGAGGCCGCAATCACGCCGCGGACCCGGGCGATCGTGTTCAACGACCCCCTCAATCCTACAGGCACCGTCGCCTCTTCCGCTGACCTTGCGATGCTGGCGCAGATCTGCGTCGCCCATGATCTGTTCGCCATCTGCGACGAGGTATGGGAAAACGTGCGCTTTGATGGCCGGGCCCATGCGTCGCTTCTGACACAGCAGGGGATGGCGCAGCGTGCGGTCAAGATCGGGTCGGCCGGCAAGATCTTCGGCGCGACCGGGTGGAAGGTCGGTTGGTTGGTGGCCGATCCGGCTATCGCCGCGGTCCTGGGCCGCGCGCACCAGTTCCTCACCTTCACGACAGCACCGATGCTGCAGTCAGCCGTGGCAATGGGATTGCAGCAACCGGACGTCGCACTTGAGTGCACTGCCGCCTGGGCCGAGAGCCGCAAGGTTCTGCTCCATGCCCTGTCGGAAAGGTCCTTTGCCGTACTTCCTTCCCAGGCCACCTGGTTTGCCTGCATCGATCTGCGGGCGAGCGGGATCGATCTTGACGATCGCGCCTTCGCCCTGAGCGCCGTGGCGGAGGCGAAGGTCGCCTCGATCCCTCTTTCAGCATTGTGGGAAGGGCCGGACGCGCCTGTGCACATTGCGCGGCTGTGCAACTGCAAGCCAGCGGCAATGCTGATCGAGGCAGCAGACAGGCTCGCCCGATGGCGCGATGCGCTACGCAGCTAGAGCGGCCAGGCCCACAAGATCAGCGGCGTCCCCAGGCAGATGACCAGCAGCGAAAGCGGTGCGCCGAGGCGGGCATAGTCGCCGAAGCGATAACCGCCCGGACCCAGCACCAGCGTGTTGCACTGGTGGCCGATGGGCGTCAGGAAATCGCACCCGGCGCCGACCGCCGTCGCGATCAGGAAGGCTTCGGGCCGGTAGTGCAACTGCTCGGCGAAGACTGCGGCAATCGGGGCCATGACCAGAACCGTCGCGGCATTGTTCAGAAACGGCGTTACGGCCATTGCCGCCACAAGGATCAGGGCGACCGCACCCCACGTGGGCAACTGAACCGCAAGATCGGCCAGAAGCCTTGCGACCACATCTGAAGCACCGGTCGTCTGCAACGATTCACTCACGGGGATCAGTGCGGCCAGCATGATCAGAATAGGCCATTCAACGGCGCGATAGGCTTCCTCTGCCGGCAGCGCGCCCGTGATGACGGTCAGGCTTGCAGCGGCGAAGAAGGCAAGCGCGGCGGGAACGAGGCCGCTTCCTGCCCCGGCCATGGCTGCCGCAAGGATGATCAGCGGCAGCCAGCGCGACTTGCGCGAACCGAGACCGATCTTGCGCTCGGCCAGCGGCAGGGCGCCCATTTCCGAAAGGCGCGCAGGCATCGAGGCTATCGGACCTTGCAGGACGATGACATCGCCGGCCTGGAGCAGGGTATTGCCGGGCTTGCTGGCAATCGTCGCACCTTCACGCGAAATCGCGATGAGGTTTATGCCCAGCCGGTCCCGCATCTGCATGCGACGGGCGGTGCGGCCGATCAGCGCGGAATCGGCGTGGATCACGGCTTCGATGACCCCGAGGCCATCGGCACCCTTGCCCTCGTCCTCGCGATCGCCACCGGCAAGAACCAGACGATCCGCACCGACCACGCGTTCGAGCACGTTGGGTTCGCCACTGAGGATCAGGACATCGCCTTCCTCGATGCGGATATCCGCCGACACTTCGCCGCGCATGTCTCCGCGCACCAGTCCGGTCACGCCGATGTCGCCATCGTGACGCTCGATTAAGGCGGCAACCGTCATTCCGGCAGCGGGCGAACCTTCGCTGACCTTTGCCTCGATCACGTAGGCGGAAATGTTGATCGCCTCGTCCATGCCTTGCGCGGCATTGCGGTCAGTCGGCAGAAGACGCCAGCCGACGCTGAGGAAGACTAGACCCATCACCAGCAAGGCCAGTCCGGTGGGCAGGTAATCGAACATGCGAAAGGGTTCGCCGGTCATTTCCTCGCGAACGCGGCTGACGATGATATTGGGCGACGTGCCTATCAAGGTAGTCAGGCCGCCGAGCAGCGAGGCGAACGCCATCGGCATGAGATAGAGCGAGGGCGAGGCGTTCTGCTTACGCGCCATCTGCACGGCGCCGGGCATGAGCATCGCAAGGGCACCGACGTTCTTGATGAAGCCTGATGAAAGCCCGACCGCCGCCGAAAGCACCAACATCTGCCGCTGCGGCTTCTTGATGCGCTGGGCAAGCGATTGCAACATGCGCTCGATCACGCCGGAACGCTGGACCGCAGCTGAAAGCACAAGCGCCGAACCGACGATCACCACGATGTCGTCCGAAAAGCCGGTGAAGGCCGACTTGGCAGGCACGACGCCTATGGCGATCGCAGCCAGAAGAGCGATCACCGCAGTTACGTCATATCGGAAGCGGCCCCATAGAAACAGGGCCATCATCCCCCCGAGAGTGGCTATCGATAGCCATTGGGCTTGTGTCATTGCCGTTCAGAATGAACGGTACCCCCGCTGGGTTCCCCTCAAGCGAAACGCAATTCACCCTGCCGAGGGGGCTGCCGCACCGATCGCTTCGCTGGCGGGGCCGCCGGCCCCTTGGCCAGCAGGCAGCGCGACGCACCCTGGAGCACATAAACGGCATGGCGCTGGCCACCGCGGTTCTCGTGGTCCACGGCATAACCCTTGTAATAGCGCCGGAGCAGGCCAGCGC
>JBEQBV010000314.1:0-3494 GCA_041639635.1 Novosphingobium sp.
CATTCCTGCGCGCTGCCGGGCATGAGGATACGATCCCGCCGCCGTACCCCGCTGACCTTGTGATCAAGGAAGACAAGAGCGCGCTGCTCGATGCGGTGCGCCGCTATGCGCAGGGCCAAGCGACGGCGGGCGACGTGGCCGTGCGGTTGCGCGCCTCGCCCGAAGAGCCGGTCTCGCTCAGCCTTGCAGGCGTGCGCGGGCTGGGCGAGGGGGCGGTGCTGCTGAGCCTCAAGGATTCGTCCGAGGAGACGCGGCTCAAGCGCGAGATTGCGCAGGCGACCAAGATGCAGGCGGTGGGCCAGTTGGCGGGCGGCGTGGCGCATGATTTCAACAACGTGCTGACCGCGATCATCGGCTATTGCGATCTGATGCTGATGCGCCACACGCCGGGCGACAGCGATTACGACGACATCCAGCAGATCAAGGCCAATTCCAACCGCGCGGCATCACTGACGCGGCAGTTGCTGGCCTTCTCACGCCAGCAGACACTGCGTCCGCAAGTGTTGCAACTGCCCGATGTCGTGGCCGAGGTTTCGGCCCTGCTCAAGCGGCTGATCGGTGAGCGGATTACGCTGGAGGTAACCCACGACCGCGATCTGGGCTTCATCCGCGCCGACCCGACGCAGCTGGAGCAGGTGCTGCTGAACCTTGCCGTCAACGCGCGCGATGCGATCAACGACAAGCTTGCAGCAGGCGGTGGTAAGGGCGCGGCGGGTGTGGTCAAGCTGATGACCCGGCGCGTGACGGCCGCCGATGTGCGCGCAATGAAAAGCGAAATACTTCCCATCGGCGATTACACCGCGCTGATGGTGGAAGACAATGGCCACGGCATCAAGCCGAACCAGATCGGCAAGATTTTTGAACCGTTCTTCACCACAAAGGAGAAGGGCAAGGGCACCGGGCTTGGGCTTTCCACCGTTTACGGCATCGTCAAGCAATCGGGCGGGTTCATCTTTGCCGAAAGCGAAGTGGGCAAGTTCACGCGCTTCAGCATCTATCTTCCGGTCCACCATCCCGATGCGGCGGAGATGGCGCAGGCGGCCAAACCTGCTGCCGCCGAGCCGAAGCGGCAATGGTCGGGTGGGGGCAAGGTGCTGCTGGTGGAGGATGAGGACACCGTGCGCGCTGTGGCCGAACGCGCGCTGGTGCGGCAGGGCTTTGATGTGACCACCGCGTCTGACGGCGAAGAAGGGCTGGAGGCCATCGGGCGCGGCGAGTTCGATATTGTCGTTTCCGACGTGGTGATGCCGACGATGGACGGCCCGGCGATGGCCCGCGAGATCCGCGCGCTGAAGCCCGATCTGCCGTTCCTGTTCATGTCGGGCTATGCCGAAGAGCAGCTGCGGCGCGAGATCGATATTCCGAATATGCACTTTCTTGCCAAGCCGTTTTCCGTGCAGCAGATCTGCGAGGCGGTGGAAATGGTGCTGCGCGGACGGTGATCTTGTTCAGGAAAAGGCGGGGTTTCCTGAAGGGGGTTTACACAGTTTACACAGTCCAGAGAAAGTAATTCAGGGGCCGGCGATTGCAGTGCAGGCACGGTTCGCCCTGCTTGCTGTGCCTGTCGGTCATGGCGCGGGATGCTTCGACAAGCTCAGCATGAGCGGGGTTGGAGATGGGGGCGTCTCATTCAATTTTCTTGCCACCCACATCCACTCATCCTGAGCTTGTCGAAGGATGTCTTCGACAGTTGCATGTGAGCAGATTCCTGCGCATCCGCATCTGCGGCAAGCGCGTGAGCAAAGGCGATTGACGGTTCAAGGAGCGACCCGGAGACTGCCTTCCAGCACGCCTTGTAGGACAGCCGATTTACAACCGAAATGGTGGGACTGGCTGGGCGATGCCCGTGCGCGCGGCCTCTGCCGCAGCTTCGACCACGGCCATCACGGCGAGCGATTGTTCTGGCGTAACGTCCAACGGTGCGCCGTCGAGCGCTGCGGCGATTCCGGCGTAGAAGCGGGGGTAATCGCCGGGTAGCAGATCGAGCGGATGGGCGGTGCCTTGCGCATCGTGGCGGGTGAGGGGATGGGCCTCGCGCCCCCAATCTGCCGCGGCCGGGCGCAGGCCTGCGATTAATTGGCCTTCCTGCGGATCGAGGCCGTGCTTGATCAGGCTGCCATCGCTGCCGTGAACGACGAAGCGCGGGGAGCCGCCTGCCACCAGCATTCCGGCGTGGAGCACGCAGCGCTTGTCCGCGTATTCGAGCACGACATGCGCCCAATCATCGGTCTGTGCGCCTTGGCGCAGCGTTCCAAGGCTAGCCATCACGCGCTCTGGGAGGCCGAACAGGCAGAGCGCCTGATCGACAAGGTGCGGGCCAAGGTCTGCCCAGACGCCGCTGCCGGGGCCGGGGTTCTCGCGCCAGCGGTTGCGCACTCGCGGACGGAAGCGGTCGAAGTGGCTTTCGAAGTGGGCGACCTTGCCGATCAGGCCTTGTTCGATGGCGCTGGCGATGGTCAGGAAATCGCCGTCCCAGCGGCGGTTGTGGAACACGCTGAGCAGTGTGCCGCGCTGCGCGGCGTAGGCGGCGATTTCGCGGGCTTCGGCAAGCGTGAGGGCCAGCGGTTTGTCCACCACCAGCGCCTTGCCCGCGTCAATGACGGCGTGGGCGAGCGGGGCGTGGCTGTCGTTGGGCGTGGCGATGACGACGAGGTTAATCGTCGTGTCGGCGAGGACTGCGGCAATGTCTGCCTCTATGCGCATGCCGGGCAGGTCTGCGTGGACCTTGGCCGGAGTGCTTGAGACCACGGCGGCAAGGCGCAGGCCGGGTTCGGCCTCGATCAGCGGGGCGTGGAATGTCTTTCCGGCGTAGCCATAGCCGATAAGGGCGACGTTGTGGGGCAAGGGTTGGTCCTTTGGTTTGGATAGGTTCTGGTGTGGTGGAACTGAAGTCCCGTTGCCTAAGCAAATACATCGTCGGCCCGTGCTTGACACGGGCCTTGGCTTTGATTGCTGGCAAAGGTTAGCCAAGCCCCGTGTCAAGCACGGGGCGACGGGAATGTGTAATTCAGTGCCAAATGACTGGGGCATAAACGCTGGCGCCGTACACCCACCCCCAACCCCTCCCTCAAGGAAGGGGAGCGAGACTTGCGCTTGGCCTGCCAAGCGTTAGTTGCAGCGGAGAGGGTTTCCTACCCTGTCGTATTTTCGAGCAGCTTCGGGCGCCTAAAACGTCAGCGTCAACTCAAACGCCTCACCCTCAATCAACCCCTCTGCCTTGCGCACGGAGGCCTTGATGGGGACGATCCAGCCCTGTTCCTTGCTGGGAAAGGCGGACGTGCGCCATGCGGTTTCGCCCACTTGCACGGCCACTTTGACCGATCCCCAGCCGGAGCGGCGACCGCTTTCCAGACGGTGCATCAGCGCGGTGGCTGAAAGCGCCTCGCCGACCTCGCCGTCTATGGTGACGAAGAACCAGTCGCCCCCTTTTGCGCCGCCCGACCAGCGCCAGAGTGTGGCGATCAGTTCATAGGCGGTATCGCTCATTTCTGGCG
>JBEQBV010000315.1:0-3417 GCA_041639635.1 Novosphingobium sp.
CCAGCAGCGGTTTCCTGAGCGATTGCAGCTGTGCCCAAAGGCGCGGTGAAGACGAGAAGTGAGATGGTAAGGTTGCGGATTTTCACGGAAGGGTTTTCCTGTGCTGTGAATGGGTTAGCACTACACAGGTCGGCAATTATCATTTTTAGTGAAAGGGTGTTTGCGTTCTCTGCCTGAAAATCTGCGGTGAATTGAATGACTTGTGCATCATGCGCGATAGACTGAAGCATAAAGCACAAACAAAAAAGAGCGACCCGCAGGCCGCTCTTATTATCACCGCGAAGGGTGAAGTGGTCGGGGAAAGAGGATTCGAACCTCCGGCCCCTGCCTCCCGAAGACAGTGCTCTACCAGGCTGAGCTATTCCCCGACCGATCCGCCAGCCGGTTTCCCGACTGCGAGGCAGGCGCGCCCTATACGAGGCAGTGTCGGGACTGGCAAGCAGGATGGGGCAAGTTTTTTCCTCCTGCGGTTTTGCGCGTTCTGGCCATGCCGGATAGAAGCAGGACGATGTTCAGCCATGCCGATTCCACACGCCATCCCGAATGGCAGTATCTTGATCTGATGCGCCATATCTGGGAGCAGGGTGACGAGCGCATCGATCGAACCGGCGTTGGCACGCGATCAGTGTTCGGCGCGCAATTGCGCTTTGACCTGTCCGATGGCCGCATGCCGCTGCTGACGACCAAGCGCGTATTCTGGAAAACAGCAACGCGCGAGTTTCTGTGGTTCCTCACCGGTGACACCAACATTCGCAACCTTTGCGCGCAGGGCGTGGAGATCTGGACGGACTGGCCGCTCGCCCGCTATCGCAAGGAAACGGGCGATGATATCTCGCGCGCCGATTTCTCCGCCCGCATCGCGGCAGACGAAGCTTTCGCGCGTGAATGGGGTGATCTCGGCCCAGTTTATGGCAAGCAGTGGGTCAACTGGCCGGTCTTTGAAGCGGCGGGCGAGGGCCTGTTCCGCCAGCGCGCACAGGGCGTCAATCAGGTGGCCGATGTTGTCCAATCACTGCGCAACAATCCGGGCAGCCGCCGCCATATCGTCGAAGGCTGGAACGTGGCCGAGCTGGACCAGATGGCCCTGCCACCCTGCCACAAGACATATCAGTTCCACGTCAGCGGCAATCGGCTCAATGGCCTGCTCTATCAGCGCAGCTGCGATGTGGCGCTGGGACTGCCGTTCAACTTGTGGGGCGCGGCGCTGTTCATCCGCCTTTTGGCCCAGCAGTGCGATCTTGAGCCCGGCGAACTGGTGTGGATGGGCGGCGATACACACCTCTATCTCAATCACGCCGATCTGGTGGAAGCGCAGCTTTTGCGGGAACCGGAAGGCGATCCGCGCCTTGCCATCTTGCGTCGTCCTGAAAGCATGTTCGGCTATCAGATCGAGGATTTCGAGGTGACCGGATACACGCCGCAAGGCCAATTGAGCGCACCAGTGGCTGTCTGACACCGCGATTGACTCGTAAAGCTGCGTGAAATAAAATAACACGCAGTTATAATTTTGCACCGATCCACCTTTGGTAATCGCAAAGGCATCGGTTGCGGGAGAGTCAGATGCTGGTGTTCTCAAAATGAGCGAAACCGCGCGTGGCAACTTGCCCCCGCTAGCGCTGCATGTGCCGGAACCGAAGTTCCGGCCGGGTGACAAGGTCGATTATTCGCACCTCGCAATTCCGCCAGCTGGCGTGCAGCCGCGCCCGGACGAGCGTTGCGAGGCAGCCGAAACGCATCCGTTATGCCTCGATCTGGTGCGCGTGCTTGGCGATGATCACCATGCTGTTGGCCCTTGGGACCCGAAGCTTGATGCCGAAACGCTGCGCCGGATGCTGCGCACGATGGCGCTCACTCGCGCATTCGATGACCGGATGTATCGCGGGCAGCGGCAGGGCAAGACCAGCTTCTACATGAAGTGCACAGGCGAAGAGGCAACGTCGGTGGCCCCGGCCATGGCACTAGCGAATGATGACATGGTGTTCCCCAGCTACCGCCAGCAGGGTATCCTGATCGCGCGCGGCTATCCCATGGTAGAAATGATCAACCAGATCTATTCGAACCGGGCCGACAAGCTGAAGGGCCGCCAGTTGCCAATCATGTATTCGGCACGCGAGGCTTCGTTCTTCTCGATCAGCGGCAACCTGACCACGCAATATCCGCAGGCCGTGGGCTGGGCGATGGCGAGTGCGATCAAGGGCGACACGCGGATTGCAGCAACATGGATCGGCGAGGGATCGACCGCCGAGGGCGATTTCCACTCGGCCATGACGTTCGCTGCAGTCTACAACGCACCGGTCATCTTCAACGTCGTCAACAACCAGTGGGCGATTTCCAGCTTCTCAGGCTTTGCCGGGGCCGAGCGGACGACTTTTGCCGCGCGCGCCATTGGCTATGGCATTGCCGGCATCCGTGTGGACGGCAACGATCCGCTGGCTGTTTACGCCGCCACGCAATGGGCCGCCAACCGGGCGCGTTCCAACGCCGGACCAACGCTGATCGAGCACTTCACCTATCGCGCCGAGGGACATTCGACTTCGGACGACCCCGGCCAATACCGGTCGGCGCAAGAGCGCGAGGAATGGCCGCTGGGCGATCCGATCAACCGGCTCAAGCTGCACCTCATCGCGCTGGGCGAATGGTCCGAAGATCAACAGGCGGACATGGACCGCGAACTGGTGGAGCAAGTCAAGGCTGCGACCAAGGAAGCTGAAAAGAACGGAATCCTTGGCCACGGCCTGCATCACCCGTTCCGCACCATGTTCGAAGACGTGTTCGAGGAACTCCCCTGGCATCTCAAGGAACAGAGCGAACAGGCCATCCACGAGCGCCGCGTCAAATGGCCGGATTGGAAGGAGGACGAGGCATGAGCGAGCCTGTCTCCACCCGCCGCCTGAACATGATCGAGGCGATCAACGATGCGCTCGACATCATGATGGCGCGCGATCCCGATGTCGTCGTGATGGGCGAGGATGTGGGCTATTTCGGCGGCGTGTTCCGGGCAACGGCAGGCCTGCAGAAGAAGTATGGCAAGACCCGCGTGTTCGACACGCCGATCAGCGAATGCGGGATTATTGGCGTGGCGGTTGGCATGGGTGCCTATGGCCTGCGGCCGGTGCCTGAAATCCAGTTTGCCGACTACATCTATCCGGGGCTGGACCAACTCGTGTCTGAGGCGGCGCGGCTGCGCTACCGGTCTGCCGGGGAGTTCACCGCGCCGATGACGGTGCGCTCGCCCTTCGGTGGCGGCATCTTTGGCGGGCAGACGCACAGCCAGAGCCCCGAGGCGCTGTTCACGCACGTGTCGGGCATCAAGACGGTGATCCCCAGCACGCCTTACGATGCCAAGGGCCTGCTGATCGCTGCGATTGAAGACAACGATCCGGTCATCTTCTTCGAGCCAAAGCGCATCTACAACGG
>JBEQBV010000316.1:0-3410 GCA_041639635.1 Novosphingobium sp.
GGCTGGTTTCACGAACAGTGGCACGCGCCGCATGTGCAGCCGATTGCGCAAGGCCGCGCCGCCCTCAGCACTGATCATCGCGATGGTTAGCGCGGGGTTGCGTTGCCGCGCCTGATCGATCAGCCGCAGCCCGTCTTCCCCATGATCAAGATGATAGTCTGCCAGCAGCACATCGACATGGGCCACGTGCGCCAAAGCTTCTGCGATGTTGCGCACGCCGATGGCATGGTGGCCCAACCCTGAGATCATCGCCACGGAGGCATCGACGATGTCTTGTTCATTATCGACCACCAGCACCCGCACCGGGCGCGGGGGCGTGTCCTTTTCTACTTGCATTGGCAGCGCTGGCGCAGATTGCGGCAAGGCAATGCCAGGCAAGGTCACGCTGAATCGGCTGCCGCGCCCTTCGTCCGAGGCAAGGGTGATGCGGACATCGAGCAGACGGGCGATGCGTTCGACAATGGCAAGGCCAAGGCCCAGCCCCTCGGCTTCCACCGCGCCGATCCGGGTAAATTCGCCGAAGATCTCGCGCTGCCGGTGGGCGGGAATGCCGACGCCGCTGTCAATAACATCGATGCGCAGATCCGCCCCACGCCGCCGCACGCCGATCACCACACCGCCTTGCGTGGTATAGCGCAGCGCATTGGTCAGCAGGTTCTGCACGATCGAGCGCAGCAGGCCGGGATCGGTCAACACCGCGCCATGCATGGGGCCAAGGCGCAGGGTAAGCCCTTTCTCCTCGGCCAGCGGGCGCAGGGTTTCGGCCAGTTCGCGGATCAGCGTTGCCAGATCGACCGGTTCCGGGCTGGGCTGAATGCCGCCGGCGTCCAGCTTCGAGATATCGAGAAGCGCGCGCAGCAGCGCTTCGGCGGAGAGGATCGACCGGTCGATCCGCCCGGCGAGTTGCTTGTCCCCCCCTTCAAGCTTGCGGTCCAGCGCTGATGTAAACAGGCGTGCAGCGTGGAGCGGCTGCAGCAAATCGTGGCTGGCGGCGGCCAGAAACCGCGTTTTTTCCTGCGTGGCTGTGGCAAGACGCTGGTTCACCTCGCTCAGTTCGCGGGTCCGCTCGGCCACGCGGTGCTCCAGCCCTTCCAATGTGCGGTTCAGTTCGGCACGGACGCGCGCCTCTTCGGTAATGTCGGTGAACGAGGTCAGATATCCGCCGCCCGGCATTGGCCCGCCCACCGATTTGATCACGCGCCCATCGGCATGGCGGCGTTCGGATTCATAGGCCCGGCGTGCGCGCAAGTGGTTGAGCCGCTTGGCCACTTCGGCCTCAACCGGGCTGGCAAATTGGCCCCGCTGCACATTGTAGCGGATCAGATCGGCAATCGGCACACCGACTCGCACCAGCCCCGGTGGATAGCCGAACAGATCGACATAGCGCGCGTTCCACGCCACCAGATTGAGATCGGCATCGATCACGCTGACGCCCGATTGCAGGTTTTCAAACGTGGCGGCCAGCAACTGGCGCGAAAAGCCCAGCGATTGCCCGCCTTCATCCAGCAGCCGCGTGACATCGTCCACGCTCATCCGCCCGCCTGCCAATGCGGAAGCCACCAGCGCGCGGGCCGATGAACTGCCCACCACGCCCGAGATCAGCTCACGCGCCAGTGCGGCGGCTTGACGATCAACGGGCAGGGCGTGGCGTGCGCGCGGAAATGCATGTGCAACGCGGTCTTCGCCCACAAAGCGGGCCGTCAGCGCTGCCAGATCGCCCAGCGTGCCGCCTCCGCGCCCGCCGGAGAGCAGCCTTGGACTGCGCGGCACTGCGATTTTGCGGGCGCGCACGAGCGCCAGCACTGCAAGGTTGGCGGCAAGGCTCCACCCCACGCCATGGACCAGTGGCGTGGCATTGCCGATGCCGAGCAGCCGCACCGGATCGAGCCATGTGCTCTCCAGCCATAGCAACACCGCGCGCGGGAGGATGGGCGGCAGGGCGAGGGTATAGAGCCACAGCGCAAGGCCTGTCAGCAGGCTGGCTCGGGCGGCCAAGGGATCGTGCCCCGGTGATGACAGCCCCAGCAGCAGGTGCGGCACGAACTGAACCATCGCGGCAAAGGCCACCAGCCCGATGGACGCCAGCGAGCGCGCCGGATCGACCAGCAAGGCCCAGAGCAGCGAAAGCCCGACGATCCCCACGATGGCCGCGCGCCGCACGATGAGCATGCGGCGGCCCAGTTCTCCGGCCTGCGCGCCGCTCTCGTTGCGCAACACCGCAGGAAAGATCAGGTCGTTGGAAACCATGATCGCCAGGGCTGTCGCATCGACGATCACCATCGCCGCGCCCGCGCTGATCCCGCCCAGCAGCGCCACCATCGCGATAGGGCCAAAGCCTGCACTGCCTGGCAGCAGCAGGACGAAGCGGTCGGGCGATGTGCCAGCGGGCAACGAAACCAGCCCCGCCAGCGCAATCGGCACGACCAGAGCAGCCATCGCCAGAATATAGACGGCCAGCCCAAAGCGCGCACGGGGCAAGTCTCGCGATGAGTGCGCTTCGGCCAGCCCCATGTAGAACTGGCGCGGCAATACGATGATCGCAAAGGCCGAAATCAGGCCGATGACAAAGGTTTCCAGCGTCACATGATCGGGCGCGAATTGCTGTCCGATGGCGCTTGCGGCTTTAGCGAGTGCGTCAGGCTCTGCCTGCACCAGCACGATCACCGCCACAAGCCCGACCAGCATGAGCGACACCAGCTTTATCAGCGATTCCAGCGCGATGGAAAAGACCAGCCCTTCGCTGCGCCCGGCAATTTCATAGCGTCGCGCGCCGAACAGCATGGCAAACAGCGCCAGCACGGCGGCGCTGCCGATCATCACCGGCACCGCCACGTTCTGTGATGACGATGCAGCTATGGCCGTGCCGATCGATCGCAATTGCAGCGCGATATAGGGCACCGTACCGCACAGCGCGATGACCGTGATGATGCGCGCCACGCCCGGATCGTGGCCAAAACGGGCCGCGATGAAATCCGAAATCGTCGATGCCCGCTCGCGCTGCACCTCTTCGGCCAGCCGCGCAAAGAACGCAGGGGCCGCCAGCAGGAACAGGGCGGGCGCCAGATAGATGGGCAGATAATTCCACCCCTCGCTGACCGCCGTGCCCACCGCGCCATAGAACGTCCAACTGGAACAATAGACGCCCAGCGCCAGCGTATAGGCCCCATGCCGCCAGCGCGGCCGCGCCCTGACGCGCAGCGCGCCGCGCTCTATTGCGGCAGCGACGGCAAAGAGCACGGCGAACAGCACCAGTGCCATTATTCCGGCAATTTCAGCGCTCATCCCACCCCCATCACCACAGAGTGGCGCGACGATTTTTGCGGCGCAAGCGCAATATCGGCAAAGGACGATCGAATGCGTCAGTGCCGAACGCTGCTATCAGGGACCAGCAGTGTCCTGATTTATCCGAT
>JBEQBV010000317.1:0-3399 GCA_041639635.1 Novosphingobium sp.
GAAGCGCCCGGCTCGACCATTCTCGAGCTTGAGCGTCAGACGCAGATCAACGAAGACGTGATCCGCTACATGACCGTCCGCGTTGACGAACATGAAGCCGGCCCGTCGGTGATGATGCGCAAGAACGACCGCGAGCGCACTCGCCGTCGCGAACGCGAAGGGGAATAAGAGATGGCTCGTCCGTTTTTCCGCCGCCGCAAGAGCTGCCCGTTCTCGGGCAAGAACGCTCCCAAGATCGATTACAAGGACGTGCGTCTACTGCAGGGCTTCATGTCCGAGCGTGGCAAGATCGTGCCTTCGCGTATCACGGCCGTTTCGGCCAAGAAGCAGCGTGAGCTGGGCCAGGCGATCAAGCGCGCCCGGCACATCGGCCTCCTGCCCTACATCGTGAAGTAAGGAGCGCACATCATGCAGATTATCCTGCTCGAGCGCATCGAGAAGCTGGGCGCCATCGGCGACGAAGTGACCGTCAAGGACGGTTATGCCCGCAACTTCCTGCTGCCCAACAAGAAGGCGCTGCGCGCCAACGAAGCCAACCGCAAGGTTTTCGAAGCCAACCGCGCTCGCATCGAGGCCGACAACGCTGCGCGTCGTGACGACGCAAAGGCCGAATCCAGCAACGTCGAAGGCAAGGAAGTGGTGCTCATCCGCGCTTCGTCCAACGCCGGCCAGCTTTACGGTTCGGTTTCGGTCCGCGACATCGCCGATGGCCTTGTCGAATTGGGCGCCAAGGTGAACAAGTCGATGATCGTGCTGGAACGCCCGATCAAGACGCTGGGCGTTTATGACGTCAAGGTTTCGTTGCACCCCGAAGTGTCGGTGACCGTCAAGGTCAATGTGGCTCGTTCGCCGGACGAAGCCGAACTGCAGTCGAAGGGCGTCAACGTCATCGACGCGATGTTCGACAACGATGCCGGTGGCTTCACCGAAGCCTACGATCCGAACGCAGAACCGGGCGAAATCCCGACCGACCTGCTGGACGGTGACGAAGAAGCAGCAACGGAAGCCTGAGGCTTTCGTTATTGCCAAACAGAATTGGGGGCGTCCTTCGGGGCGCCCCTTTTTCGTTGGCCCTTCTTTCCAGCGCAACAAAGCCACGCTACACGATTTGTGATGGCAAGAACCGAAACGATCGTCTCCGAACTCATCCGTGTCTATGACAGCGCCGTGGCCCAGCTTCGCGAAGATATCGCGATCTATGCCAACACCGGCACACCTCCATCAATCAACAAACGCCATGATGGCAGCTATTGCTACCCGGAATTACGCATCCGGCTGGATGATGATCCGCGCAACGAATCCACAGGCCGCGCCTTTGGCCGCCTGACACAGCGGGGCGACTACGCCTGCACCGTCACGCGGCCAGTGCTTTTTGCCGATTATCTGGCCGAACAGATCGAACTGATCAGCGCATCGTATAACGTGCAGATCGAAGTCGGACGGTCGCGACAGGAGATACCCTTCCCCTATGTGCTCGATGGAGCCTATGGCGCGCAGATCGGCATGGTCAGCCCGCAGGAACTGGCCAAGCACTTCCCCGCAACAGACCTTGCCCACATTGGCGATGAGATTGCCGATGGTGAATACAATCTGGGCGATGGCCCGATGCCGCTGTCGCTGTTCGATGGCCTGCGCACCGATTTCAGCCTCGCGCGCCTCGCTCATTACACCGGCACGCGGATCGAGGATTTCCAGAAGTACATCCTGTTCACCAACTATCACCGTTATGTCGATGAGTTCGTTGACTGGGCGGGTCTGCAGATCGATGGCAATCAATATGTTGCGCTGACAGGAGCGGGCGGTTTGTCGCTTGATGCCCGCACCGAAAACGCCCGCGCGCGGCTGTCCGACACGGCATGGCGGCGGCACCAGATGCCTGCCTATCACCTTGTCGCGCCAGACAAATCAGGCATCACGTTGGTCAATATCGGCGTCGGCCCATCGAACGCAAAGACCATCTGCGATCACCTCGCCGTGCTGCGGCCCGAAGCATGGCTGATGATCGGCCATTGCGGAGGCCTGCGCCCAACGCAGAAGATCGGCGATTATGTGCTCGCCCACGCCTACTTGCGCGATGACCACGTGCTTGATCCGGTACTGCCACCTGAAATCCCGATCCCGGCCATCGCCGAAGTGCAAGTCGCGCTGCAGCAGGCCGCCGAACTCGTCTCTGGCGAAGGTGGCACCGACCTGAAAAAGCGCATGCGCACCGGCACCATCGTGACAACCGACGATCGTAACTGGGAGCTGCGCTACACGCATTCTGCGCGCCGCCTGTCGCTCAGCCGCGCAGTGGGCATCGACATGGAAAGCGCCACCATTGCCGCCCAGGGCTACCGCTTCCGGGTTCCCTATGGCACCCTGCTATGCGTTTCGGACAAGCCACTGCATGGCGAGATCAAGCTGCCGGGACAGGCGAACCGCTTCTATGAAGAGGCCATCGCCGCACACCTCGCCATCGGCACCACCGCCTGCGCCCTGCTCCGCGAAGAAGGCAACCGCCTCCACAGCCGCAAATTGCGCGCGTTTAACGAGCCGCCGTTCCGGTAAGGCGGCGATACCAACGTAAACCCCGCTCACCCTGAGCCTGTCGAAGGGTGCTCGCACAAGCTGGCGTGCTATGCTTCGACAAGCTCAGCATGAGCGGACTTGTGTATGCAATGCTTGCCGCGCGGTCGTGTCAGTAGCCCAAAAGAAAAGGCAATCCGTAGCAGCTAGCCCTGCTTGCGGATTGCCGAGTTCTGCCCAGCGCTCCGGGGTGGCCAGAGCGGGGCAGCGTCCGTTGTAATTCAGCCTTATTTGAAAACTTCGGTGCCCAGCGTGTCCATCGCGCTGCGGAACATGTCGACCGAGTTGGAGAACACCTCGATATCGATGCCCTTGCCCGTCACCACGTCCCAGGTCATCATCACCGCGTCATCCTTGCCCAACGAGACCGAGGCAAAGCGGGTATTGCGGTTGAAGCGCACCGCATCTTCAGCCGTGAACTTCTTTTCCGGGGTGAAATTGGCTACGAATTGCAGCGACTGGCACCCATCGTGGGTCTTTTCGTTGCATTCGTAGAACATCAGCGCCGCCTGCCAGCCGCCGATATCGGCATTGATCAGCGGATCGCCGTTGGCGTCCTTGGCCAGTTCTGCCGTGTAGCCGAGATTCTTCAGCGCTTCTGCCACACCGTCGGGCTTTATCGCGGAAACCGTGGTCGCATTCGCTGCCGAAGGGACCAGAACACTTACGGCCAGCGCCGCAAGCATGCCTTTGATCGTCATTGCATCTTCTATCCCGATGGGGCTCTTGCCGGCCCGTTCGTTGTGTCATCAAGCTGCCACCATCGAAGCGATCCGGCAAGAGCCTCTGAACGGGAAATTCAAAAAGGTGTATCAGGCGCAGAGCCTTACC
>JBEQBV010000318.1:0-3381 GCA_041639635.1 Novosphingobium sp.
AGGCTATCGCCAGTCCATCGACAATATCGATGCAGCCATGATCCACATCCTTGCCGAACGTTTCCGCATCACGCAGGCCGTTGGCGCACACAAGGCCGCCAACAAGCTCCCCGCCTCCGATCCCGGCCGCGAAGAACGCCAGATCGCCCGACTGCGCCGCCTGGCCGAGGACGCGAAGCTTGACCCGGAATTCTCCGAAAAGTTCCTGCGTTTCGTGATCGAAGAAGTCATCCGCCACCACGAACGGGCGGCGGGTTCTGCGGACTGATTGTTGGTAGCTGACAAACACGCACCCCCGCGAAGGCGGGGGCCTCAGGCCTCAACACACTACCCGCACCCCCCTCAATCCTCCAGCGGCACCCCCGGCACCTGCTTTGCGGTCCGAATCGTGAGCGACGTCTTCACGCTCGCAACGTTCGGCGCTGGCGTCAGCTTGCTGGTCAGGAACTCCTGAAAGCTTTGCAGATCGCGGCTCACGATCTTCAGGATGAAGTCAATCTCGCCGTTCAGCATGTGGCATTCGCGCACTTCGGGCAGGGTGCGCATGTGATCTTCAAACTGGCGCAGCGATTCCTCGGCCTGACTTTTCAAGCTTACGAGCGCAAAGACAGTGATTGCAAAGCCCAGCTTGGAAGGGTCCAGATCGGCATGATAGCCCCGGATAACGCCCGCATCCTCCAGCGCGCGCACACGGCGCAGGCACGGCGGTGCCGTCAACCCGACGCGCTGCGCCAGTTCGACATTGGTCACGCGGCCCTCTGCCTGCAGTTCGGCAAGGAGCTGCCGGTCAATACCATCAAGGGTTGCCATGTTCGTGTTCGTTCGTCCGTTTCGTCAAAGCCCGCTTGGGCGAGTCGGAAAGAAGCGTGAGTCGCAATTTTCCGCACAAATCTTCGCGTTCAAGATAATTTTATTGTTTCATAGTGCAAGCGTCCCGCATTGCAACGCAATCGATACCGTTCGTTGGCATCGCCCTGAACTTTGTTAACGCCATCCAGCCCTTAGCCACACTTTGTTAGCCTTCTTCAGTCTATTGAGGTGGTCCGGAGCGCTGCTCTGCGGTATGATTCCCCGGTGCGGAGCGTGAATGATCTTTGATGACCGCCTTGAAACCGTGCTGCGTACCAACGTGGCCGGAAAGACGGCCGCGCGCACGCAGTTGCGGCAACTGGTCGACCTGCTCGGGGTGGTGCCAGTGGCAGACTGGAACGCCCGGCACGCCGCCGCCCTGCAGCGGGTCGAAGCGCTGGAATCGCAGCTTTCGGATGAAGAATGCGCCGCCGTCCTGCGCGCCGCCCCGCATCGCTCGCCCATGCTGGTCTATCATTTTGCCCAGGGCGGGCCGCGCACGGCATCTGCTGCAATTGCTTCGGCCCGCCTGACTGACGAAGATTGGCTCGCCCTCATTCCCCGCCTGCCCACGCCGGCACGCGGCTTTGTTCGCCACCGCAGCGATCTGGGCGAACCGGTCCGCTCTCTGCTCAGCCGCCACGGCATCAATGATTTCCTGCTGCCCCAGCCGCAAAGCTTGGACGAAAGCGCCCACGCCGCGGCGCGCGCCGTATTGGAACAAGCGCCGCCACCATCGCCTCAACCCGTTACTGCTGCGGTTGAAGCAGAACCGGCCCCCGTTGCCGAGCCAGCCATCATGGCACCAGCAACACCGGCACCCATAGCTTTTGAACCAACTCCCCTCTCTCCCACCATGCCAGACGCCGAAGATGGCATCGGCGCCATCGTTCGCCGCATCGAAGCATTCCGCCGCAAACGCGAAGAGCGCGATGCGGGTATGCAGAAAACAAACGTTGGTGCGCAATCGCTGCGCGATGTTTCCGATGGCATTGCGCCCCGCCTGCCCTTCGCCGATGAGGCTGATCCCGAACGCCCGGCCCCTGTGTGGATAGATCTGCGCTGCAATGCCGATGGCGTGGCCGTTCACGCCGCAATCGATACGCCCGGCATGCTGATCGGAGCCCGTGTGTTCTGCGCAGACCAAGACGCGCCCGTTCATTGCAACAGCGCCATGGCGCAGGCCTTCCGCCATCGTCAGCCGATTTCCGCAGGCCTGCTTTTTATCGAGGGTGCTCCAGCCATCTCCGGCCAATGGCAGGCCGATGGCACACCGCTCTTCGCGCCCGATGGCGGGCGCTTCACCGGCTATCTGCTGCGCCTGCGCCGCCCGCTTGCCGTCGTCACGCCAGAAGCACCAACTGTGAAGCCGCAATTCGTCGAGGCCGACCGGATGCGCCAGTTGCTCCATGAACTGCGCACGCCGATCAACGCGATTCAGGGCTTTGCCGAAATGATCCAGTCGCAAGCGCTGGGCACAACGCCGCACCAGTATCGCGCCATGGCCGCGAGCATAGCCGCCGATGCCGCACAAATCCTTGCCGGGTTCGAAGAAGTCGAACGTCTGGTCAAGCTTGAAAGCAACGCCCTCGCACTCGAACCGGGTGTCGCAGAGGCGAGCGCCGTCATCGCCCGGCTGGTTGACCAGTTTTCGGCAGTGCTTTCCGCACGCAATGTGCGCCTCTCGCTTGATCTGACCGCCGATCCGCTGCCCGTCTCGATGGCCCCTGAAGAACTCGAACGCGCAGGCTGGCGCGTGCTGTCCGTCATTGCTGCCAGCGTGGCACCGGGGGAACGCCTGTCGATTGCCCTCGCCCCAGACGCAACCATGGCCAAACTGGTCATATCGCTCCCCGCCGCACTCTACCGGCTTGATGACGCCACCTTGTTCGCGCCCGATGCCAGCAGCACCGCCGGATCGTTTGCGGCCTCGGCGATGCTGGGCAACGGCTTTGCCTTGCGCCTCGCCCGCGCCGAATTTTCCGCCGCCGGGGGAACGTTGTTGCGCGAAGGCGAACGCTTGCTGATCACTCTGCCGATCGTATCCGATGAACCGGGCGCAATCGGCCGCGCAGCAACCGGGGCATAGGTCCAAGGCATGATGGTCTCCCCCTTGCAAATCCTGCGCATGCCCGACGAAAAGGATTTCGTCCGCTTCGCCCCCGGGTTCGGCACGCGCTTCATGCTGACCATCGATACCGAAGAGGAGTTCGACTGGTCCAAGCCGCTCGATCGTACCAGCCACGGCCTCGATCACCTGCCCCGGCTCGGAAAGTTCCAGCAGTTTTGCGAAGGGCTGGGCGTCGTCCCGATCTATCTGGTCGATTTTCCGGTGGCTAGCGATCCGCGCGCCAAAGAGGTCCTGTCCGATGCGGTCCGCACAGGCCGGGCCGAAATCGGTGTGCAGTTGCACCCATGGGTCAATCCCCCGCACGATGAAGATGTGACCGTCCACAACAGCTATGCGGGCAACCTGCCGCACGAACTGGAACGCGCCAAATTCCGCAAGTTGCGCGATACCATCGAACAGGC
>JBEQBV010000319.1:0-3378 GCA_041639635.1 Novosphingobium sp.
TGGGCCGAAGAACTCGATATCCTTTCGATCAAGGTCGAGGATGGCCCACTGACATCGCGGTTGCAGCACGTGAAGGTGGGGGATCAGATCTATCTCGGGCGCAAGCCCACTGGCACACTGGTGACCGATGCACTGCTTCCGGGTAAGCGGCTGTTCATGCTGGCCACCGGTACTGGCCTTGCGCCATTCCTGTCGCTGATCCGCGATCCCGATGTCTATTCGCAGTATGAGCAAGTGATCGTGGTGCACAGCGTGCGCCGGGTCAGCGATCTTGCCTTCCGGGAGGAGCTGGAAAGCAAACTGGCTGACGATCCCCTCGTATCCGAAGAGGCCGCGCAGCAATTCACCTACGTCCCGACTGTAACGCGCGAACCATTCCACACATCTGGCCGGATTGGCGAGTTGATCGAAAACGGCCGCCTGTTCGAAGGTCTGTCAGGCCCGCGCGCGCTCGATCCTGAAACAGACCGCGTGATGATGTGCGGCAGCATGGACATGATCAAAGAGTTTTCGGAAAAGCTTCAGGCCATGGGCTTTACCGAAGGTTCGAACGCCAAGCCGGGCGATTTCGTAATCGAGCGCGCTTTCGTCGGCTAATCGGAGCGTCTGAACAGGCAGCCTTCGTCGATCTCGGCGAGGGTCCTGCAGCCTGTCATGGCCATGGCGAGTTCAAGTTCGGCGCGCAGCAAGCGCAGTGCATGGGCCACGCCCAGTGCGCCGGCCGTGGCCAGTGCGTGCAGCACCGGGCGACCTATCAGAACGGCTTTCGCGCCAAGTGCCAGCGCGCGAAGCACGTCCGTGCCGCGACGCACGCCGCCATCCAGCAAGACTGGTACTTGTCCGGCCACGGTTTTGGCGATGGCTGGCAGCAGATCGATCGACGCGGGAACTCCATCCAGGGTGCGCCCGCCATGGTTGGAAACGATCAGGCCATCTACCCCGCATTCCAGCGCGCGAAGGGCATCGTCAGGATCGACAATGCCCTTGATAATCAGCGGCAGGGAAGTGAGGCTGCGCAGCCAGGCGATGTCTTGCCAGGTGGGCACGCTTTCGATCAGCGGCGTACCAAACAGCAGCGTTCCTTCGGGGCCGGGGGGAGGGTGCTGCATGCCTTCCAAGTTTACGGCGCGGATGTGGTGCGGCAAGGCAAAGCCTGCTCTGGCCTCACGGTTGCGGACCCCGTTGACCGGAGCGTCAATCGTCACCACCAGAGCACGATATCTGGCCGCTTTGGCGCGCCTGACGAGCCGTTCGGTGAAGTGGCGGTCAGGCTGGATATAGAGCTGGAACCATAACGGTCCGGCTGCTGCTCTCGCAATGTCTTCCAACGCAAAGCTGGCTTGCGTGCTGACCACCATTCCGGTTTCCGTGGCTCCCGCTGCCAACACAGTGGCCAGTTCGCCATCAGGATGGACCAGTCGATGAAAGGCGGTGGGCGCAATCAGGATCGGGGCGGCAAGATCCGCGCCGAACAGATTCAGCGCAGTTGATGCCCCATGCATCGGGCGTAGTGCGCGGGTGCGCAGCGGCAGGCGTGAAAATGCCGCAGTATTTTCGCGAAGGGTCCATTCATCGCCTACTCCGCCATTGATGTAGGCCCATGCGCCGGGTTCGATGCGGTCCTGTGCATATGCCTCATAATCGCCAATTGCCGCGATCTGTGGCGGAATATGCTGTAATGGCTGCAGAATAGCGCTCAAAGCATCGCCTCAAGCGCAGGGCTGAGCCATTCATCCCCGCTGCGCAAAACGATGCGGACCGCCAGATGATGGCGGCGGGCAAGTGCCTGAGCATCGGTCAAATTCATTACGCTGAGGGCGGTTGCCCAAGCATCGGCTTCCATGCATCGCGGATGCAGGACAGTAACGGCCGTTGTATCGTGAACGGCGGGCCGACCTGTGCGAGGGTCCAGCGTATGCGCTCCACGATGATAGTCGCCCGAAGTGGCAACGGCCAATTGATGCAATGCAATCCGAAGTCCGGCAACGTACAGGCCCGGCGGGCCTTCGACATCCACCCACCATGGATCGCCATCAGGCCGTCTGCCACGCCCTACCAGCTCACCGCCAATCTCCACCAGTGCATGAATGATACCGAGATCGGCGAGATGGTCAGCCACGGCATCTGCAGCATAGCCTTTGGCAATGCCGGAAAAATCCAGCCATGCGCCGCCCGGTTGTCGCAACTGCGCCGTGTTTCGATCAAAACCGAGGCGGGACCAGCCAGAAAGCCGCAAGGCCTGCGCAATAGCGGTGTTTTCAGGCTTTGCACTGGCAGGGCGAGGGCCTAGGCCCCACAAATCGGTCACACGCCCTATGGCAGGATCGAACGTGCCTTCGCTTTTGCAGGCAATCTCAAGCCCGCATTCGACGACTTTCGCAAAAGCTGGCGGAAGAGTGACGATGCTCCCGGGTGCGGCCCGATTGAAGCGGGACAGCGCTGAGTCATCGTCCCAATGGCTCATTTGGTCACACAGACTGTCGAGCATCGCTTGCACACTGGTTTGCAGGACGCTTTGAGAATGGTGACATTTGGATGGAATAGCGAGCAGAACCCTCCAGGTGGTCCCCATGGTCTGACCCGACAAGGTACAGATTTGCGCTGCAGGATCACACCCCTGCAGCGCTGCAACATCTATTTCAACAGGCACTGCAATGCGCAGAACCGGTGTGAATGCGTTCAAGGGGCAAGCACTTCCAATGTGGCGGTGTATGTCATGCGGCGCTTGGATGCCTTCGGATTCGTGGGCTTGTCATCGGAATGTGATGTGTTGAGCCAGTAGATGCCCGCCCCCGGCCATTTTACAGTGAGCACGCCCTGCGCGTCGGTTTTCAATTTCTGCGTCTGGTCGGCTTCGCGATAACGGCGACCGCCGGGAATTACTTCGACCTCGATCCCTGCAGCGGGCTTGCCATCAACAAGAAAGCGGAACTGGCCAGGTTCGTTTGATACAAGATCCGTTGGCATGGTGACAGGGACGAACTCCAATCCCTTGTTCTCCGGCTTGAAGAGGGCGTCAGACGGTTCGCCCGCGCTGACGAAAAATTCGTTCCGGCCCGTGGTTTCGGTAAGAGCGAGATCGGTAGCGCCAGCGGGCATTTCATCGAGTGATGCGATCATGTGGCTGGGATCAATCTGTGGACGGCCACCGGCTGCTGCCTGTTGGGCAGGCGGTAGAGCAGGGGGAGCCATCCCGGGCGCTCCCTGTGATGACGCCGCAGGCCCCCGGCGGCGACCAATCATCCACGTCTCGCCATTCACTTTGAACGTGCCGCCTATGCTATTGTTTTCCATGCCGATTCGCCATGTTCCAGCTTTGTCGATCTTCACATCGAATGTCGAGCGGTAGCGACCACGTGCGACGTTTTCGATCTTGCC
>JBEQBV010000320.1:0-3372 GCA_041639635.1 Novosphingobium sp.
TTCGATCCGGGCAATGTCATCGCCCACGTAAAGGTAACTCGCCGCGATGTGGCGCAAGGTGGGTAGCCTGTGGACAAGCCGCGGGATAACTTCGGCAAAAGGCTGGGACAGGCTGTGGGCAGGATGTGGAAGAGGTGCCCCCTCACCTGCTGGAAAAGCGTAGATATTGCTTTCAGTTTCCACTGTAAGCACTTGATCCAGATCAGTTGGTGGAATCAGGATCAGATGCACGCCCTCGGCATGGGCCGCCAACAAAGCCAGATCGATATCGCACACGCCCTTGGCTTGCCACTCGCCATCCAGCGTCGACATGCGGCCAGCGGAAATCAGGCGGCACAGGCGTCCATAGGCGGCGCGGTCTTGCGGATAGGCGAGGAAGGCCAAGCCTTCGACCGTTTCGATCCGACAACCGATGATCGGGCGCAGGCGGGCGGCTTCGGCCTCGGTGTGCAGCCGCACGACGCCCGCCATCGTGTTGGCATCGGCAATGCCCAGCGCATCATAGCCAAAGCTGCGCGCAGTCTCCACCAGCGCCGCAGCCTCGGACGCCCCGCGCAGGAAAGAGAAGCAGGTGGCAAGGCCCAGTTCGACAAATGGCGCGGGCGGTGGCGGTCCGCCTTCCACCGGCAGGACATGACGGCGTGGCGGCGTAAGCGGCGGATCGGGCATCAGCCTGCGATGCTTACACGCCCGGAAAGTTCCGAAAGACGCTCAGCAACCTTGCGCAAGTCATTCGCAAATATGGCTTCTTCCTTGGCCCGCGCGTGATCTTCCAGACGCAGAAGATAGCTTGGATGCGTGGTGATCCACAGTTCGCTGCCGTCGGCCAAAATGTGCGGCTCTCCCCGCACTTTCTGCACGCTCACGGTCTTGCCAAGCATACTGCGCGCCGCGCTGGCCCCCAGCGCCAGCACGATGCGCGGACGCACCAGCGCCCGTTCGCCATCCAGCCACCAGCGGCAGACGTCGATCTCCTTGGCGGTGGGGTTCTGGTGCAGGCGGTGTTTGCCACGCGGCACGAACTTGAAGTGCTTGACCGCATTGGTGACATAGGCCCGGTCGATGCTGATCCCGGCGTCTTGCAGATGCGCGCGCAGAAGCTGTCCGGCCGGGCCGATGAAGGGCTTTCCCTGCATTTCCTCGGTATCACCGGGCTGCTCACCCACGATCATCAGGACAGCGCTGGAAGGCCCTTCACCCATCACTGCGCGGGTGCCATTGCAGCCGATCTCGCAGCGACGGCAGGCCTGCACCGCTTCGGCAATGGCAGAAAGGCTTTGCGGCTGTTCGCCAAAGTCCTGCTCGCCCGCCTTCACCATCTGCGCCTCGCGCGCCTGAGCGCCGGCGATCAGTTCGGGGATCAGCGCGGTTTCGGGCATGTTCTTCCAGTATCGGCGGGGCATTTCCTTGAGCATGGCCCCGATCTTCAGCCGCGCCGGATTGAAGGTGGAGGCATAGTACTTGCGCCACAACGCCTCGACCGGATCGCCCGAAGGCGCATCGGCGCGGGTAGCGGGCGGGCCTTCCTGCAAGACTTCACCATCCCAGTGCAAGGTGCCGCGCGGCGTGAGGATCGACCAGTGCATCGTGGTGAAGCGGCGCACGAAGAACCCGGCATTGGCGCGCAGGATGTGATGATCAGGTTCAAACCACGCGATATAGTTTTCGCCCGCGTCACTCTCGACCACGCGAAAGCGCACGAAGGCGCGCATCTTGTGAATGTCGCGTCGCACCTGCCGGGCAAGTTCCTCCATCCGGCGCACGTCGGCATCGGCCTTGTCCTGCATCAGGCGCGGTTGTGTCTGCAATCGCCACAACATGCGATAGAGCAGGGAAAATCGTTCACTGTCGGAGTGCAGGATCACACTCTTGGCATATTGCAGGAAGTCATGCGAGGCACGTGGCTGCGGGGCATCAGCCGCGGGAGCAGGCAGGCGCCGGTCACCTTGCGCAAAGAGGTCGGCGCTCTGGTCGGCAGGCGATTCCCACATGATCCGGTCGGGCGGCACATCCGCGCGGATCATCCGGCGAGCGGCATCGCGCCAGCCTTCGAAATCGTCTGGCGCGCCTAGCGATATGCGGAACGCCTCGGCCAAGCGCATGTCGCGGAACGGTTTCATCCGAACAATTCCATCTGCGCAGGCCGCGCGGTGGGCGCGATCAGGCTTTGCAGATCCGTCCGATCAGTCAGCAGCACGGGCCGCCAGTCCTCGGCGATGATGAACGGGCGCACCTTGGTGATCGAGACCGTGAGTTTGCCGACATCGGCCAGACGCAAGCGGCGCTGGCGGCGCGCGGCGACAAGGGCGTTCACCGCTTTCACCCCCAGCCCCGGCACACGCAGAAGTTTTTCGCGCGGCGCACGGTTCACATCAACCGGAAAGTCCCCACGAAACCTCAACGCCCAGGCCAGCTTCGGGTCCATGTCGAGCGGCAACATGCCGTCGGTCCCGGCAGCCTGCTGCACCTCGTGCGGGGCATAGCCATAAAAGCGCATCAGCCAGTCGGACTGATAGAGCCGGTGTTCGCGCATCAAGGGCGGGCGCTTCAGCGGAAGGACGGCGCTGGCATCGGGGATCGGGCTGAAGGCGGAATAATAGACACGGCGCAGGCCGAAGTTGCCGTAAAGCGTGCTGGCGCGGCCAACGATGTCAGCATCGGTGGCGGCATCTGCCCCCACGATCATCTGCGTGGATTGCCCGGCGGGCGCAAATTTGGGCGCGTTGCGGAAGCGTTTGCGGGCGTCCTTGGCCTCGACAATCGCCTCTTTCAACGATCCCATTGCACCTTCGATTTGCGGTGCAGACTTGTCGGGCGCAAGACGGGTCAGCCCGGCCACTGTCGGCAGTTCGACATTGATCGAGACGCGATCGGCATAGAGCCCGGCCTGTGCGACCAGTTCGGGATCGGCCTCAGGGATGGTCTTGAGGTGGATGTAGCCACGAAAATCGTGCTCTTCCCGCAGGATGCGCGCCACTTCTATCAACTGTTCCATGGTGTGACTGGCGCTTTTGATGATGCCCGAGGACAGGAACAGCCCTTCGATATAATTGCGGCGGTAGAACGACAGCGTCAGGTCCACCACTTCCTGCGGGGTAAAGCGCGCGCGGCGGGTGTTCGAGCTTTTGCGGTTGATGCAGTAATGGCAATCGAACACGCAGTGATTGGTTAGCAGGATCTTGAGCAAAGAGATGCAGCGACCATCGGGCGCATAGGCGTGGCAAATGCCCATGCCCTCGGTCGATCCGATGCCTTTTCCGCCCTTGCTGTTGCGCTTGGCGGTGCCCGAAGACGCGCATGAGGCATCATACTTGGCAGCATCAGCAAGGATTTCAAGACGTTCAAGAACAGACAGCTGGGCCATTCGTTCTT
>JBEQBV010000321.1:0-3356 GCA_041639635.1 Novosphingobium sp.
AGTGCTGCGGGTTGTCGGGGCGGTGCGTAATGTGCTGGTTGCCAGTCAAGAACCGGAAGCCGTGATTGCTGCAGTTGCCGCGCCGACAACGCATATCGTCAGCTTTACGGTTACCGAAAAGGGGTATTGCCGTGCGGGCGAAGGCGCACTTGATTTTGAACAGGCGCACAGCCTGAGCTTTTACTATTTCGTCACGCAAGGCTTGCTACGGCGTCGCAACCAAGGGTTAGCGGGATTTACCCTGCTTTCCTGCGACAACCTCGCTGACAACGGGGGAAAGCTGCGCGCGTTGATGCTGCAATACCTTGAACGGCACGAGCCCGGACTGGTGGCATGGTTCGAAGCGAACTGCACGTGCCCTTCCACCATGATTGACCGGATTGTGCCTGCCACCACCGACGATGATCGCGCGATGGTTGCAGATGCCATCAGCAGTCTGCAGGATGATGCCTGCGTCGTGACCGAACCCTTTAGCCAATGGGTGATCGAAGACCACTTTGCCGGCCCGCGCCCTCGATGGGAAGCCGTCGGCGCGCAGCTTGTTGAGGACGTTGCGCCTTTCGAAACGGCCAAACTCAGGATGTTGAACGGCGCGCATTCGCTTCTGGCCTATTGTGGCCTGAAAGCTGGCCACACTTATGTTCATGAAGCCATAGCCGATCCCGCCTTGGGCCAACTGACTGAAACATTGATGCGCCACGAAGCCGCGCCTGGAATTACTCCAGCCCCCGGTCAAGACCTGAGCGCTTATGCTGATGCTCTGATCGCGCGTTTTGGCAACCCTTCCTTGAACCATCGCCTGATTCAGATCGCGATGGACGGCAGCCAGAAAATTCCGCAACGCTGGCTTGAAACCCTTGCTGCCAATGCTGCCTTGGGGTGCCAGTGCCCCGCTATTCTTGCTGGTATCATGGCATGGGTCGACCATCTAAAAGGCATCAACGGTCCCGTCGATGATCCCATGGCAGAACGGCTTTCAAGGCTTGTCGCGCGCGACCAAAGCTTTGCTGCCATTTTAGCAGCACTGTTCACAGCCGATGGGCCAATGGCTGGAATTTGGACGCCATTACCTACTGAATTTGCAGCTTAGTTTGCAGAAAAATGCACGACGATGAGCTTCGATTTGTCGAATTCCTTGAGTCATTTAACCGAATAAGCGCGATAGCGGCTAGCCCAATGAGCATCATGCAGATGCCAAAGGGCTGATCGCATTTTCTTTAGGTCAATCAAGACTGTAAGGAAGTGGCCGGACGTAACCTGACGCAGACTTAGCGCAATAAGCCACGGTTCACCACTGCTCCATTCTCATCGGCAACGAATAATTGGCAGGAGCTTTTGTAAAGTGCCGGACCCATTCGTGGAAGTGTTGCACACCGCCTTCGTTGCGGCCGAATTGCACCTGCGCAAGCAAGCCTGAAGAAAGCGTTTCCTGCTGGTCGCGCGACATCGGCAAGTCTTCGGTACCGACCACTTGCCCGAGAAATTCGGACATCGCGCGGGCATCTTCCAACAGCGCCTCGCCAGGCGGATTTTCGTGCAGGAACATCTGCACGGTCACCGATTGCCCGACAGTTGCACCAGGAAAGACCTGCGAGATAATGACGCCGCGACCACCTTTGTAAAAGCAGTTGATCGACACGTTGGGAAAGATGATCCACTCCCCGAACAGCAACGGGAGCAATGACCAGTCCTCTTCCGAAATATCGGCCAGATCAGCCCCGCCCGTTCGGTGGTGGGGAGGGCAACCAGTCGGCTTTCGTCAGGGTCAGGATCTCCGAAGGCCTCACTTGCCGGAACTGCCAGAAGTGAACCGTCAAGCCTGAAGCTCCAGGCATGATATGGGCAGGTGAAGCGCGCGGCATGACCGCATTCGCGCATCAGCCGTGCGCCACGATGCGTGCAAGCGTTCAAAAATGTCCGCACCGCGCCATCGCGTCCCCGCATCACCAAAAGCGGTATTCCGGCAACGTCCATCACCTTGCAATCACCCGGTTCGCGCAACTCGCAAGACGCCGCCAGCATCAGCGGAGCTCGCCTGAAAAGTCGCTCCTTCTCAAGCGCAAAGCCATCATCGTCGGTATAGATCGAAGCCGGGCGGCTGGTGATTGAAGCAGCCTGCGTAATCGAACCCGATTTCAGACAATCCAGCATCCGCTTTGCATCTGCAACCAACGCCGCACGAACATCCATTTCACATTCCTTTCAAAGCGCGCAATCGAAGGTTCCGCGTCAGGCAGGGCGCTTTTTATCGTCAACGATCATCCGTGCACCGCGCAACCCGATCGCCATGGCGGGCGCGTTGGTATTCCCGGTGATGTGGCCGGGAATGACCGAACAGTCCGCCACGCGAAGTCCCTGCACGCCGTTCACCCGCAGGCACGGGTCCATAACGGCGTCATAGTCCGCCGGTTCGCCCCGGCTCCAGATCATGCCGTTGACCGATGATGATCCGCCCAGTCCCTTGCAGCGTATCCAGAACTCGTTGGCAGCGGTGCCCTCCTCTGGGTCACGGCATAAGTCCAGATGTGTTCAGGCTTGCTCACCAGCTTGGCCACACCCTTTGGCAAGGTTACTCAGAAGCTGTCATTCTCGCCGCCTGCTTCCAGCAAGAGCACCCGATTGGTGCCATCGGCGCTTAGCTGCTCTGCCATGACGCAGCCGCTCGACCCTGCGCCGACGACGATGTAATCCCAGATTTCAGTCATGACTGTCCTTGGCAAGGATCAAGCATGCCTTAGCGGCTCCGCAAAACGCCGGGGCAATGATCGGCGATGATGTCTATTCGATCATGCCGGCAAGAACAGGTTCCACCCGCAGATGTTCAGGAATGCGCTCAGGGCCAATGACGCGGTCAATGTGTTCGTGCGCATGATAGATACGCCGCTCCTGATAATTGACGACGATTGACCTGAACGCAGGGGATTCGGCAGATTTCTGCACACTGGGCAGGAACGTGAGATCTTCATCGAGAATGATGTTGAACTGTGCGATTTTTTCTTTCCACGCTTCAGGCAAATCCGGCTCTCCGTGCGGCATGCCCATCCACACGACATCCATCCGGCAGGTGTTGATGCCCGTTGGCCAGAACAGCAGAAGCGGAAAACCGTTGGCATAGACAGGCGTGGTCAGGTTCGGGAAGCAAGTAAAGGCGGTGATGAATGTTCGCGGGATCGGTCCCACACTTTCAATATCGGCAATTCCGCCCATACCCATGGAAAACCCGGTTTCTTCGGACGCACTGTCGCGCGGTTCAAAACCATCGTTCCAGGGCAGAATGTTCCGGGAATGGCCGTTTTCGTAAAGCGCCATAACAGTGCCGCGATGTTCAACCGCGCATTTGGGTCCGGGCAGGCCCA
>JBEQBV010000322.1:0-3322 GCA_041639635.1 Novosphingobium sp.
CTGTGGAGTTTTCAATTAGCCGTCACAAGCATTACATCATCAGTGCATCCAACGATCTGCGCCGTGGGAAATTGAATATATCTTCCGTAAACCAAGTTAAAGCTACGGATTTGCAGCGGAATTTTTTTGGGGCATTCTTAGGAGCACCATGGGACATTTAAGAATTAAAATATAAATTTATGAACTGCATGACGGATTTTTTCCAATCCCACCGTGTCCGCCAATTGGCAGTACTGCGCATTTGTTGGTTTACCCAGCGGTCCGCGTGCGAAACCATTTTCCTACAATCTGAAAATTTGCCACCGTCAAAAGCGTTTTGACATCGTGAAGCGCGATGACGTGCAACTGTATCATTCGATACAGTGCCGCTAACTCAACTTCATCAACTTACACCGCGCAAGCCACTGGAATCGCGTGATTCGCGCCAATTTGACGGTGATTGGCCAATAACAAAAACGCGGACAGGTTGCCCCGCCCGCGTTTTGTTGTTCGTTGCCAGAGGTTTGGCGCTCAAACTTCAGATATCAGATGTGAATTGCGCGGCCAAATGCGGCCAATACGCTTTCGTGCATGGATTCGCTGATTGTCGGATGCGGGAACACGGTGTGCATCAGTTCTGCTTCGGTCGTTTCCAGCGTCTTGCCGATGACATAGCCTTGGATCATTTCGGTCACTTCCGCGCCGATCATGTGCGCGCCGAGCAGTTCGCCGGTCTTGGCATCGAATACCGTTTTCACGAAACCTTCGGGTTCACCCAGCGCAATGGCCTTGCCGTTGCCGATGAAGGGGAAGGTGCCGGCCTTCACCGTGTAACCCGCTTCCTTGGCCTTGGCTTCGGTCAGGCCGACGCTGGCGATCTGGGGGTGGCAGTAGGTGCAGCCGGGGATGTTCGCGCGGTCCATCGGGTGGGGGTGGACATCCTTGTTGCCCAGTTCCGCAGCGATAGCCTCGGCGGCAATCACGCCTTCATGGCTGGCCTTGTGCGCGAGCCAAGGACCCGGCGTGACGTCACCGATAGCCCACAGGCCCTTCACATTAGTGCGGCCATAGCCGTCGATCGCGATAATTCCACGCTCGGCCTTTACGCCAAGCGCTTCCAGGCCGATGGCTTCGGTGTTCGGCACAATGCCCACGGCTACGATCACGTGGCTGAAATCGCTTTCGGCGACCTTGCCGTCCTTGCCCTTGATCTTCGCTTTCACGCCCGAGGCGGATACGGCGAGGCTCTCAACCCCGGCCCCGGTCATGATCTTCATGCCTTGCTTGGTCAGTGCCTTTTCGAGGAACGCTGAGACGTCGGAATCTTCAACCGGCACCACGCGGTCCATCATTTCGACGACCGTAACTTCCGCGCCCATATCATTGTAGAAGCTGGCAAATTCGATGCCGATCGCGCCCGATCCGATGACCAGCAGCTTGGTCGGCATGATCTTGGGCGTCATGGCATGGCGATAGGTCCACACCCGCTCACCATCGGCCTTTGCAAATGGCAGATCGCGCGCGCGGGCCCCTGTCGCCACGATCACGTGCTTGGCCGAAATCGTTTCCGCACCCTTGTCACCAGTCACTTCTACGCTGGTCGCGCTCTTCAGAATGCCGTTGCCCATGTGAACTGTGATCTTGTTCTTCTTCATCAGGTGCGTGACGCCCTGATTAAGCTGCTTGGCCACCCCGCGCGAGCGCTTGACCACGGCATCGAGATCAGCGCGGATATTGTCTGCAGCCAGCCCGAACGAAGCTGCGTGCTTCATGTGATTGAGGACTTCGGCCGAGCGCAGCAGCGCCTTCGTGGGGATGCAACCCCAGTTGAGGCAGATGCCGCCAAGGTTTTCCCGTTCAACGATGGCTGTCTTTAGCCCGAGTTGCGCGCAACGGATTGCTGCGACATAGCCCCCAGGGCCGGATCCGAGGACGATAACGTCGTATTGGTCAGCCACGCAAATGCTCCTGTCAGTCTGTCTGCGGCAATGGCCGCGGTTTGCGTTCGTCGTCAATTGCGACAAAGAAGAAGCGGGCCTCGGTCACTTTCTGGCGGTCTTCGCCAGTCCGGGCACGCCGCCAGGTTTCGACATCAATGGTCATCGAAGTGCGCCCGGCCTTGGCAAGGCGAGCATAGACAGACACTTCGTCACCAATGTGGACCGGGTGATGAAAGGTCATTCCCTCCACCGCAATCGTCGCAGCGCGGCCTTTGGCCCTGCGCGCTGCAACAATCCCTGCGGCCATGTCCATCTGCGCCATCAACCACCCACCAAAGATGTCACCGGCGGGATTGGCATCAGCAGGCATAGCCGTGATGCGGATGGCCGGTTCGCCCTGTGGTAGCGGATCAGCCATCGCCATGCCCCTGCAACTAGGATCAGGCCAACAATATCAGGCCACCAGACCAAGCGGATTTTCGATCAAGGCCTTGAACGCCTGCATCAGTTCCGCCCCGTCGGCACCATCGATGGCGCGGTGGTCAAAGCTGCCGGTGGCTGACATTACGGTGGCAATGCCGAGCGCGCCGTCGATCACGTAAGGGCGCTGTTCGCCCGCACCGACCGCCATGATCATGGCTTGCGGCGGGTTGATTACGGCGTCGAAGCTCTTGATGCCGAACATGCCGAGGTTGGACAGCGAAGCCGTGCCGCCCTGATATTCGTGCGGCTGCAGCTTGCCCTCGCGGGCCTTGCCAGCCAGCGCCTTCATCTCGGTGGCGATGGCCGAGACCGACTTGGCACCGGCATCAACGATGATCGGCGTGATCAGGCCCGATGGCGCAGCGACGGCCACCGAGATATCGGCGCGGCTGTAGGTGCGCAGTTCGTCGCCTGCAAAGCTGACATTGCACTTGGGCACTTGCACCAGCGCCTTGGCCAACGCCTTGATGATCAGGTCGTTGACCGAAAGCTTCACGCCCTGGGCTTCCAGCGCCTTGTTCAACTGGCCGCGCAGCTTGAGCAGGGCATCGAGCTGAATATCGACGGTGAGGTAGATGTGCGGGATCGTCTGCTTCGCCTCAGTCAGGCGGCGCGCGATGGTCTTGCGCACGTTGTTTAGCTTGGTCGCCTCGTAAGGAATGCCGAAATCGGGAATCGCGGCCGGAGCGGGCGAGGCTACAGGAGCAATGGCAGGTTGTGCGGCTGCCGGGGTGGACGCTGCAACTGCGGCAGGCTTGGAGCCTTCCACGTCGGCGCGGACAATGCGTCCGTTGGGACCGGACCCGGTCACGCCTGCGAGATCAACGCCCTTGTCAGCGGCTATGCGCTTTGCCAGCGGGCTGGCGATCACGCGATCCCCCTTGGGAGCGGGAGCCACAGCCGGTGCAGCCGGTGCGGGA
>JBEQBV010000323.1:0-3319 GCA_041639635.1 Novosphingobium sp.
GAAAGCCTGCTGAAGAATTCCATTCGGCAGAGGGCACACCGGCCCATTGGTCAATGTCTTCAGCCAGAATCTCCATCTGCTCAACGTCCTGATCCGTCAGCACCGTTGCCAGCTGCTGCCCAATCGCCAGCCATTTCCGCTGATAGTCGCTCAAATCCATCGGAGCCTCCTGTTGTTGCCGATGGTGTTGAGCCTGCCACGCCGGTCGATCCGGCGCATCGTCTAAGTGAGAACCCCAAATGAACAGTCTGCTTTCCGGCGCGCAGATGCTGGAGATTGATCCCAACGATATCGACGATTCCGGGCGCATCGGGTTTTTCTACCCGGACAAGGCAGCGGCGCTTGGTCGGCTCATGAAAGTGGACGGGCAGCGCACGCCGATCAGCGTGGTGAAAAGCCGCAAGGGTGCCGACAAGCCGTGGAAGCTGGTTGTCGGCATGCACCGCACGGCGGGCGCGCGGCTGGAAGGCATTTCGATCTTTGCCGTGGAAGTGACCGGCAAACCCGAAGACCTTGCCGATCAGGAAGCATCGGAGAACCTGCATCGCAGGCGGCTGGAGCCGCTGGAGCGGGCCAAGTTTACCGCCGCACTGGTGCAGGCGGCGCAGGATCGGATTGGCCGCGAAAACGGCAACATGAAGCAGCAGCAGCTTGCCATTAAGGCGCGCTGGGCGCGTGTAAAAGCCTACGAAACACGGCCCGACGATGCCCTCACCGAAGAAGTCAACGATACGTGTGCCAAAATGGCAGACGTATACGGGTGGGAGGAATCGGCCAGCGATGCGTTGAATATGTCGCGCCGTTCGATCCACCGCGATCTTGAGCTTTTCCGGCTGCTGATTGAGCCGTTTCCCGATCTGATCGAGGCGCTGGCGGCGCATCCGGTGGTGGGCAGCAATGCCAGCCAATTGAAGATGATCGCCACGATCCGCGAGGAAGACATGCGCCGCGCTGCCATTGAAGCGCTGCTGGCTGACAAGGAAATGAGCGCGGATGATGCCGTGATCGCGGCGGGCGTTCCGGGCAAGGAAGGGCGCAAGCCGAACGGCGAAGAGAAGGCCGTCAACGCGATCTGCGGGAACCTTGGCCGTCTGACTGCGCCGCAGCAGAAGCGCTATGTGCCCGAGATCGTGGCGGTGCTGAAGAGCGACGAGGTGAAGCGCCAGCTGCGCGACGTGCTGAACAAGCAGTTGGGTGAGCAGGCGGCGGGAGCGGCAACGGCGGCGCTGAAGACCGCTTTCGCCGTGATCACATCCCTGATCGACGGCGAACCGGTGGAAGACGAGCAACTGGCGGATGCGGCGGGTGCCGTGCAATCGGCGCTGTTCGGCATCGAAACCAAGGCTGCCGAGTAATGCGCGGCGAGGTTTCAACCGGGCGTGCTGCCAAGCGCCATCCTTACGACTGGTACGTTGAAGAGGGCTGGGAGTGGGAGCAGATTGCCACGGCAATCGGTCTGGAAGAGGCCGAGAGCGGCGCGACGATCTGGGACCCGGCAGCGGGCTTTGGCCATAGCGCCGTTTGGCTGCAGAGCGCCGGGTTTCGGGGCAAGTTCGTACTTTCCGATCTGGTCAACCGCGTGGACTGGGAAGCGTTCGAGCATCCCGGCCTGATCAGCTTTGAAAACATCTGCTTTATCGAAGACGCGCTGAAGCAGCGCGGGGACCATGCGCGCCTTTCGATCTGGTGCAACCCGCCGTTTTCCTATCGCAAATACTGGCTGGGCGGGCGGCAGATGATCGTGAGCGAGGCGTTTGTGCGCCGCGCGATGCAGCTGGCGACCGACCGAGTGGTGATGATCCTGCCTGCCAAGTGGCTGGCGATGGGCCTGAAGCGTTCGCGCCTGGTGCGGGTGGATCATCCGCCGCAGTTCGTTCTGCACTTCTGCCAGCGGCCTTCGATGCCTCCGGGCGACATGATCGCGGCGATGGGCGGGCGCGCGTATCGCGGCGGGATGGTCGATTACTGCGCCGTCGTTTGGGACGTGCGCAAGCCGACCCTGCCGGGTGAGACGCGCACGATCTGGCTGCCGCCGCTGGGCTATGTTGAGGGGAGCGCGGCCTGATGGCGTCGACTCTTACTCCCCAAGAGGCCCGGATCATGGGCATGTGGGATGCCGGGGCATCGCTTGATGTGATTGCCTGCAACATGGGCATGAACAAAGAGCGCGTTGGCAAGATCGTGGCGATGTTTGACATCGGCGATGGTGGCGCTGGCGATAAAGCGGCCATGCGGCGCGGATCGGCGTTCCTGCTGAAAGCCATCCAGCTGACTGGCAAGCGGCACCGCAGTGTGGTGCGGCCAGTGGGGATGGCGCTGTGATCGGCTTGACGCATCGGCAGCTTGATTTGCTGCGCTTCATCCGTGGCTATCAGATCGCGCGTGGCGGCGTTTCGCCTTCTGTGCGGGAATGCCAGCGCGGGCTTGGCCTTGCCAGCACCCAGAGCATTCAGCGGATGATGGTTTGCCTGGAAGAGCGCGGGGCAATGCGGCGCAGGCGCAACTGGGCACGCGCAATCGAAGTGCTGGTGCCCGTTCCTTTTCCTTCGATCAATGGCGCGCCGCTCTATGCGGTGCCGATGATCGCGACCGGTTCCACCAAGTTTAGTGGGGAGCGTTTGTGATGGCACAATCTCTTGCAGAGCGATTCCGCGCTGCGCGTCTGGCCTTTGAGGCTGGCATGGAAATGGGCTGCACCCCGCGTGATGCGGCGGCGCGGCTGCGCTGGCAGGAGACGCACCGCCGCCTGGAAGCGCGCAAGGCGATGATGGACAGCAGCCGCCGTCCTGCCGTGACGCGCGAAGTTGAAGCGCCCGAAGAGCCGACGCTCTGGTGGCAGCGGGGGGACATGGCGTGAACGTGAAACCCGCCCCTTTCTGCCTGCATGAGAAGGCCGTTTCGGCGCTCTTAGGCGATGCTCAGACCAATCTCAGCCTTTCGGGCGTGGCCGTAGTGCCGGTGTTGAAGCTGCGCCTGGTGAACATGCCGCGCCGGTCGGAAGATCCGCGTCTGGCGCGGGGCAATGACAATCCTGACCAAATGGGGGAGCAGCTGTGAGCTTCTGGCGCGAAAGGGCGCAGGCCCACATTGCCGAGCTGATGCGGGACTTGCCTGCCGATGCTACGCTGGAGCAGCGCCGCAAAGCGCTGTGGGGCAAGGGTGAACCTGCGCACGAGGGGACGCGCTGGGGCCGCAGGATGTTGGGCAGCGAGGTTCGTAAATACCTTGCCCGCCATGGCGATCCCACGGGCCGCGTTTCGGGCAAGCCCATCCAGTGGCCTGCGGACGTGCATTTCCCATTCCGTGAGGGTGCAGATGC
>JBEQBV010000324.1:0-3268 GCA_041639635.1 Novosphingobium sp.
CGGGATCGAGCACGCCTGATGGGTGATGTCGTGAACCTGCGGGCCGTGCGCAAAGCGAAGGTGCGTGAAGCGCAAGCGGTGGAAGCTCAGGCCAACCGGGCGAAGTTTGGGCGGACCAAGGGCGAGAGGCTGCGCGAGGCTCAGGAGGCCGAGCGGGCGGCGCGGTTGCTTGATGGCGCAAAGCGGGATGACCAGTGAAGATTCTGGACGTGAGGAAGCTGCTGGTTCTGGCAGCGCTGGTGCTGGCGGGCACGGCCACGGCGCGCGATAGCCTTGGCGTGTTTGGCACTTGGGGCGCGTTTCGCGATCCGGCGGTGCCGCGCTGCTATGCCATTGCGATGGCGGAGAAAGTGAAGGGTCGGGAGCAAGCGTTCCAGCCCTATCTGACCGTGGGATACTGGCCGCAACGCAAGATTCGCGGCGCGGTGCATGTGCGACTGGCGCGGCGGGTGGCGACAGGATCGAGCGTTAACGTCTCATTCCCCGAGGCGAACTTCACGCTGCAAACCGGGCAAGCCGATGCGTGGCCTGCGGACCAGCGGGTGAATGCCGGGATTGTGGCGCAATTGCGCAATGCGCCGCGGGTGGTGGTGATCGGCCAAGGCACCGATGGGCGCAAGTTTCGCGATACTTACGTGCTGAGCGGCGCGGCTTCGGCGATGGATGCGGCGGCGTTGGGGTGTGTGGGATAGGGTAGCAACTGCCTAAAATGCCCTCCCCCAACCCCTCCCGCAGGCGGGAGGGGAGATTAGGGGACGCTCCTCCCGCAGGCGGGAGCGGAGATTGACGCGAAAAGGGCGAGCCTTTGGGCCCGCCCTTTCCTTGCTTCAATAGGCTTTGCTTAGAAGCGGACGCCGACGCCGGCCATCACCTGGTGACGATCGGTGTCGATGTTGAAGCGGCTCGAATCCGGCGTGTCGCCATTGAAATCGAATTCGCCTTCGCTGTAGTTGTTGTAGCCGTATTCCAGCTTCACGAATGCGTTGGTGCCGATGTTCTGTTCGACGCCCGCACCGACGCGATAGCCATCGGTATCAAGACGCTGACGCAGGTTCACTGTGCCATTGGTGCCCTGCAGGTTGTAGCGCTGATTGCTGTAGCCACCCTTCACGTAAACCATGGTCGAGGGCGACATGGCATAGCCCACGCGACCGCCGAGGTAGTACTGACGACCGGCATCGACGCGACCAAGGTTGAACACGTTGGGCTGGTCGTTGTTGTTGTCCCAACCGGCGCTGCTTTCGGTGATTTCGGCTTCGGCACCGACCACAAGATTGTTGCCCAGCGGGATGTCGTATCCGATTGCGCCGCCATAGGTGACGCCGTCAATGGACTGCTTCAGATCACGGGTGGAATCAATGTCTTCGCTGCTGCCCGAGCGGTGGTGGTCATAACCGACCAGCGCTTCGACACGCAGACCGCTGAATGCCTCGGCGGGGGTCGCGTCCTGTGCGAAAGCCGGGGTTGCGGCGAGCGCAGTTCCGGCGGCGAGGCCAGCGACGATCATTGCGCGGATATTCTTCATGTTTCACTCCATTCGAACGTTCATCTGCCAGTTTTCGTTTTGTTTGCGACCCGGCAGTGCGGTTGGAATGAGCGGAAATGCATCGGGTTTCATGAACGTGAGACAACAAAAAGCTGTTGCATTTCAGTCACATATTTTGCGACAGTTGGAGTGATTAACCGGCTGAGCGGCTGGAACCATCAAGCTGCAATTGTGTTAGCGCGGGGCCGTTTGCCAGCGGCACAGAGAATCACTATATGCGCGCGATGCAGCAATCCCCTGATTTTGAACCCTCGATCCCCGCGAACATGGCCATTGCCGGGCACATCGATCCCGTGCCCGTACCGCGCCCGGGTATCGTTGATGGTGTGACCCCGCGCGAGGATGGCCGCGTCGATCTGATCGGCTTGACGAAGAAGCAGATCGCCGCCGTGTTCGAAACGGCTGGGCTGGACGTGAAAGCCGCCAAGCTGCGCGCCAAGCAGGTGTTCCACTGGCTCTATCATCGCGGCGTGACCGATTTTGAAGCGATGACCGATATCGCCAAGACCATGCGCCCATGGCTGGCGGAGCGGTTCTTCATCGGGCGGCCCGACATTGTCGAAGCGCAAGTATCGACCGATGGGACGCGCAAATGGCTGCTGCGCACGGCGGACAAGCATGACTTCGAAATGGTGTTTATCCCCGACGCTGACCGGGGCACGCTGTGCGTTTCAAGCCAAGTGGGGTGCACGCTCAATTGCCGGTTCTGCCATACCGGCACGATGCGGCTGGTGCGCAACCTGACGCCGGGCGAGATCGTGGGGCAGGTGATGCTGGCGCGCGATGCCTTGGGCGAGTGGCCCAAGGCAGGCGGAACGATGGCCGGCCTGGACTTCGACGAGGAGGACGAGGACGGGGCCAGCGACTATACCTCCGATGGACGCCTGCTGACGAACATCGTGATGATGGGCATGGGCGAGCCGCTTTATAACTTTGATAATGTGCGCGATGCGTTGAAACTGGTGATGGATGGCGATGGCTTGGCTCTGTCAAAGCGCCGCATCACGCTTTCGACCAGCGGCATTGTGCCATTGATGGCGCGCGCGGGTGAGGAAATCGGGGTCAACCTTGCCGTATCGCTGCACGCGGTGACCAAGGAAGTGCGTGACGAGATCGTGCCGATCAACCGCAAGTATGGCATCGAGGACCTGTTGCAGGCCTGCGCTGATTATCCGGGATCATCCAACGCGCGGCGCATCACGTTTGAATATGTGATGCTGAAGGACAAGAACGACAGCGATGAGGATGCACGCGAACTGGTGCGGTTGATCAAGCAATACAAGCTGCCTGCCAAGGTCAACCTGATCCCGTTCAACCCGTGGGAGGGCGCGGCTTATGAATGCTCCACGCCCGAACGCATTCGGCGGTTTTCCAGCATCGTGTTCGAAGCGGGCATCAGCGCACCAGTGCGCACCCCGCGCGGGCGCGATATTGATGCAGCTTGTGGCCAGTTGAAGACTTCAGCAGAGAAGAAGAGCCGGGCGGAACTGGACCGGCTGGCCGAAGAGAAGATGGCGGCGCTCGGCTAATCGCGTCGTGCCAGGCAGCGTGGACAAATTCCGCGCGGATCACGGTTGCCCTTAAAAGGGCCCCAGCAAGGCGCGAGGACGAAGGAATAGTGGGCCTATTTCGAGGCCGAGCAACGCGGCTGGGGCCCTTTTAAGGGCAACCCCTGCGGGGCCGGTCCAAAAACCGCCACTTCGGCGTCGGCTCGGCTCGAAA
>JBEQBV010000325.1:0-3161 GCA_041639635.1 Novosphingobium sp.
GGCAGGTCGGCAACCGTTACCGGGAAAGTCTTGGCAGGCATGCGGCTCACCTGCCTTGCTCCGCCCCCAAACCCTGCGCTCATCGAATTCTGGTTCATGTGCTGCTCCTTTTTGCCCCGGAGACGGCGGGATCCCTGTTTGATGATTGTGCAGGTGCAACATCGCCAATGATTTGAGAAACGACTTTCTGAAATATTGAAGATTGTAATCGTAAATGATAAGTGCGGGGTTATGGCTCTGCGCAACCTCGATATCGATCTGCTCCGCTGCTTCGTGACCATCGCCGACACGGCCAGTTTTACCCGTGCGGGGGAGCGGCTGGGCCGCACGCAATCCGCTATCTCGTTGCAACTCAAAAGGTTGGAAGAACAGGTGGGGCGCACCCTGTTCTTGCGCAGCCCCCGCAGCCTGTCGATCACGCCCGATGGTGAACGGCTGATCGGCCCTGCGCGGCAAATCCTGCGATTACACGATGCCACCGTGGCCGAAATGTTCGAACCCGATATTGCAGGCTCCGTACGGATCGGCGTGCCCGAGGATTTCGCAACGGCCCACCTTCCCGGAGTACTCGCGGCCTTCACGCAGGCCCATCCACTGGTGGAACTGGAAGTCACCTGCGATCTTACGTTGAACCTGCTTGACCGCTTCCATGCTGGGCATTTCGATCTCGCCATGGTCAAGCGGCAGCCCACGCTTGATCGGCAGGAAGGCGTCCGGGTCTGGCGTGAGCCGCTGGTTTGGGTGGCGCGCGATTGGCAATCAGCGGCTGATTTTGCGCGGGTGCCACTTGTCGTCTCGCCAGAACCTTGCGTCTATCGCAAGCGCGCGACCGAAGCACTTGACGCGATCGGCCGACCGTGGCGGGTGGCCTATACCTCCACCAGCCTTGCCGGCAGTCTTTCGGCTGTGCGCGCAGGTCTGGGCATGACGGTGTTGCCGCTTGAGATGGTTCCGGCCAATCTGGCGGCAGTGGGCGAAGATGCGGGCCTGCCGCCGCTCTATGATACGGAGATTGCGCTGATCGAGGCGCCGGGCCTTTCGGATACCGCCCACCTCCTTGCCCAGCATATCATCGCAGCGCTGGAGCGCGGTGCCTGACGATCCTGGGCGCGGCCTTCAATCGTCGATATTGATACTGGTGAAGGCCACCGGCTTCACGCAGCGCAGGCCGTCCTCTACCGGATTGGCACAGCGGGCCACCTGTTGGCGCAGGCTGCGCACGTGGGGCCGGGGCTGGCGATCGGATTGCGGCCCCTCGCTCACCACGCGCCAGCGCAGTTGCGCTTCTGCGCGGTTGGCGCAAACGGTGACACCGGGGGAAGTCGGGCAGCGCCGGTCACCGGACCCTGCTATGCTTGCGGGAAGGGTCATGGCCGCAGGAAGGCGAAAGCCATGGTGGCTGTCTTGCGCAGGTTCAGCGCCAGCAAGAGGCGCGGCGGCGATCAGTGTGGCAGCAAGCAAAGTCATCATGGCACGGGCCTTTCGACCAAGGTGGGCACAATAGCCCGGAATTGGGCTGGCAGCGCACCGTGCCAGGGGGGCCACGATGCGCCGCCAGTGATCCACGTCCCTCGGCGCACCGCTTCCGGAGGCGGGCCGTATCGGGCCGTGGCGTGCCGCGCGCCCGGAAAAAGGGGCAATCTGGCGCGCGGCGCGTCTCAAACCGTGTGGGGGCGGCGCTGAATGGCGGGGGCGCCGCCCCCTGCAAGGAAGGATGGGATAACCGTCCAGTTCGTGAAGAGGGGGGTCAACCTGAAGCGAACTTTGGGAGATCGATTATCCGGTTTTTGGCATCCTCTCGGTCCTTGCCAAGCCGTGGTGCCAAGCCAAACCTATTGCGTCCAATCGAAAGATTGGGCATATCTTGATAGAAATTTTCTATCGGAGCCGCCATGCCATCGGTCAGACAGCTTGAGTATTTCCTGGCTGTTGCCGAACAGAGTCATTTCGGCCGTGCAGCCCGTTTGTGCAATGTTTCGCAACCAACGCTCAGTCATCAGTTACGTGCACTGGAAGAGCGGCTTGGCGTGATTTTGATCGACCGGGCCACACAAAATGCAGAATTGACCCCGATCGGACGCGAAATTGCCGAACGGGCCAAGCGAGTCTTGCTGGAGATTCGCGATATCCGCACCGTAGCGGCCCGTTCGCGCAAGCAATTGTCGGGTATTGTCCGATTCGGCATCACCCCCACGCTCGGCCCTTACCTGCTGCCCGCCCTGATCGGCGCGCTGAATGCCGAACAGCCCGATCTGCGGTTCTACATCCGCGAAGGCATCCCCACAGATCAGGCACGCGATCTGGCCTCGGGCAGGCTCGATCTGCTGGTCGGCCCTGGCCCGGTGGTGGGTGAAGAGCTTGAGGTGGTGCCGCTGTTCGATGAACCGATGTCGATCGTCGCCAGCCGCCAGCATCGCCTTGCAGGGCAAGCCCGGCTGGACGCCAGGGATCTGGCCGGAGAACGCTTCCTCACGCTCGATCCTCGCCATCACTATCACCAGCAGGTCCAGCGCGTTTGCGCGCAGTTCGGGGCCGAAATGCTGCTCGATTACGAAGGCACCAGCCTTGACAGCATTCACCAGATGGTCGGCAGCGGCGTTGGGCTTGGGCTGATGCCCGAACTCTATCTGCGATCCGAAGTGGGCGGCGATGCGATGGTCGTGCGCTTGCCGGTGCGCAACTGGCGTTGCGACCGCCCGATTGTTGCGGCTTGGCGCAGCCGGTCTGCCAGCGCCGAAGATTACCGCGCTCTGGCCACCCGCATCCGCGAAGAGGCGCTCAAACTTCTCGCCTGAACTGCATCTAAGGTTGCGGCGTGGTGATGATCCGGTCCCGCGCCGCCCGGATATCGCCCGCTTCGAATTGCAGCTTCAGCCGCTCCCGGTCACTCGCGCGGAACATGTCCTCGCTGCGCGTAATCGCTTCGGCCGAAAGCCCCGCATCGGCCAGCGCGATCCGCGCCATCTTGACCGCCGATTCCATAACCTCGCGCACCACGCCCTTCACCGGCGCATCGCGCAGCCTGATCAGCGCGCGCCGGTCAAACGCGCGGACATAGACGGAGGCGCGCGGGAAGGCCTCATGCACCGCCTCAACCAGTTCGGGGCTCACCTGATCGCCATCCATGCAGAAAAAGATCATTTCCGCATCCGCTGCGCCCG
>JBEQBV010000326.1:0-3154 GCA_041639635.1 Novosphingobium sp.
ATGACGGCCAGCTCGAGGTTAGCAACAATCTGGTAGAGAACGCCTTGCGCGGTGTGGCACTGGGGCGCCGCAACTGGATGTTCGTCGGCTCGATCAAGGGCGGGCATGCCTCGGCGCTGTTCTACTCGCTGGTCGAGACCTGCAAACTGAATGGCGTCGAACCGGAGGCTTGGCTCACCGATGTGATCGAGCGGATCGGGAGCCATCCGAGCAACCGGATCGACGAACTCCTGCCATGGCGCTGGCAGGCGGCTCGCGATACTGCCCTAGCGGCATGAGCACCGCGATACCATCCCCGCGATCCAACTGCCGCTGATCCGCGATCCCAGCCTGCTGCCGGCGTTGGAAATGGACGGCTACCTCACCGGCGTGCTGGTCACGCCGCGCCTGGAAACCTCCCTGGAAACCTCGAAGTGGGTCATGGGTCTGTGACGAGAGCGGCCTGCCGTCGATCCTGCCCGGATCGAACAGGGCCTTGTCACGGCCCTGGCCCATCGCAAGGCTATCGAGGCCAGCTTCGCCAAAGGCTGGCCCGGCTTCGCTCCCGCTTTCTGCGAGCCGGGTCAGAAGGCGGGTCACGACAAGGTCAGAACCTGGATCAGAACCTGGGTCAGAACCTAGGTCAGAACCTAGGTCAGAACCTGGGTCAGGGGCTTCTGGAGCGCTATGAAGCTGGCGCCGGATTACTGGTCGGCCATCGCCGAGGACGAACGAACCGCCGCGTTCGTTGCCCTGTTCACCGGCTTCATGGACATCGGCGAGCCGTTCGACGAACGCGACGATGCCTACGAAATCCGCGACGAGCACACCGCGCTCATGCCTCGCGCACTCGTCGGAATGCGCAAGCTCGCGCTCATGCGCGAAGACAAGAGACCCGCTCTCCGCGCCATGCAGACCAGCAAAAAAGGTCGCAACGAGCCATGCCCCTGCGGCTCGGGTAAGAAGTACAACCGCTGCTGCCCGGCGGCCTGACGCCCCGCGTCAACGCCGCCTTCCGTCGGCGCTTACTGTTACCCCACCATTCCATGCTTAAAGCGTAGTCTCGGCAAAGCCGCCCTTCACATCATCCGTGATGTCCATGCCGAGCGCCATCTTGGCAGTAGCAATCAGCCCCAACTCGCCCGCCCATATCGAGGCATCGCCCAGATCCATGCGCAGGAACAGCAGATTGGGTGCATCCTTGCCGCCCGGAAACCAGGCCGCGACAAAGTTGTTCCAGTGCTTGTCCAGCACCGCTCGGTCGGTTTCTTCGGCCAGCACACCATGAAAGCGCGCAAACACATCGTGCCCTTTTGAAGAGAACGTAGCGGTTGCGCCGCCCAGCTTGGCAAAGCGATTATCACGGCTGGTGAAGAACCAGATGGCGCTTTCGGCATCCTTGTCGAGCTGCGCCGTCATCGGCGCGGCTGAATCCGCATCATCGTCAAGCTGGAGCATCACGTAGGGCGAGGAAGACATCGCCTTCCAGAATTTTTCGCGCAGCTCTTCCGGGTTTCCTTGATCGTATTTCATCGGGAATTTGCCTTTCATATCTTGTTCTTGCCCAATGAACGGGATTGCGCACGCCTTGTTCCCCACAGGCTTTTCCCCAATTTCATGCACAACCGGGCAGGCAAAGCCGCATTGCACGTTCCGAAAAATAGAACATAATAAGAACAAAGGAACGAATCGCATGATCGAACACGCTCACCTGCCAAAGCCTGTGCCGCCCGATCCGGTGGCTCTGCTGCCCGGTCTTGTGCGCGGTGTGGGGGCAACGGGTCGCACGCCGCATTGGCGGCCGGGCCTCGCTACGGACTGCCGCCATACCGAACTTTTCGCCTCTGCCCGCGATGCCGCAGGCGCAGGGCTGGCGCTGGCCTTCGCGCGCGATTTCCTAGCTCAGGAACAGGCAGCAGAAACCCCGGATCGCCGCCCGTTCCTGTGGGTGCAAGACAAGGCGGCGCTGCGCCTGTCGGGCCGACCCTATCTGCCCGGCTTGCCCGCGCAAATGCGCCACCGCCTGTTTCATGTCGCCGCCGCCACGCCCGAAGATGCGTTATTCGCGCTGGAAGAGGGTCTGCGCTGCCGCGACCTCGCTTTCGTGATCGGTGAACTGGCAGGCAACGCGCGCGCACTTGATTTCACCGCCTCGCGCCGTCTCAGCCTTGCGGCGGAAAAGCATGGGGTGCCGCTGTGGCTGGTGCGGCTCGATGCACGGCGTGATCTGGGTGCGGCGCGGATGCGGTGGGAGGTGGGGGCAGGGCCTTCGCCAAGATCGCATTGGAACCCGCATGCTCCCGGCCCTTCCACCTGGCGCGCCGAACTGTTCCGCGCGCATACCTTTCACCCCGGACAATGGACCTTGCGTGATGACGGTGCCCACCTCACCGCTGAGCCAGCGCCATCCGCCGCGCCGGATCATGGCGATCTGGTGCACGGATCTGGCGATCGATCGTTGGCGGCAGGCTGAAGCGCTCACACAAGGGGAGGGGGCGGATGCTGCCCCGCTTGCCCTGATCGAAGATACCGCGCATGGCCCCCGCATTGCCGCTGCCAACCCGGCTGCGCGCGCTGCCGGGGCCATGCCTGCCATGCGTCTTGCCGATGCGCGCACGCTGTGCCCCACGCTCGCCGTGTGTCCAGCTGACCCTGCGGGCGACCTTGCCTTCCTTGAAAGTCTTGCACTGTGGGCGCAGCGTTGGGGGCCATGGAGTGCGCTTGATCCGCCCGATGGCCTGCTGGTCGATGTCACTGGGGTCGCGCATCTGTTCGGCGGCGAACGCGCGCTCCTCACCGATGTGCGCGATCTGTTGGAAAAGCGTGGCCTTGCTGCCCGCGTCACACTCGCCCCTACCGCAGGCGCGGCATGGGCGCTGGCTCACTTCGGCGCGCAAGCTGCCATTCTTCCGCCCGAAGCCGACCCGCGCAACGCTCTTGCCGATCTGCCGGTTGCCGCGTTGCGCCTTGATGCCGATGTGATCCTGCTGCTGCGCCGCCTCGGCCTCAAACGCTTGGGCGATCTCGATGGCCTTGCGCGCGAAAACCTTGCCCGTCGCTTTCGCAACACGCGCTCGGCGGCCGCCAATCCGCTGCTGCGTCTCGATCAACTGTGCGGCCTGCGCCCTGAACCAATGCTGCCGGTTGTGGGCGTGCCCGCGCCGCTCGTCCAGCG
>JBEQBV010000327.1:0-3123 GCA_041639635.1 Novosphingobium sp.
GATGCCGAACGATCCGATGACCGACCCGGAATTCATCAGCTTGCTGACCCGTGTCTATGATCCCGGACAGCCGACGATCTTCCCGCCTGAACCCGAAGAACGGCTTGCAGCCTGATCGTGCCTGACCCGACGCAAGTCCTGCCAGAAGCGCCGACACCGGCCATGATGAAGCAGACGCTTCAGGCCTATGTCGATCTTATCAATGCAGGCGATGCGGCAGGCGTCACGGCCCTGTTCGCGGCCGATGCGGTGATTGAAGACCCCATCGGCTCCGAACCCCGCACGGGTAAGGCCATTGCCGCATGGTTTGCCGATACGGTCGCCTTCGGCACACGGATCACGCCGGTCGCCCCGCATCGGGCATCGCACGGGAACGAGGCGCTGCTGGTGTTCGATGTGGAGTTCACGCCGCCCGGCGGTGAGAGGCTGCGCATCCGCTCTGCCGATGCCTGCCGGTTTGACGCCGAAGGCAGGATCATCAGCCTGCGTGCATTCTGGGGGCCCGACGATATCGGACCTGCAGCATAAGGTCGCTCAGCCTGCGGTCGGCTGCGCGGATACCTTTTCGAAATAGGCCGCGATGGTTTCATCCCGCATGCCTATGCCGCGCAGGCAGAACCAGGTCGCCTGCCGGACAAGTTCATCGCCCTCGATCCCATAAGGTTGGGCGGCAGGCGGAAGCCCCCCGATCGCCGCGATCATCGTGCCCACGTGTTCGACGAACATCGCTGCCGCCGGCACGGCCAGTTCCTCGCCCGTCAGCCCTCCTTCGGCACGCGCGGCACTGTAGGCACTGTCCATCGTGGCAGCATTGCGGCGTTGCGAACGACGATAAATCAGGCTGGCGTAGGAACCGTCTCCGGCAAGGCTCGCCAAGGTCATGCGGTGCGTGTCATGACGCTTTGGATCACCCGCATCGGCCACACAGGCGGCGATGAAGGTGTGAATGGCCCCGGCCAGCCCCATTGCCCCCTGCGCATGGATGCCCTGTTCGCGCCAGCGTTCGTCCTGTTCCACAAAGACCTGCCGCAGGACTGCGCGGTACAGCGCCAGTTTGCTGGGGAAATGACGATAGACCAGCGCCTCGGAAATCCTGGCTTCGCGCGCGATCTGCAGTGTCTTGGCGCCATCATAACCATGCTGTGAAAATACGCGGCGCGCAGCGGCGATTATCTGGTTGCGACGCTCCGCGCCCGGTATGCGAGTTGCCATGAGAACTCACTTACTTCGGCAGGCCTGCCTGTCAACCAATCGCAGGTAACGTCCTCACGCCCAGTCAAAGCCGCCTTACCTCGCATGACGCAGCGCAAACGCAGGCCAGCTTTCTGCGCCGCCCCTGCCCATCTGCGCCTCCAGCAGCGCAATCGCAGTGTCCACCTCGGCATTGGTGGTCCCCGTCGCCTGTGCCAGTTTCAGGCCGTTGTAGAATGTCGCAGGATATTCGGTGGCATATTCATAGACGCGCGGATCATTGACCGGCTTGTCAAAGCTATACCACGCTTGCCGCGCAATATCGGCAGGCAGACCGATCGTCTGCGCCATTTGCTGCCAATCGCTGAACCAGCGCCCCTCCAGCCGTGCGGGCAGATTGAGGAAGCAATAAGGCCCGCTTGCCAGAAAACGCCGCGCCTGAAACCGTTCGGCAAAAGCTGTCTGCAATTGCGACCAGCGCGGATCGCGATGCAACCGCCGCCCCCAATCCAGCGTATAGGCAATGTAGTTTGCGATTGATCCCGAATAGACGCCGGGCCGCTGCCCCGCCCGGATCGCAGCCCAGAATGTGGGATTGGCAGCGTTATCGCTGGCATCGCCTTCCCAGAACATGCCCAACTGGCCCATCCCCGGCACAGCAAGTGCCCGAACCGCACGGTCCAGATTGGCTGAGAGGATCGCGTCAAAGCGCTCTGCCTGTGGCAACCAATCCAGCGGCGGCATGGCTTTGAGCAAGGCATAGGCCAGCAACAGATCGCGCATTGACCACGCCCAGTCGCGGCCCTGCCCCTGATCGATCAATTTGCCGCTGGCACCGCGATAATCGGGGCCAACCGTATTGAGTGCCGTGCAGGCAGAAAACACCTGCTCCTCAACGAAGAACGGATGCAGTTCGGATAGCAGGGCCGGCAGAAACGATGGGCACGGGCGGTGCGCATTATCGATATCCCACGCAAACTGCATGCCCGGACTGACGCCGATGATCTTGTCTTCGGGATAGTTCTGATAATATTGTTGCACTTTCAGTGGCATGTTGGGTGTATCGAGCAGCAGCGGCAAACCATCTGCCCCGCGCACATGCCACGGAATTGATGCCGCGCTTAGCCCGTAATTCATGGCGATGCGCCGCATCTCTGCACTGCGTTCCATGATATAGCGCGCCTGCCGATGGACAATCGGCCCCACATCATCGCGCAACCCTGTCATCCCCATGGCCGGGGTCAGGCCGCCCTTGTCCAGCGGCGTATAGTTCGGGATCGGGTCCATATAGGCCCATTGCGATGGGGCCTGCAGCTTTGGCCCGATGCCCCATGGCAGCAGCCAGCCTTCGGCCTGCCAGCGGTTCAGTTCCCGGTCTGAAACAGGCCAAGTACGCGATGTAATGACCCAGCGCTGGAAATCGCCATGGCCATAGAGCGGAAAGCTGCGGCCAAATACATTCGCCTGATAGCTGGCCGCAGGCATCTCTGCCGCCAGATTGGTCCACCGTTGCCGCTCTACCACCACCACATCGAATGGCTTGCCATCCACCGGCGATGCCGCCTGCAGATACCAGATCACCGCCCACGGCCCCTTGCGCAGGAACACCCGCACCGTATGCAGCCCTGCGCTTTGCCAAAAGGCTTCGGGATCATCGGCGGTGAAGATCGTATCACCCAAACCAACGAGCGGCGCGGCAGCAGCCATCGCAGGATCACGCGGGATGCCCCCCGCTCGGCTTTGCGCTTGTGGCCGCAAAGGTGCGGACGCGGGGCTGGGCGAAGGGCCAACCGGCGCTATCAGCGCCGCCGCACCACTGGCCATCATCAATCGGCGAGACAACATGCAATGATCATCCCGTAAAGACGGACCGACAGGAAAAGTCCTTGATATCAGCCGTCCGCAACATGCCAGAGCGAACCGGCCTTTGCC
>JBEQBV010000328.1:0-3117 GCA_041639635.1 Novosphingobium sp.
AAGCATCTTGACCGCGAATGCCTCGTAGCTGACGATCAGGTTCAGCCCCCCTTTGTTGGCGAGGGCGGCGGCCGCAACGGCTTCTTCATTGAGTGCGGTGACCACCGAGCCATCCGTCGATTCCGGGGCGCCGGGTTCGGGCACGTTGACGCGGTGCTTGAGCAGCGCTAGCGTGGTCCCCATCTTGTTGCTGGCCAGTTCATCGGGATTGCCGATCCGGATGCGCAACTGTGGATTTGCCTGCACTAGCTCCACGAACCAACGGTCCAGTGCGGACATGGCGCTGCCCGATACCTCAGTTGGCGCCCAGGCCGGCATCGGCAGATGAGGGCTCGCTGGATGGCGTAGGGCCATGGGGTGCTCGCTTTCGCGCGAGCGCTGGCTCTGGCCGTGATTCGCAAGGACGGTGAGCGCGTTTTCCAGTTCGCTCTCGGGCACGAACAGCGCCGCAGCCCCTGCGTTGAAGGCCTCGCGTGCCTGCGCATCCTCGCGCGGATTGCCGTTCAGCGGCAGGTTGTGGGCGGCATTGGTCGCCGCGCCCGGGAAGCCAAAACCTTTCTCCGTCTCGGCGATCACGTAGGGCAGCTTGACCGGATAGCGCCGATCCGAGCGTGCAGCGAAGGCGCTCAGCGTGTCTTCGGCTTCAACAATGGCCCATGCGATCGCCATCGGATCACGTCCATCAACGATGACCGGATCGAAGCCGTTGTGGCGCAGGTCCTCGGCCAGCCAGGTAGCGCCACCTTCCTGCACGATCTGGGTGCGCTGCTCGATGCGCCGTCCGTTGAGAATCATGACCGGGATGGCGAAGCCGCAGTCCTCGGCGCGCCACCAGCGCGGCGCCCAGTCCGAGCCACGTTGTTCCTCGAAAGCGCCATCACTGAGGAATGCCACCAGGCTTTCTCCCGGCAACGGCGTGTGCACATACTGCAGCCCGGCGAACCCCAGATAGCCGCCTTCGGAGATCGCGCCGGCCGTGTTCGGCCCGGCATGGCTACCCAGCGGTACCGCGGGCCGACCCTGCTTATCGATGGCATAGGAGTAGAAGTCCGCGATCAGGAGCGACAGGCCCGCCTCGCTGCGGTCGTAGCGTCCACGCTGGGCGGCGGATACATCGCCGGTCAGTGCGTTCACCGCCTCGATCGCGGCCACGCAGTGCCCCTGCCCCATGAGCCAGCCGCGTGTCGTCCCGGTCAGCGCGTTGGCCAACAGATAACCCACGAAGGCTGGCACCATGTTGAGCGAGCCGCCGGTGTGGCCTTCGGGCGTTTGTTTGAAATCATCGGAGCCCAGTGGGCAGCCGCTTCGGTCGATGCGCCGGGCATAGGTCATATGCGCCACTACGCTCATGGCCGTGCAGGCCACCCGGTCGGCTGCAGCCAGCAGCGCATGGGCCGAGGCTTCGTCTGCTATACGCCTTTGCGCGACCAGACGTTGCACGAGGGCCTGCATACGTTCGATGGTTTCAGACCTGTGCGCGATGGGCCCGTAACCAGCACGCCAATCGGTTGCGAGGTTAGCTTGAGAGGACATTTCAGGTCTCCTTGAAAATAGTTGGATCGATAAAAAGATCAGCCTCGCGGATCGGTTTTCCCGCTAGAGAGAGCGTCGGCAATCAGCGAAGCGAGACCAATCCGGTTGCTCGGATGCGGTACTGCGTCGGTGGACGTAATTCGGGCAAACAACGGTGTCAATTGGGCCCAGGCATCCTCGGCGAACAGGGCATGCACCACCACGCACTCCGGCTTGCGCATTCCTTGCTCGGCGAGCTTGCGCGCCGCGACGGCGAGCGTGCGGCCTGATGATGCGATGTCGTCCACAAGCACCGGCGTTCTGCCGCGCCAGATCGACAGGTCGGGAACATCGATGTCCACGCTGCGATCGCCATGGCGTGTCTTGCGAAGCACAGCGTGCGGTACGCCGATGCGGGACGCGATGGCGCCGGCCCACTGCTCGCTTTCCTCGTCGGGGCCCACGATCAAAGGTTCTTCGACATGATTCGCGATCCAGTCGGCCAGCAGTGGTGCGGCATGCAAGGTGATGGTGGGGATCGTGTAGACCGCTGATAGTGTCGGATAGCGGTGCAGATGCGGATCCACCGTGAGCAGCTTGTCGAAGGTCGATGAGACCAGACGTGCGAAGGACCGCGACGTCACGCTTTCTCCGTCATGGAATCGCTTGTCCTGGCGCATGTAGGCCAGATACGGTGCGATCAGGTTCACCTCTTGCGCGCCAAGTTCGCGCGCCGCGTCAGCGGCAAAAGCCAGAAGCAGGAACTGCGGATCAGGATGGGCCAGCGTGCAAATCACATCCACGATCCGATCGGCAGGTTCGCCATGCAACCGGACATAGCTCTCGCCATCGGGGAATCGGCGCGTTTCGATGCGGCCGGCTTCGCTGCCGCATGCCTGCGCGATGCCGCGGGCCAGATCTTCATTGCCGGGTAGGGCCAGGGTGAGTCGTTGCATCCATTTATCTCCTTATTTGTTGTCCTTGGTCTCTTATCGAGCGCGGGTGCCTTATCGTTCAGCTCGCTGTGTTCACCTTGCCAACTGGCTAATGACGACGGCATTGGCAGTACTGCGTCGACGTGGTAGCTCCACAAGCAACCAGGCTCTTGTCATGAACAGCAACAGAGTGGCTTGCATGGCGTTCAAGGAATCGATCTGCATCAGAATCGCCGTCCTACGGTGATCGTTCCGTAGACCGGGATTTCCTTTTGTCCACGAAATTCGCGGGTGCGGTGGTAGCGGGCTATCGCGATGCGCCAGTTGCCCTGAGTCATCGCGATGCCATAGCCCACATCGGCCACGAATGGCCGTTTATCAACACTATGACTGGACTTGAACGTATTGCCGTCCAACGTGATGTCGTGCAAAACCCAGCGACCGTCGAGTGCCACGAACAGGTGCCCGTTCCAGTTGCTGCCAGCGGTCTTACGCACGGGCGAGGTGTTTTCTCCAGCCGGGCGCAGCGGTGCGGTGCCTAAGTCGTCCGGCAGGCGTAGGCCATAGCGCAGTTCTCCGCCGACATTCGCGTAGGTGGCGAAATTGCCCAAGCTGCCGCCCCAGTGGCGGGTCAGATCCCAACCCCAACCGCTGACGTTTTCTTGCCTGA
>JBEQBV010000329.1:0-3056 GCA_041639635.1 Novosphingobium sp.
TCCCGTAAATCGTCAGAATAGGCTCGTGCCATCGCTGCTGGCCTCCTGCCCAGCCAGCAGCTTGAATCACAATCAGCACCCCTTGGGAATCCCACATCGATTCAGTCTAAACAGGACAGACTCTAAACCCGGTTGAACCCGCGCAAGGGCCGGTCAGCCTGCGCCCCTTTGCGCCGCCGCGTAACAGATTTTCGATCAGGGGCTTTCCCTTGCCGTGCAGCCGCTGCGCGACTAACCGTTAACTGCGGTGGTTAACGGAGCTGGGCTTTGCGGCACTTGCGGGTCGATCTTTGCTGGTTGCCGGTGGCCGCGCTGCTGCTGCCCGGCTGCGTGCCAGCTGCCGAAGGTGCCGGATCGCAGGAGGTGCCCGGCGATCGTGCCGTCGCTCCCGCGCCAGAACCGACAGCCACACCCGAACCTCCGCCAACCCGCACCGTCGAAGATGTTCTGGCGAGCGGCGTTGTCATCACCGTCAGCCTCGCCTCGCAGCAGATGCATGTCTTTCGTGACGGGGTGCTGTGGCGTTCCAGCCCGGTTTCGACCGGCAAGCCCGGCAAGGAGACGCCGACGGGGGTTTTCGCGATCCTGCAAAAGAAGACCTTCCACCGCTCCAACCTCTACAGCAACGCGCCGATGCCGTTCATGCAACGCCTGACATGGGACGGCGTTGCCATTCACGGGGGCCATCTGCCGGGCTACCCCGCCTCGCACGGGTGCATCCGCGTGCCCAAGGCCTTTGCCAGCGAGCTGTTCAAGATCACTCGCGCAAGCTCGACCGCGGTGATCGTGGTCGAAGATGCGCTGCCGAGCGCGCCGGAAGCGCTGGCTCTTGCGCAGCGGACCGGGGGGCTGGTGCCGATCCCGCCCGACGTGCTGCGCCGCGAAGCCGCTGCGCTGGCCCGCAGCAACACCGTGCCCGCCGCAGCCCGCCTGCCGGCAAGCCGGACGATCTCGCCGCAAACTCCCGCAGAAATCCCGTCGCCCGCCGCCCCGCCAGCTGCCGCGAAGGGCCAGACGATCCAGCTGATGGCGGCGCTATCGCAACCCGAGGCGCAAATGCATTGGGACATGCTCTTGGCGCAAAGGCCGGAACTGCGATCTATGCGGGTCACGATCGTGCCCGCGGTGGTCAAGGGCACGCAATATTATCGCCTGCGCGCATCGGCCCCTGATGCCCACCGGACATGCATTGACCTGAAGCGCGCCGGAATTGATTGCTTTCCGGTCAGCTAGTTCAGGTCGGGTTGCGGCGGGCCATGAAGGCGAGCCGTTCGAACAGCATGATGTCCTGCTCGTTCTTCAGCAGCGCGCCGTGCAGCGGAGGGATGGCGCTGGCCGGATTGCTGTTCTGGAGCACGTCCAGCGGCATGTCCTCGTTGAGGAGCAGCTTCAGCCAGTCGAGCAGTTCGCTGGTCGAGGGCTTCTTCTTGAGGCCCGGCACTTCGCGCAGGTCGTAGAAGATATCCATCGCCTTCTTCACCAGCGTCTTCTGGATGCCGGGGAAGTGGACGTCGATGATGTCCTGCATCGTCTCACGGTCGGGGAACTTGATGTAGTGGAAGAAGCAGCGGCGCAGGAAGGCGTCGGGCAGTTCCTTCTCGTTGTTCGAGGTGATGACGACGATCGGGCGTTCCTTGGCCGTAATGCGCTCCTGCGTTTCGTAAACGTCGAAGCTCATGCGATCCAGTTCCTGAAGCAGGTCGTTCGGGAACTCGATATCGGCCTTGTCGATCTCGTCGATCAGCAGCACGGGCAGCTGGGGCGAGGTGAAGGCCTCCCACAGCTTGCCCTTCTTGATGTAGTTGCGGATGTCGTGGACGCGCTCTTCGCCCAGCTGGCCATCGCGCAGACGGGCGACCGCGTCATATTCATAGAGGCCCTGCTGCGCCTTGGTGGTCGACTTGATGTTCCACTCGATCAGCGGGGCATTCAGCGCCTTGGAGATTTCATGCGCCAGCACGGTCTTGCCGGTGCCGGGCTCACCCTTGACCAGCAGCGGGCGGCGCAGAGTGACGGCGGCATTGACCGCGACCTTCAAGTCCTCGGTCGCGATATAGGACTTGGTGCCTTCGAAGCGTTGCTGTCCGTTGGGCTGCTGGTCGGCCATGAGTTTTCCTGTGAGACTGAATTTCGCCCCGCAGCGATAAGGGCGCGCGCGCCGGGGCGCAAGGGGTAGGGGGCTGGCAAATCAGCGAGGGAGCAGCAGGATACGTTGGGCGATGGCGTTGAGCTTGCCCTCGTCCACAACCGCATCGGGGTTGTTCCAGCCAAGGGTGAGCACCCAATCGCGGCCCGCCTTGTCGGTAAGCAACCATGTGTAGTTGAGCACGCCTGGTTCCGAGCCGCCCTTGAAGCCGATATAAGGCCAGTTGGCCCGGATCGCCTCGCCATTGGCCGATGGGCTGATCGCCATGATGGCGAACGCCTTCGGATCGGCGGTCTTGCGCATATGGACGAACAGCTTGGCGAGGTCGGCAGACGATGCGAACCATTCGATCTCGATCGCCTTGGGGCCATTGCCGAACGCGGCGTTGACCTGGTCGAGCGTGGTATTGGCCCCCGCCACAAGCGCGTCCGCGACCAGCCCGGCGCGCGTTTCGGCATCGGCGCGCTGCCAGTCATACAGCGCAGCGGCATCGCCGGTCTTGAGCAGGAAGAGCTCGCGCGTGGTGAGGAAGGGGTCGTTCAGCGCCGGGTCGCTGTGGCCGCTGTCCTTCATCACCTTGAGGATGCGCGCCTTGCCAAGCACCGCAATCAGCTGATCGGTCGCAGTATTGTCGCTGATGGAAATCATCAGGCTCGCCAGCGTGTGCAACGTAACCGGCGCGCCCTTGGGCCAGTTCTGCAACTGCCCGCTCGGGAAGCTCTTTTCCGTGAGCGGCACGGTATCGGACCACTTGCGCTTGCCCGCCTTCACATCCTCGGCCAGCGCGGCGAGCACATAGAGCTTGAACGCAGATCCCAGCGCGAGCGGTTGCTGCGCGTTGAGGGTGATGACCGGCGGGCCATCAAGCGGCGCGAACCATGCGTTGACCGTGCCGGGAAGCACGGCAAGA
>JBEQBV010000330.1:0-3001 GCA_041639635.1 Novosphingobium sp.
CTGTATAAGATCGAGACTGTTTGATACCAAATCCGATCTGAATGAAACGCTCTTTTCTGTCGCCATTCATCATCCTTCTCTCTGCGCAACGCAAATATACAAAGGCTTATCACCCATCGAATGCGATTGTAACGTACTGCACCAACGGGGATCCGCTGTGCCGCGCGATGATTCCTGCGGAACGTAAGCCCACAACGAGAGAAAGCCTTGTTAGTTACGAGCCCAACCTGATGGGATACGTAACCTATTCGGCCATGGGTGAAAAGTGACCTCTCTTCAATGCCTAATCAATCAGACTGTGAGCCGTCTACTTGAGCAGGGCACCTATCGCTTGACGTGCCAAGTGGTTCTGGGCAAGGACCGGTAATTTGTTCAATTCGGCCGTTGGTGACGCAGACTCCCAATGACCCCAAGGCCGATAAACAGACCGGTGAACACTGTGCAGGCCATGTCTGCCGAGGCCAACAGCCAACGCTAATCGGCCCCCGCCTCGCCAGACGTGGCACCGCACGGCGAGGCAGGCTTTGTCGATGCTCACCTCTTGCCCCGCTCTCTGGGGCGCCACGCCGCTGATCGGCCGAGCTGCTGATCCAGAACCAGCAACGCCTCCAGTTCATCCGGCAAAGCAACATCACCTTGCTGGCACATCTTTCGAAACGCTTCGATCTGCCTCGCCATGGGTACGTCATGTCCTCTTGCCTGACATTCCCGGAAGAAGGAAACCAAGGCATGCGTACGCGTGCGCTGCAGGGCGTCCGCAATATCGTCGAGCACATCGATGCGCCATAACGGGCATTCACGCATGAAATCGTCAGTCGGTACGAATGCCGCTTCACCTGCATTCCGGTCGACGTAGAAGCCGCGCAGGGCGCGACGCGATGGCAATAGTTGCAATTCCTCCTGCGTTGGCACGTCGATGCCAGGGCTCAGCCAGTACGGGCTGCGTGATTTGATCTCGTCCATATTTATTCCTTAAGAATGATGAGTAGAGGGAGGTGTCGAGCGGGGCGTGGTCAGGTCGCGTTTCCGCCATGGAGGTCGGGGCCGCGTACGGGTGTCGGTGACTCGGTGGGCGTGACGCGCCTGCTGCCGAGGTAGACGCTGGTAATCGATATACGCCCGTGACCGAGGCGGGCGGCGATCTCGTTTCGGGCCTGCAAGTCGAGCGCCGGGGCCACCTTTGAACCGCCAGCGATCGGCGGCGGCACCTCCGTGATGGTCTGATAGTCGTCGGCCGCGCCCTGATGTCGCAGACCGTGTGGCACAACACCCAAGCCGGCGCGCGTGATGCCGAAGCGCTCCATCACATAACGCAGCCGGCGCATGGCCTGTAGCAAGCTCAATCGCGGATCGCTGACGCTCTCATGAATGCCCATCGTGACCCGGCGCGCATAGTCGATCGCTGCCAGACGTTGGGCATTATCGATGGGAAACAGGCGTTCCCGTCCCCCCTTGGTGCCCCGGTGCGTATCCAAATAGAAGGCCACATCGCCATCCTGTTTACCCGCCTGCGCGGCGCTGATCACGTCGGTATGCGGGCGGAACATGACGCTCTCCTTGAAGCGCAACTGGAATGCCTGCATCAGTTTCAGGGAGGCGGCGGCATGCACGTCGTAGGCCTCGACTTCCTTGATGACGGTGTCCACGTCGACGCCCTGGGCGCGCCATGACTTGTCGACGCCGGCCGCCAAGCGGCGTTGATACAGCTTCGGATCATCGAAGTAGCATTGGATTGGTTTCAGCAGCTTCGGCTTGCCGATCCAGCCGGCGAAGGTTTTCATGAAGCTGAAGTAGGTCTGGATCGTCGCCGGGCTCAGCTGTCCGGCACGCGCTTCCTCCAGCCAGTAGCGAGTGACGGCTTCGACATGGCGACCGCTGAAGGAGCGCGGGTCCAGCTTGAAGTGCTTCGGATGCCCGCGCAGAAAATCGAACAGCCAGATGCAGAAGCGCGTGCGCTCCGCCATCGTCTTGTGGCTCACGCCCTTGGGCTTGCTGCTGTGCTGCCAGTTGTGCTGCTTCAGGATCAACTGCAGCACGTAGCCACTGCGCTTGGGGTTCAAGGGTATGTCGTCCAGGTCCGTCTGTTCGTAGGTGCGCGACTGCCCACGGCGTTTGCCGTGTCGAGGGGTGGAACGGTCATTTCGTCCGTTGCTTTGCTTGTCCATGGCATCTTTCCTTTTTTTCATTCGTCGATTCGGTGGAACCCGGTGTTCGTGCATCGGCGGGTTCCGGGCGCCTATGCCAAGCCAGTGTTTGCCGTCATCGCCAGAGCGACGGCGGCGCGGAGGTGCGTAAAAGTGATCGCCAGCCAGCATGCGTCGGGCGCAATGTGGCGTTCGCTGTAGCGAACCAGGTTCTCAAGGAACCCGAGGCAACCCCGGAGGCGTGACCTCCGGTACGGTGCACGAGCGGCACCGCGAACTCGCTCCCCATCGCCGGCTTGACTGGCAACGCCCGTTCCGCGACGGACGCGCAATGCCGTTCACGCGGGCCGTGGCGCCGCACCAAGGTGAGGCAGCGCACGGCTGACCGATGTCAGTGCGTGAGTGCGAAAGGAAGGAACTCGAACGCTGGCCCCGCAGGGCTGGCGTCATTCGCGGCCTGGAACAGGCGCGAGAGAGGGGAATGGCCAAGGCGGTCGCAGCGAAGTGCGAGCGCCGGCCGCGAGGTACTCAAGGCACCGGTGGTCAGGCCACCGTCCATGGGATCGCCGCTCGGGGCGGACGATGCCCAAGGCGCATCATCGCTTCCTCGCATCGGGTGCGAAGGAAGGAGCTGGCGCCATGGTCAAGCCATGGGCCGCGCCACAATCAACAGCAAAAATGGCAGGGACGCCAAGCGTCCGGAACAACAGGCGCTCAAGGCGCCACGGTGAAGATCACCACTCAAAGGGCTTGCGTTTCCGTGCGCGATGCACGCCGGGCCGCTAGCTGGACCGGGCTGATGCAGTTTCATTGTGGCGCCGGAAACGCGCCCTTGCAATCCCGAAAATTGCCGATTA
>JBEQBV010000331.1:0-2989 GCA_041639635.1 Novosphingobium sp.
TGTTCAGCTCGTGTGGTGGCGCGCGCTTGCCATGGCAGGGGTGGTCTCGTCAACCTTGCAGTGCAGCGAACATTATCTGGGCTTGACTGACGGCCATTAAGATATATCTTACTACTTACGTGATGCTATCAAGAAAGACCTGCGATGCTCGGAAGCCATGCCATTGTCCCGACCGCCAGTGCCAGCCGATACCTGCAGCAGTTGTGCAAGCACTGGGGCCACAAGTTCGAAGTTGAGTTTGATGCGCAACATGGGCGCGTGGCCCTGCCGTTCGGCCCTGTCGAATTGAAAGCGAGCGATGCGGCGCTGGAAGTAACCTGCCAAATCGAAGGAGATGGCGATCTGGCGCGCATGCAGCAGGTGGTGGCCGATCACCTCAACCGCTTTGCCCATCGCGAAGGGGAACTGGTGTTTGATTGGCAGCCTGTGGCCTGACGCTAATGCAGGTTCGCGGGTGAACCTGTTAGCCATCCCTGCTTCCCGAAAGTGTGCCTGACTCTTACCGGACGCCACTTGCCCTTCGTCCTATAATTGTTATAGCGCATAGCGAAATCGGAGGATGCCGTTATGTCTGAAGCTGGAAGTGAAGCAGGTCTGGCCAATCGCACGCTGGCCCACGCCGCGCTCGATCGTTTTCTGCGCCCGAAGTCGGTTGCCGTAGTCGGTGCGTCTGACAAGCCCGGCGCTTTGGGCGCAACGATCCTCACCAATCTTGATCGCAATGGCTATTCCGGCGCGATCTATCCTGTGAACCCAAAGCGTGAAGAGATCATGGGCAAGCCTTGCTACCCATCGGTCGATGCTCTGCCAGAAGGTGTGGATGTGGCTGTGCTGGCCATCCCGCGCGCTGGCGTGCTGGATGCGGTGAGGGGCCTTGCCGCACGCAAATGTGGCGGCGTAGTGATCTTTTCCGCAGGCTTTGCCGAAGGTGGGGAAGAGGGCCTTACCGAACAGCGTGAGATTGCGTGGATAGCGCATGAGGCGGGCATGGTGGTCGAAGGGCCGAATTGCCTTGGCCTTGTCAACTATGTCGATCGCATTCCGCTGACGTTTGTCGAAACCAATGCCGTGCCGCCTGCGGGCAAGCGTGCGATCGGTATCGTATCGCAATCGGGCGCGATGGCGGCGGTGCTGGGCACCATGCTGCTGGCGCGCGATGCGGGGGTTTCCTATTCCGTCTCTACCGGCAATGAAGCGGCCAGCGGCGTTGAGGACTATGTCGATTGGCTGGTCGATCAGGATGATACGCATGTAATCGCCATGATCGTGGAGCAGTTCCGCAAGCCGCAAGTGTTCCTGGCGGCTGCGCGCCGTGCCAAGGCGGCGGGCAAGCCTGTGGTGCTGTTGCACCCCGGCAAATCGAGCGCCGCACGTGAATCGGCTGCGACTCACACCGGCGCGATGGCGGGCGATTACAAGCTGATGCGCGCGATGGTGGCGCGGGCTGGTGTGATCTTTGCCGAAACGCTGGAAGAACTTGGCGACATTGCCGAAATCGCTGTGAGGTGCCCGGCGCTGCCTTCGGGCAAGACGGTCGTGCTGGGGGAATCCGGCGCGTTCAAGGCGCTGACGCTCGATCTGGCTGAGGAACTCGACCTGCCGCTTGCGGATCTGCACGACGAAGACTCGGCCGCCCTGCGCGCGGCCTTGCCGCCGTTTGTGCCGGTATCGAACCCGCTCGACATTACGGCGCAGGGTCTTTCCGAACCGGCGATCTACACGCGCTGCATCGAGGCGTTGCTGGCTGATGACCGCGTTGGCACCGTGCTGGCTGGCATCATTCAGGCAGAGCCGATCACCTGCGCCATCAAGTTCCCGGCGATCCTTGCCGCGGTTGAGGGCAAGACTCTGACCAAGCCGGTGATTTTTGCGGGGCTGGACGAGGGGGCCGATGTGCCCGCCGAGCGCATCGCCGCGTTGCGCGCGGCAGGGTTGCCGTGGTTCCCGACGACTGAACGGGCGCTGCGGGCGATCACCCGGCTGACGCATTGGGCAGCGCAGGACTTATCGACCAACAATCTCGCTCCAACGCCGCTGACCGGGTTGGACGTGGTTTCTGGCGTAATCCCGGAATACAAGTCGAAGGAACTGCTTGGCCTCATCGGCATCAGCTTCCCCAAGGGCGGATTTGCGGCCAGTGCCGACGAAGCTGTCGCTGCTGCCGATGCGGTTGGCTACCCTGTCGCGATGAAGGCACAAGCCGCTGCGTTGGGTCACAAAAGCGATGCAGGCGGGGTTATCCTAAACCTTGCCGATGGCGCTGCCGTGCGCGATGCGTGGGATCGCATTCACGCCAATGTCGCCGCCTATTCATCGTCGATCCGATTGGACGGCGTGCTGATCGAGGCCATGGGCAAGCGGGGCATGGAAATGATCGTGGGGGCCAAGAACGATCCCGAATGGGGGCCGGTCGTGCTGGCAGGCTTTGGCGGGGTGACAGCGGAAATCCTGCAGGACGTGCGCTTGCTGACCGCAGAATTGACGCAGGATGCGGTTGAAGCCGAACTGATGAAGCTCAGGAGCGCGGTGCTGCTCAGCGGCTATCGCGGATCGCCCGCGCTTGACGTGCCCGCTCTCGCGGCGTTGATCGTCAAGGTCGGGCAGGTGCTGCGCGCTGAACCATCGATCCGCGAAATCGATCTCAACCCGGTGATTCTCCACCCGATGGGCGAAGGCGTAGTCGCGCTGGATGCGCTGATGCTGGTCGATTGAACGCGGCGCGAATTATGAGTCGAGAGGGCGGTCCCATGGGCCGCCCTTTTGCGTTTCAGTGCCCCGGAAAGTCCATCAGGGCTTCGACGGTCAGGCCTGCATCGCGGAGGCGGGCCGCGCCGTGGAGGTCGGGCAGGTCGATGACGAACATGGCGTGCGTCACCTCGGCCCCGGCGGTGCGCAGAAGCTCGGCGGCAGCAAGCGCGGTGCCGCCTGTGGCGATGAGGTCATCGATGATGACCACGCGCTGGCCTGCCGGAATAGCGGTTGGATCGAT
>JBEQBV010000332.1:0-2967 GCA_041639635.1 Novosphingobium sp.
TGTTCGATCCGCTGCGCTTCACGCCAGACAAGGTCGCGGCGCGGCATAAGTATGCCTGGGCTCCGTTCGGCGGCGGCGCGCACATGTGCCTGGGGCTGCACTTTGCCTATATGCAGGTCAAATTGCTGGCCAACCACATCCTCACCCGGTTCGAGATCGTGATGCAGGCGGGCGCAGAGCCGCAATGGCAGGCTTGGCCGATCCCCAAGCCGCGCGATGGCTTGAAGGTGGTACTGCGTCCGATCACATGATGTGCCGAATCTGTTGACGATTCGGCGCGTCACCGCTAAGGGCCGCGCTTTCCGGCGGGACTTTCCGCCATCCCGCAAGAATTCACGCGGTCGCCCCGTGCGTCCGCCAAGGCACGAGAAACAGGAAAACCATGGCCAACACGCCGCAAGCCCGCAAGCGTATCCGTCGCAATGATCGCCGCGCCGAAATCAACGGCAACCGCCTTTCGCGCATCCGCACTTTCGTCAAGAAGGTCGAATCGGCGCTCGAAGGTGGTGACAAGTCGGCTGCGGCAGAAGCGCTCAAGGCAGCGCAGCCCGAACTGGCTCGCGGCGTTGCTCGTGGCGTGCTTCACAAGAACACGGTTGCGCGCAAGCTGTCGCGCCTGACGAAGCGCGTCGCTTCGCTTTAATTCAACCATTCCAGAGCAATGTGAAGGTCCGGATCGGACCAGATCGAATCGCTCGCGGCCTGTGACGCGATGCTGAACTGGAATCTAGAAAGCACAAATGCGGAACGTGGCCGGCGATAACTTCGCCGGCCCTTTTCGTCTGTGCCACCGTTCGATGTGACAGTTTTGCATTATGACAGTGTGCAGACGCAGCAAGTCACGGAAACTACGCGATTCGCATCGTATAAGCGCTACGCATAAGTAAAAATCCTTAAATTACAGCGTATTAACGGAGCCGTGCGGGTTAGCGAGAGTCAAGGGCATTTATTTCAGTTTTTTTGCTACTCCCCCGCTTGCGCGATAGCCCCGAAGGCCAATAGACAGAACTCACCGGTGGCGGGAATCACTGCCAGCTGGTGTCACAGGACATTTATTCGAACAGGACTTGTCGCATACTGCGCGGCAGGCAGGGGTTTTTCATGCCTGCGCGTCGCCGACGATGCGCAGGTCAGGAAGTCGAGGCAGCGAAGCGTGAAGGTAGACGATTTCGCAGGAGGGGGCGCCAGCGGCGCAGCGGTCAATTCCGACCGCATGATGACAGGCAGGAAGGGACGTGACAGCACAATGATTGAGGACCAGGAAGCGCTGGATCTGGCAGCAGACTGGGCCGACATCAGCCAGGGTCTGAAAAAGGATCTCGGCTCGCAATTACACGCCCAATGGATCAAGCCGATTCAACTCGGTGCCTTTTGCAAGGAAACCGGCACGCTTGATCTGTTTCTACCGACCGAATTTTCGGCCAACTGGGTAGCGGATCGTTTTGCCGATCGCCTCAGCTTGGCTTGGAAGATTGCCCGGTCCGAAGTGCGCCAGGTGCGCATTACCGTGCACCCGCGCCGCCGCTCAATGCCCGAAATGCGCGTCGGTGGCGAAGCGTCGGTCCCGGCACGTGCGCCTGCTTACCTTGCTACGGGCCCAGCGATGATCGACACAGCCCAATCAGGGCTTGATCCTTCGCTGACCTTTGCAGAATTCGTGTCCGGCGCGGCCAATGTGCTGGCACTCAATGCCGCTCAGCGCATGGCCGCGATTGAAACGCCGCAATTCTCGCCGCTCTACCTCAAAGGCTCGACCGGTCAGGGCAAGACGCACTTGCTACATGCCATCGGCCACGCTTTTGCCGCCAACAAGCCCGGCGCGCGCATCTTCTATTGTTCTGCCGAACGGTTCATGATCGAATTCGTGCAGGCCATGCGCTCGAACGAGATGATCGAGTTCAAGGCGCGTCTGCGTGGCTTTGATATGCTGCTGGTCGATGACATCCAGTTCATCATCGGCAAGGCATCCACGCAGGAGGAATTCCTCCACACCATCGATGCGCTGATGAGCGCGGGCAAGCGCCTGATCGTTGCTGCAGACCGCGCTCCGCAGGCTTTGGATGGCGTAGAACAGCGCCTGCTTTCGCGCCTGTCGATGGGCCTTGTGGCAGACATTCAGCCTGCAGATATCGAACTGCGCCGCAAGATCCTCGAACACCGCCTCGCACGCTTTTCCAGCACGCAAGTGCCTGCCGATGTGATCGAGTTCCTCGCCCGGACAATCAATCGGAACGTGCGCGAATTGGTTGGCGGCCTCAACAAGCTGATCGCCTATGCCCAGCTCACCGGCCAGCCGGTATCGCTGCAACTGGCCGAAGAACAGCTGACTGACATCCTCTCGGCCAACCGCCGCCGCATCACCATTGATGAAATCCAGCGCACGGTCTGCCAATTCTACCGCGTCGACCGCACCGAAATGGCGTCGAAACGCCGCGCCCGCGCCGTGGTGCGCCCGCGTCAGGTGGCAATGTATCTGGCCAAGGTCCTGACCCCGCGCTCGTACCCCGAAATCGGGCGCAAGTTCGGCGGTCGCGATCACTCCACCGTGATCCACGCAGTGCGCCTGATCGAAGAACTGCGCACCCGTGATGCCGATATGGATGGGGATGTGCGGACTTTGCTCCGCCAACTGGAAGATTAAGTCATAGGGAAATGCGAGGGTCATCACCCTCGCGCTCCCATGAGTTGGCGTTGGACCTCAGGTTCGCACGGATCCGCGAAGCGGCTTCATTGTTCCGGCCTTGCTGGAGCCCTAGGCAGCGTGGACAAATTCCGCGCGGATCATGGTTGCCCTGAAAGGGCCCCAGCGAGGCGCGAGGACGAAGGAATAGTGGGCCTATTTCGAGGCTGAGCAACGCGGCTGGGGCCTTTTCAGGGCAACCCCTGCGGGGCCGGGCCAAAAACCGCCACTTCGGCGTCGGCTCGGCTCGAAATATCGACATATTCCTTCACCTCGCCTTCTTGAAC
>JBEQBV010000333.1:0-2912 GCA_041639635.1 Novosphingobium sp.
TCGGCCCGCGCAGGCGCATGGAGGCGGCGCAACCACGGATAATGGCATGACCACGGATTCTGCACCGCAACGCATATTGCTTGTCACCGGCCTTCTGGGCGCGGGCAAGACGACCGCGCTGCGCACGCTGGAAGATCTGGGCTGGGAAGCCATCGACAACTTCCCGATCCGCCTGTTGGACCGCTTGCTGGAGACAGAGCCGGGATCGGCAAGGATTGAGACGGGTGGCCCGATGGCCATCGGGTTTGACACCCGCACACGCGGTTTCGATCCCGCGCGCACCATCGATCTGGTCAAGAAACTGTCGCAGCGGCGCGATTTGCAGATTACTACGCTGTTCCTCGATTGCGCCGGGGCCGAACTGGAGCGGCGCTACAACGAAACCCGCCGCCGCCACCCGATGAGCGAGGACAAACCCGCCGCCACCGGCATCATGGCCGAGCGCGAATTGCTCGAACCGCTGCGCCGCTGGGCCGATGTGGTGATCACCACCACCAGCTTTACCAGCAACGATCTGCAGGCGGCGATTCGCGCCCAATTTGGGACAGAGATACCCTCGGGACCGGTGCTAACGATCAGCAGTTTTGGTTTTTCACGCGGTACCCCGCCGCTGGCCGATCTGGTGTTCGACATGCGTTTTCTGGCCAATCCGCATTGGGTCGATGAACTGCGCCCGCAGACCGGGCAGCAGGCCGCTGTGGGCGACTATATCCGCCAAGATCCCGCCTTTGCCGAGGCTTTTGACCGCATCCGGGACCTGCTGCTCTTGCTGCTGCCGCGCTACCAGGAGCAGGGCAAGGCCTATGTCCACGTGGCCTTCGGGTGTACCGGAGGGAAACACCGTTCGGTGTTCATGGCCGAACAGATCGCTTCTGCCTTGCGCGGGGCGGGTTTTTCTCCCACATTGCTCCATCGCAATCTCGCGTCGCGGGCAGCGGATATGCTTGAAGGCCAGAAGCCTTGAGGCAACGGGCCGGAAGAGCGCGAGGGAAAAGATGACGGGCAGGGCGGCACTGAAAGACATGCATTTCGATTCCCAATCGTCTTGCGGCCCGCGCACTTGCGCCCAGCCTGCGTTCATCACGCAAGGTGCAAGCTTTCGGGCCGTACTTCGGAGCCTGCCCCTTTCATGATCGGTCTTATCATTGTTACCCACGGCGCTCTCGCCGACGAATTCATCCATGCGATGGAGCACGTCGTCGGGCGACAGAGTGACGTCATCGGCGTTTGCATCGGCCCCAACGATGACATGGAAAAACGCCGCAAGGAAATTGCCGATGCGATCAAACGCGTCGACAGCGGGGAGGGTGTGATCATCCTGACCGATCTGTTCGGCGGCACCCCATCGAACCTTGCGATCTCGCTGATGCAGGCGGGCAAGGTCGAAGTGATTGCCGGGATCAATCTTCCCATGCTGATCCGTCTTGCCAAGGCGCGCGGCTGCATGGGAGTAAAAGAGGCGACAGCGGCGGCGCGCGATGCCGGACGCAATTATATAACAATCGCCTCGGAATTTCTGGGACAGGATGCATGAGATGGCTGAACAGGGTTACGTCACCCGTGAGACGGTAACGATCGTCAACCAGCGCGGCCTGCACGCCCGCGCCAGTGCCAAGTTCGTGAACGCGGTGGCCAAACTGCCTGCCGGATTTGACGTCACCGTCAGCAAGGATGGCACCGATGCTGCGGGCGGATCGATCCTGGGCCTGATGATGCTGGGCGCGGCCAAGGGCGATACGGTGGACGTTTCCGTGGCCGGGCCTGAGGGCGAGGCTGATGCGATACTCATGAAGCTGACCGGGCTGATCAAGGACGGCTTCGGCGAAGATTGATTTGTAAGCACTCGTGCTTCGACAAGCTCAGCATGAGCGGAATTTTCGCGATACCTTTAAACCAAACACCGCTCGTCCTGAGCCTGTCGAAGGACGCTTGGTCCACGCAAACAGTGCCGCCGAACTTGCTCGGCGCGTGGCGCTGTCGCATGGGGGCACCATGACGCGCAAGATCATCACGGGCTATTCCAACCCCACGGTAAAATTCGTCCGCTCCTTGCGGGAAAAGAAGCACCGGCGGCGCGAGGGCAAGTTTCTGGCTGAAGGCTTGCGGCTGTTAACCGATGCGCGCGAAGGCGGGCGGCTACCGGAAATCCTGCTGATGGCGCAGGGGCGCGAAAGCCACCCGTTGCTGGATGAACTGGAAGCCGCGGTAGATACCGCTGGTGGCGAGGTTATCGAATTGCCGGTGGACATCCTGTCCAAAGTGACCGGCAAGGAAAACCCGCAGGCTGTGGCGGGCGTTTTTGCCGAATGGGATACTTCGATAACGCTGATCGACCGCAATTCTGCGCCGATCTGGCTGGTGGCCCACGCCATGCGCGATCCGGGCAATCTGGGCACGATGCTGCGCACCGCAGACGCCGTGGGTGCGGGTGGGCTGATCCTGATCGATGATTGCGTCGATCCTTTTTCGGTAGAGGCGGTGCGCGCCAGCATGGGTGCGATCTTTACCGAGCGGTTGGCGCAGGCGCGGTGGGATGAATTTCTAGGCTGGCTACGCAAAGGCGAGGGCCAACTGGTGGCGGCCAGTTTGCGTGAAGCGGTGCCCTATCGCGGTGCGCCATACACCGCGCCGTGCTTTGTGATGGTGGGTAACGAATCGCGCGGACTGCCCGAGGACTATGAAATGGCCTGTGATCTGCGCGTGACCATGCCGATGAAGGGCCGTGCAGACAGCCTGAATGCCGCCGTGGCAGGCGCGGTGCTGGCCTATGAAGTGCTGGCGACTTTGGAAGGCTGAACACAAACGGACTGTCCGGTTAATCCTTCGCTCAGTCGTATGGGTGTATGGGATAGTCATGCGACTGACGCTTGCCTTAACCTTTGGTTTCGCATCCTTGCTTGGCGGATGCGCCA
>JBEQBV010000334.1:0-2889 GCA_041639635.1 Novosphingobium sp.
CTATGAAATCAGCATGCGTGGGCATGGCGCGCGCGGTGCGGCGGAACGCATCGGTCATGCGCAGGGCCATGTCGCGCACCTGCGGTTGATCGAGCGAATCGGCCAGCGGATCGTGGCGCTGCGGCATGACCCCCTGCCCCACCATCACCGCGGTCCAGTTCGCATCGGTGAACAGCTCATCGTCATAGCGGAACAGCCGCCCGGTGCTTTGGAACAGCGCCAGCTTGCGCTCCAGCGTTTCGGGGATCGGCATGGTCGCACATTCGCGCCAGAAGGCGGAATCGCTGCGCGCATTGGCGTGGTAATGCAGGATCAGGAAATCGCGGATCTGCGCCCACTGGATCGCGGTCAGCCGGTTGTATTCCTCGCGCTCATGGCCCTGAAAGCTGCGATCAGGCAGCAACGCCAGCAGCTTGGATATGCCTATCTGCACCAGATGGATGCTGGTCGATTCCAGCGGCTCCATGAACCCGCTGGCAAGGCCCAGCGCCAAGCAGTTCTTCACCCAGGGCTGTGCCCGCATACCGGTGGTAAAGCGCAAGGGGCGCGGATCGCCGGTAATCTCGCCATCCAGATTGCCCAGCAGCGTGGCCGTCGCCTCGTCATCCGACATATGGCGGCTGCAATAGACTATGCCGTTGCCGGTGCGGTGTTGCAGCGGAATGCGCCATTGCCACCCGGCAGCGCGCGCGGTGGAGCGGGTATAGGGCAGCAACGGACCAGTCCGCGCGCAAGGTACTGCCACCGCGCGATCACACGGTAACCAGTGGCTCCAGTCCTCATACCCCGATCCCAGCGCTTCGCCGATCAGCAGCGCACGAAAGCCGGTGCAATCGATGAACAGATCCCCCTCGATCACGCGCTCCTCATCCAGATGCAGCGCGGAAATGTGCCCGCTTTCCCCATCCAGCGCCACGCGGGCAATGCGCCCCTCGTGCCGCTCCACCCCGCACGCCTCGGCGTATTTGCGCAAGAAAGCGGCATAGAGCCCGGCATCGAAGTGATAGGCATAATCCAACTGCGACAGCGCTGAACGCGGATCGCCCCCGGGCCGGTCAAACTTCCCCAGCTTCGCCGCCGTGGCCGACATGTTGAAATCATCGAGCGGCAGCGGAATCCCGGCGGCGCGCAGTTTCAGCCAGATCTGGTGGAACTTTACCCCGTTGATGTCCGCGCCATAGGCGCCGAACGGATGCAGATAGGCCTCGCCCTCCCGCCCCCAACCGGCAAATTCGATGCCCAATTTGAACGTTCCTTGCGTGGCGGCGACGAACTCGTCCTCGTCGATGCCCAGCATGGCGTTGAAGGTCTTGATCGGCGGGATCGTCGCCTCCCCCACGCCGACGGTGCCGATCTCTTCGGATTCCACCAGCACGATCTGCGTCACGCCATTGCCCGACAGGCGCGATAGGGCCGCCGCCGCCATCCAGCCCGCCGTGCCGCCGCCTGCAATCACCACACGGCGCAATGGGCCGCGATCCTGGCCCGCGCTCATGCCCGCACTCATGCCTGCATCTCCGCCAGCAACGCCGCATAGGGCGGCAGCTTGGCCAGGCCCGCAAGCATCGCCGCGCGAATGCGCTCAAAATGCGCCGCAATCGCCTCAGTCGGCATCGCATCGGCCAGCGCATCAACGCGGCGTGGGACAATGCCCGTCGCCTCAAACTGCGCCACCCAGCCCGGCGTTTCAAACACCTCACCATCGTGCAGCACCACGCGGCCGGTCCCTGCATAAAGGTCATGGCGATAGCCCGTGCGCGCGGGCAGTTCCATGGCGCGCAAAGCATCCCACACGGCACCTGCCGCCCCATTCCGCGCCAGCCGCAGCGCGGTGTAATCAAACGCGCAATCGCTCACCTCGCGCCACTGCCGATCATATTCCCGCGCTTCGGCCCGGCCATCGCTACCGGCAGGAAACAGCGCCACCAGCCGCGCCGAATCAGCCAGCGCCAGATGCAGTTGCAGCCCGGCGCAAGGATCGTGCTGCTGCGCCGCCGCGCCGATCCGCACCAGATTGCCCTCCCACACTCGTGCCTGCCGACCGGGCCGGAACGTCTGCACGCCAGGCCCATCTGCCGATCCGCCCACCAGCATTTCTGCTACCCCACCGGCCAGCGGCACAAACGCCTGCCATCCATCGGGCAGCGCCGCCAGATCGGCATAAAGCGGCGGCACCCCCTGATCGGGCCGCAGCGCAGTTACCGCTCGGTCGAATGGAAACCATGTCGCCCAGCTTTCAAACGCCCCTGCCAACGGGCTATCCGCACCCGAAGCATCAACAAACAGGTCCGCGCTCACCACTTCGCCCGCTGCCGTGTGCAGCGCGGTGATGGTATCGCCATCGCGATCCACCCCACCGGTCCAAGCTCCGGCTTCAATCACGCCATGCTTCGCTGCATCAGTGCGTAGCATCTCGGCCATCCGCGCCACATCCACCGTCAGCCCGAAGGCCAGCGTCGCCAGCACCGAATCATCGTCTCCTTGCGGCGGAGCAAACCGCCCACTCTGCGCACACAGCGCCGCCAGTGCATAGTTGGCGATGTTCACTCCCTGCCCACGGGCACGTGCTACCGCTACCAACTGATGAAACGGCACCGGCCCCAGCGCTGCGCCAATATCGCCAAACGGCACGAACGCGGGCACCCCATCAGCGCGCCACCCGCTCATCGCGGTGCCCAGCGTAAAGCTGGCACGGCAGCGCTTCAGCAGATCACCGCCGCGCCATCCGGTTTGCGCCACCACTTCAATGTCCTGCGGCAGCAGCACTTCGGCAGGGCTTGCAACGCCCAGCCCACGCTCTTCCCCCTGCGCAGACAAAACGCTGATGCGCACATCCGGCAGCTTGCGCGCCAGCATGCTTGCCGCCATCCATCCGCACAGCCCGCCACC
>JBEQBV010000335.1:0-2889 GCA_041639635.1 Novosphingobium sp.
TGGAAACGGTTCAGAACGCCTTGCGCAGGGTAAAGCCCCACGTGCGCGGATCGCCGGGAAGCCCCGCGATCAGGCCGGTGTTGCCGGGGCCAACGAACAGCTGCTCAAAATAGTTCGCGTCAAAGGCATTGCGCACCCAGCCATAGATGTCGAAGCTATCGTCCGTGCGAAAACCGGCGCGGAAGTTGGACAGCGAATAGCCATCGACATTGGTGTAGATCGAAGGCGTCGGGTTCGAAGAAAAGTCGGATCGATAGCTGCCATCATAGCCGAAGTAGATTTGCCCGTCCTGCTTCAGGAAATTGACCGGTGCGTTGGCCTCAAACCCGAACGAGAACGACCACTTCGAAACGCCCGGCAGACGTTGGCCCGATATGTCGCAGTTCGCGGGGCTAAGCGCACCCGGCGTGCCTGCCGCGCCCGGCACTTGCGTGCCGGTTGCCACGGTCCCACCCGAAAGCTCGGGAGGGCACGGCGCGTCGACGAACTTGCGATAGGTCGCATCGGTATAGGCAGCGTTGGTATAGGCATTGAACCGGTCGCTCGGCCGGATCGAGAAATCTGCCTCGAAGCCCTGTGAACGCACCGCCCCGGCATTGGCCAGATAGCCACGCAACACCCCGAACTGGCCGTTGTTCACATTGGCCTGATAGTCCGTGATATCCGTCCGGAAGGCCGAAAGATTGAAGATTGCGCCAATGCTGCGCAGCTCGGTCTTGATGCCCACCTCATAGTGATTGACCGATTCCGGCTTTACCGTGGCCGTGCCCAGCAGAGGGTTGTTCTGCGTATCGGTGGGCACGCCATTCTGGTTGATGCCGCCAGATTTGAACGATTTGGCATACGTCGCATAGGCAAGCACGCCATCGGCCACCTTGTAGCTTGCGGTGAAGTCATAGCTGAAGTTCCAGTCGCTGAACTTGGGCGCGATCTCCTGCGGGGTGAAAATGCCAAGCTGTGCAGTCTTGGTCGGACTGGTAGTGCCATCCAGCAGAATTTCGGTGCCTGCCCCGGTGAACACGCGGCGCTGATAGAAACCGTCCTTCTTGTCATAGTTCAAGCGCACCCCCGGCTGCAGGGTCAATTCGGGCGTGACCTTCCAGCTGGCCTGGCCATAGAGCGCGAGGCTGGTGTTCTTCAGGAACTGCGTGTTGCGTGCGGTAAGTCCGTCCAACACGTTGGAATTGTAGAGCGCATTGGTGGGGGCAAGGTTCCACTTCGTCGATGCCGAACCGTGCGATTCCGTGCCCTGAGTATCGATGCGCTGGTAAAAGCCGAAGGCACCCACCACGAAATCGAACCTGTCACCGCTGTAGTTGTAGCGCAATTCCTGCGTGTACTGGTCCTGCTGCGAAGGGTTCTGCGACCGTGTGACGATGGGCAGGCCGGTAAAGTCGCGGTCATTCTGCGGCAGCCAGTCCCAGAAACGCCATGCGGTGACAGAGGTCAGGGTGCCCGGCCCCACGTCCCACTTCACCTTGATCGAAGCGCCGCCGATCTTGTTGCCCGCCTGCAATGCTGCATCAAGATCGGTCACGCGATCGAACGGTTCGGTACTGGCGGGTGCATAGCCCTGCGCTGCGGCAAGCGCTGCGAATTGGCGGTTCAGCGCGCGCTGCGTCAAGCCCGTACGCACGAACACCGAACCGCAGCACACCGCGTCCTGTTCGCTGTAATCACCCGCAACCGTAATGCTGAAGGCATCGCTCGGCTGGAACAGCAACTGCCCGCGCAGGCCAAGGTTGTCCTGGCTTTGGATCCACTGCTGCGAGGTGACGTTGTAGATCGTGCCACGCCGGTTGGTTGACGACACGGCAAATCGTGCGGCCAGCGTGTCTGATATCGGCCCTGAAACTGCGACTTTTGCCTGCACGAAGTTAAGGTTGCCCACGCTCGCCTCAGCCCGCGCTTCAAAATCGAAGGTTGGCTGATTGGTGGTGATGTTGATCGCGCCTGCCGTGGTGTTCTTCCCATAGAGCGTGCCCTGCGGCCCGCGCAGTACTTCGATCTGCTTTACGTCGAGAAAGTCGAACGTGGCCGAGGCGACGCGCGAGTTATAGACATCGTCGATATAGATGCCGACGCCCTGCTCGATCCCGTCGTTGGTCAGGCCGAACGGCACGCCCAGCCCGCGAATGTTCACCGCCGTGTTGCGCGGGTTCGAGGAATAGAATTGGAGCGTCGGCGTCAACTGCTGCAGGCGGCCCACGTTGAAGCTGCCGGTGCTGTCTATCTGATCGCCACCTACAACGGAGATCGCAAGCGGCACGTCTTGTGCGGTTTCGGCGCGGCGGCGCGCTGTGACAACGATCGTGCCGCTGTCGTTTGCGCCGGTGCCGACAGACGATTCTTGCGATTGAGGGGCATCTGTCTCGGCAGGAGCCGAAGCTGTAGTTTCAGCGAATACGCTGGATGAAAGGAAGGCAAGAGGCGTGGCCCCTGCCAGAAGCAGAACACGGAAAGTCATCGCAGAACCTTATGGTTTCCAAAAGCGATACCTCCGGTCGTCCGGTCAGCGGCTCTATGGTTTTGGTTTGATTGAATTTTGTTGGTTTGATTGACGCACTAATCGATCAGTTCGGCTTGAGCCGTCGCTTTTCGGTCACATCAATCTGGACCACCCTGCCCTCGTGGATGGTCAAATGGATTGAGCCATATCTCAGCCCAGCGAGCGCTTCACGCACGCTGGCAAGGCTCTCTTCAATCTGGTTTTCGGGAATGCCAGAACCTGGTCTCCCATTAGCATCTGTTTCGGTCGTCACTGGATCACCCCTGTCGCCGACGATTCGTGTCACCGCCGTGCAAGTCTATATACTCAACAAATTCGATAGACATTGAAATTGCACTATATCGCGGCGAAGCAGAACTTTCATGCTCAGGGTCCAAACT
>JBEQBV010000336.1:0-2842 GCA_041639635.1 Novosphingobium sp.
ATCCGCTCGTCCTGAGCCTGTCGAAGGACCACAGCGCAAACGGATGGATACAATGACCGACCAGAACCGCATCATCAGCTGGCACGCCAATCCCAGCAAGCCGCGCTACACCCCGCCGCCCGGCGCAGTCGATGCGCATTGCCACGTCTTCGGCCCGATGGCGCAGTTCCCGTTCAGCGCCAAGGCCAAGTATCTGCCGCAGGACGCAGGGCCGGACATGCTCTTCGCGCTGCGTGATCACCTTGGTTTCGACAAGAACGTGATCGTGCAGGCCAGCTGCCACGGCACCGACAACGCCGCCACTTTGGACGCCATCGCCAAGTCGGGCGGTCGTGCGCGCGGGGTCGCGGTCGTCGATCCCGCAATCAGCGAAGCCGAACTTCATGCCATGCACGAAGGCGGCATCCGCGGTATCCGCTTCAACTTCCTCAAGCGTCTGGTTGATGATGCGCCCAAGGACAAGTTCCTCGAAGTCGCCCAGCGCCTACCGAAAGGCTGGCACGTAGTGATCTATTTCGAAGCTGACATCCTTGAAGAACTGCGCCCGTTCATGGACGCGATTCCCGTGCCCCTCGTGATCGACCACATGGGCCGCCCGGACGTGCGCCAAGGCCCCGATGGTGCAGACATGAAGGCATTCCGCGCCTTCCTGAATAGCCGTGATGACATCTGGTTCAAGGCCACCTGCCCTGACCGTCTGGATGCGATCAAGGAAGGTGGCGCGGGCGATCCGTGGAACGCCTTTGCCGATGCGGTTGCCCCGCTGCTGGCCGACTATCAGGACCGCGTGCTGTGGGGCACCGATTGGCCGCACCCCAACATGGACACCGAAGTGCCCGATGATGGCCACTTGGTCGACATGATCCCGCGCATTGCGCCCACGGAAGAACTGCAACGCAAGCTGCTGATCGACAATCCGATGCGGCTCTATTGGGCTGACTAATCAATCCTGCCTTGCGTCCCCGCGCCGGCGGGGACCTCGTGCCGTTTACGAAACGTCAGCGTAAACCGCGTGAGGCCCCTACCTTCGCGAGGGAGCGCGCTTCTTTAGGTGTGACGTTGCGGGTCAGCTTACAACAAAGCTCAACGCCCCGTCACCCTCGTCGATCCGCACCGTCGAACCATCAGGCACTTCGCCGCCCAGCAGCTTCTCGGCCAGCGGGTCCTGCAGATAACGCTGCACCGCCCGCTTCAATGGCCGCGCACCATAGACCGGATCATATCCTACACGCCCCAGCCAGCGTTTGGCCGCGTCGGTCAGATCCAGCACGATCTTGCGATCCTTGAGCAGCTTGGCCACCCGCGCCACCTGAATTTCCACAATCGGCGCCATGTGTTCATGGCCCAGGCGGTGGAACAGGATGATCTCGTCCAGCCGGTTGAGGAACTCGGGCCGGAAATGCCCGCGCACCACGTCCATCACCTGCGGTTCGACCACGCCCACGTCCTGCCCCTCTTCCAGATTGGCGAGGTACTGGCTGCCAAGGTTGCTGGTCAGGATGATCAGCGTGTTGGTGAAGTCCACCACGCGGCCCTGCCCGTCGGTCAGGCGGCCATCATCGAGCACCTGCAGCAGCACGTTGAACACGTCGCCGTGCGCCTTCTCCACCTCGTCGAACAGCACGACCTGATAGGGCCGCCTGCGCACCGCTTCGGTCAGCACGCCGCCTTCGTCATAGCCAACATAACCGGGAGGCGCGCCGATCAGGCGGCTGACGGAGTGCTTTTCCATGAACTCGCTCATGTCGATGCGCACCATCGCGGTGTCATCATCGAACAGGAATCCGGCCAGCGCCTTGGTCAGCTCGGTCTTGCCCACACCTGTCGGGCCGAGAAACAGGAAGCTGCCCAAAGGCCGGTTCGGGTCCTGCAATCCGGCCCGCGCGCGGCGGACGGCCTTGGACACGGCGATCACCGCATCCTTTTGCCCGATCACGCGCTTGCCGATGACTTCTTCCATCTTGAGCAGCTTTTCGCGCTCGCCCTGCAGCATCCGCTCCATCGGCACGCCGGTCCACTTGCTGACCACGGCGGCGATGTCATCTGCGGTCACTTCCTCGCGCAGCATCGCATTCTGCGAAACGCCCAGCGCCTCGGCCAGTTGCTTTTCCAGTTCCGGGATGCGGCCATAGGCGAGTTCGCCCGCTTTCGCGAGATCGCCATTGCGCTGTGCCACATCCAGTTCGCTGCGCGCCGCGTCGAGCGCTTCCTTGATCTTGCCTTCCGCTGCAATCTTGTCACGCTCATTCTGCCAGCGGGTGGTGAGTTCCGCCGATTGCTGCTCGTGGTTGGCCAGTTCCTCGCGCAAGGTCGCGAGACGATCCTTGCTCGCCTGATCGCTCTCCTTCGAAAGCGCCATCTCCTCGATCTTCATCTGGATGATGCGCCGGTCGAGCTTCTCGATCTCCTCAGGCTTGCTCTCCACCTCCATGCGGATGCGGCTCGCCGCCTCGTCCATCAGGTCGATGGCCTTGTCGGGCAAAAATCGGTCGGCGATGTAGCGGTTGGACAGCGTCGCGGCTGCCACGATGGCATTGTCGGCAATGCGCACGCCGTGGTGCAGTTCGTACTTGTCCTTGATGCCGCGCAGGATGCTGATCGTGTCCTCCACGGTCGGCTCACCCACAAACACCGGCTGAAACCGCCGCTGCAGCGCAGGGTCCTTCTCCACATACTTCTGGTATTCATCCAGCGTGGTCGCGCCGATGCAATGCAGTTCGCCGCGCGCAAGGGCAGGCTTGAGCAGGTTGGAAGCATCCATCGCGCCCTCACCCTTGCCCGCCCCGATCAGCGTGTGCATCTCGTCGATGAACAGGATGATTTCGCCCTCGGCGCCCTTCAC
>JBEQBV010000337.1:0-2826 GCA_041639635.1 Novosphingobium sp.
CGTAACCGCCCGATTGTTACCGCGTTTTGAGTGGCTTTACATTTTCGAAAGTTTCGGGGTCTGCGACGAAATCGTCGAGGAAGTGCTGCCAGCTTTCGGGGGTCAGGCGAGCATATTTTAGCATGCTGGCGAGTTCATCGACACCATCTGGGGTGAGCGCATCGATTGCTTCTTCTTGCCCGGTGCAAACGGCGATGATGGCGCTGTGAGGGAGATTGTCATCATTGCTGATGATAGCCCGGATCAAATCGGGATTTTCGTCCAGGATCTGGGCGACATGATCGACGGTGAACACATGGGTGACGGTTGCCATCAGGCTGCCTTGTCAGCGAGCTTGGGCGGGGTCCAGTTCCATGGCAGGAGTTCATCGATGCGGTTGATCTTGTGATCGCTGATGCGCTCCAAGATGTCGGTGAGATAGGCCTGTGGGTCGTGTCCGTTCATCTTGGCGGTCTCGATGAGCGTCATGGCGCGGGCCAGTGTCTCAGCTCCGGTGTCAGCCCCTGCAAACAGCCAGTTTTTGCGCCCGATACCGATGGGCCGCAGAGCGCGCTCGGCAGGGTTGTTGTCGATGGCGACCCGGCCGTCATCGAGGAACAGGCAGAATGCCGACCAGCGTGGGAGTGCATAGCGGAACGCATTGGTGAGATCGCCCTTGGCGGGCAACCGGGTCAGCTGTGCATCAGCCCAGGCACGGAAGGCCTCGACCTTGGGCTTGCTTTGGGCTTGGCGGACGGCACGTCGCTCATCAGCACTGTGGCCGGTGATCTTGGCTTCGATATCGTAGAGCGCACCAATGCGGTCGAGCGCTTCGCGGGCGATGGGGGATTTGGTGCTGGTCCAAAGATCGTGGAAATTCCGGCGCAGATGCGCCCAGCACGCCGCTTCGCGCAGTTGGATACTGCCATCGGCCCGGGGCTCGTAGAGCTTGGAATAGCCCTTGTAGGCATCAGCTTGGAGGATGCCTTTTGCGCGGCGCAAATGGCCGTGAACATGTTCCTGCTTCCAGTCGGCGGCGAACTTGTAGACGATACCGGGCGGCGCTTGTCCGGCCCATGGTCGCTGGTCCAGAACATAGGCCCAGATCCGCCCTTTACGCACGCCCTTACCCAACTCGCCGCTGCTGCGGGCGCTGAGTTTACGATCGAGGACTTTGATGGGTGTATCATCGGCATGGATCACGTCACTGGACAGCACATGGGCCTCGATCCGCTCGACCAATGGCCTGACCAACTGCATGGCGCGGCCACACCAATCGACGAGGGTGGTATCGGGGATATCGGCGCCCATACGGGCGAAGATCTCGTTGAGGCGGTAGAGTGGGAGGTGGTCGTCGAACTTGGAGACGAGGATATAGGCCAGCAGGGAAGCGGTGGCCATGCTGCCCGGGATCGGGCGGGTTGGTGCTGGGGGCTGCACCATCTTCTCGCAGACCCGGCATGACTTTTTGACGCGGGCGATCTCGATGACCTTGAGGGTGGCCACGATCATGTCGAGCATCTCGCTGACATCTTCGCCGACGCGGCGCAGCTGCCCGCCGCAATCGGGGCAGGCGCTGCCGGGATCAATCACGCGGCGCTCGCGGGGCGTTTGCTTTGACACCCGTGGCCGGCGGCGTGGCTTGCGCTCAGCCTCGCTGGGATCAGCAGTGCTGCTCTCGTCCTGTGGGGGAACGGGGCTTGCTTCGGCCTTGGCAATCAGCAAGTCTTCGAGTGCCAGTTCGAGTTGTTCGATCTCGCGGGCGACCTTCTCGGAGGCCTTGCCGAATGCCTGACGCTTGAGCTTGGCGATGCGCAGCTGGAGGGCCTGGACATGTTGCTCAAAGACCCGAACTGCAGCAGACAGGGCGCTGTTCTGGGCCTGCAACTCGGCCACCAATGCCTTCAGAACCGCAGGGTTATCCGGCAATGAAGTGGCGGCAGGCGACATGCCTTTCTCTAGCAAGTAACGCCCAGATATGCCAGACAAATCCACCTAAATCAGTCACATAATTAGCCAACTCGGAGCGGCGGCGCACCCCATGAAGGACGTCGCCAGTCAATGCCTTCCCACAACATGGCCAGCTGTGCCGCGGTCAGCCGGATGCTGGCATCGCCGCTGCTCGGCCATGGAAATGCACCGCGCTGGAGGATCTTGTAATAGAGGCAAAAGCCCTGACCATCCCAATATAACAGCTTGAGCCGATCGCCCTTGCGGCCCCGAAAGGCGAAGATCGCGCCGCTGGTCGGGTTCTGACGCAGCTTGTCCTGCACCATCACCGACAGGCCGGTAATGCTCTTGCGCATATCAGTAACACCGCTGGCCAGATATACACGAACCCCTGTGCCCGGAGCGATCATGCTGCCTCGAGCACGCGCACCAAACGCGCCAAAATATGGTCAGGAATAGTCTCACGGCAGCGCACCTGGTGCCCGCTGCGTAAATGCACGCTGATCTCAGCCGCGCCACTGTGGGCCGCTGGGGTTAAAGGCTCTGACATACCAAACATCTCAACAGGCACGAAAGCATCGCGCCGCTCGACATCGAGGCGGCCCTTCGCCCGCAGCTCACGCCGCCAATGATATAGATGCTGACGCGTCACATCATGGCGACGGGCAACATCGCTCAGTGTCCAACCGTTCGTGTTCACCTCCGACAAGATCGCCAGCTTCACCTCGTCCGGCCAGCGCCTGCGCCGTGCAAGGCCCAAAATCTCAATGCCACTCAAAACCAAACTCCGTGTCATAAGACGTCAATAACGACGTCAACAAACACGTCAGTTAGCACCCCTCCTCAACCCACGGCAGGCGGTGCCAATCGGGCGGTTACCATTGAAGCTCTCGACGT
>JBEQBV010000338.1:0-2804 GCA_041639635.1 Novosphingobium sp.
CAGGGCAGGGGCCTTCTGATAGCCTTGGCGATCCTGATCTTGATGCGATCCGCGATCAGTTCCGCCGCTTTACCGATGCCGAAATTCTGCCCCACGCGCACAAGTGGCATCTGGCCAACGATCTGATCCCCGATGCCACGGTGCAGGCCATGGCAGACCTTGGCACGTTCGGCGTGTGCATTCCCGAAGCGTTCGGGGGCCTTGGCCTTGGCAAACTGGTGATGTCCGTCGTCACCGAAGAGCTTTCGCGCGGGTGGATTGGCGCAGGCTCCCTTGGGACACGCTCTGAAATCGCGGGCGAACTGATCGTGCTGGGTGGCACCGATGCGCAAAAGGCGCAGTGGCTGCCGCGCATCGCCAGTGGCGAGGTCCTGCCCACTGCCGTCTTTACCGAGCCCGATACCGGCTCTGACCTCGGCTCCCTGCACACCCGCGCGCGGCGCGATGGGGATGGCTGGGTGATCGATGGGGCCAAGACCTGGATCACGCACGCCGCACGGTCTGACATGATGACGCTGCTCGCGCGCACGCTTCCGGATGTAAAGGGCTATGCGGGCCTGTCCATGCTGCTGGTGCCCAAACCGCGCGGGACCGATGCGGACCCTTTCCCCGCGCAGGGCATGACCGGCAGCGAGATCGAAGTGCTGGGCTATCGCGGGATGCGCGAATATGCGCTGCAGTTCGATGGCCTGCGCGCGCCGGCCGATGCGTTGCTGGGCGGGGAAGAGGGGCAGGGGTTCAAGCACCTGATGCGCACCTTCGAAGGCGCACGCATCCAGACCGCCGCCCGCGCCGTAGGTGTGGCCCGTCGCGCGCTTGAACTGGGGCTGGACTATGCCTTGAACCGCAAGCAATTCGGCCAGGCCATCGTCCGCTTCCCGCGCGTGGCCGACAAGCTGGCGATGAGCGTGGTCGACATGGTGCTGTCGCGGGAACTGACTTATGCCGCCGCCCGTGCCAAGGATTCGGGCAAACGCTGCGATATTGAAGCGGGCATGGCCAAGCTGCTGGCGGCGCGCGCGGCATGGAGCAATGCCGATGCCGCACTTCAGATCCACGGCGGCAATGGCTATGCGCTGGAATACGAAATCAGCCGCGTGCTGTGCGATGCCCGCATCCTCAACATCTTCGAAGGCGCGGGCGAAATTCAGGCACAAGTGATCGCGCGCGGCTTGCTGGAAGGGCGAAATTGATGAGCCGGTGGGACCAGTGGATCGGGCGGAGCGAGCAACGCGCAGACCGGCTGGATGCGGGACTCGTCACCCGCTGGCTGGCCACGCTCGATCGCGAGCCAACAGTGGGCGATACCGTGCCACAGGGCCTGCACTGGTGCCTGTGCTTGCCTGATGCGCCCACCGCGCGGCTCGGGAAGGACGGCCACCCGCTGCGCGATGATAGCCCCGCCAGCTTCCTGCCGCCGGTGCCCCTTCCGCGTCGAATGTGGGCCTCAAGTGCACTTGAGCTTTTGCAACCGCTGCATCTGAACGCTGAAATTGCGCGTGGTTCAACCATTGCCGCGATCACGGAAAAGACGGGCAGCAGCGGCACGCTGGTGTTCGTGGATATTAAGCATGATACGCTGTGTGATGGCGTTCCGGCTGTGCGCGAAGTGCAGACCGTGGTCTATCGCGATGCCAGCCCCGCAGGCGCGCCACCGGTGCCACCGCCTTTGGGAAAGAGCGCGTTCGATCACGCGCCTTGGCCGGTCCACCGCATGATCGTGCCCGATGAACCGCTGCTTTTTCGCTATTCAGCGCTGACCTTCAACAGTCACCGCATTCATTATGACCGGGCTTATGCCACGCAGGATGAAGGCTATCGCGGCCTTGTCGTCCATGGGCCGCTCACCGCCACGCTTCTGCTCGATCTGGCGCAGCGCGAACTCGGGGACAATGCGCTGAAAACCTTCGCGTTTCGGGGGCTTTCCCCAGCCATCTGCGGCGAGGCGCTGCATCTGGTGATGCGCGCCGGCGCCGAAGCCATCGAACTCGCCGCCTATGCCGTAGACGGGCGTCAGGTCATGGCGGCCAGCGCCACGACCTGACGACTTATCACGCCGGGATCGCGCGTTCGCCTACGATGTTGAGGCCATAGCCTTCCAGCGCCACCAGATTGTGGTGTGAATTGGTCAGCAGCACCATGTCGTGAATGCCAAGGTCGGCCAGAATCTGCGCGCCGATGCCATAGCTGCGCAGTTCCATGTCGTGCCCGGCGGTACCGCTCACTTCACGCTGCAACTGTTCGGGATCGGTCGGCATCAGCAGCACGATCACGCCTGAGCCTGCCTCGCCCATCTCAGACATCGCGCGCTGCAGGATGCGCTTGCGGGGGCCGGGCTGGCCCAGTACGTCGGACAGGACCGAAATGGCGTGCATGCGCACCAGCGTGGGCTGGCCGGGCAGGACCGGGCCCTTCTGCAGCACCAGATGCACCGAACCATCCACCTTGTTGCGGTAGGTCTTGATCGTCCAGTCGCCGCCGTAATCGGTGGTGAAGGGCGCCTGGTTGATACATTCCACCAGATGATCGTTCTGGCGGCGATAGGCGATAAGATCGCGGATCGTGCCGATCTTCAGCCCGTGCTTGCGCGCGAACGGGATCAGATCATTGAGCCGCGCCATCGTGCCATCGTCATTCATGATCTCGCAGATCACGCCCGATGGGTTCAGGCCTGCCAGACGCGGCAGATCAACCGCCGCTTCGGTATGGCCCGCGCGTACCAGCACGCCGCCATCGCGCGCGATCAGCGGGAAGACATGGCCGGGGGTGACGATATCGTCCTTGGTCTTGTTCGAATCGACCGC
>JBEQBV010000339.1:0-2798 GCA_041639635.1 Novosphingobium sp.
ATGCGCCCTTCGAAGGTGGCGCTGCCCATGTGGGGGAGGATCGCGACGTTATCGTGCGCGAGGAGGCGGGGATCGACCTGGGGTTCATGCTCGAACACATCGAGACCCGCGCCACCGATGCGGCGTTCGACCAGCGCGGTGATCAGCGCCTCTTCCTCGACCAGATTGCCGCGGGCGGTGTTCACCAGATAGGCGTGGGGCTTCATCAGGGCGATGCGGCGGGCGTCGATGATGTGGTGCGTTTCGGGTGAGGCGGGGCAGTGGAGGGTAAGGATATCGGCCTGCGCCACCAGATCATCGAGGCTTTCGACATAGCGCGCGCCGAGCATCGTCTCCACCGCTTCGGGCAGGCGGTGACGGTTGTGGTAGGCCACGTTGAGGCCGAAGGCGCGGGCGCGGAAGGCGACGGCCTGGCCGATGCGGCCCATGCCGATGATCGCCAGCGTCTTTCCGGCAAGGCGGTGGCCGAGCATGGTGGAAGGGGCCCAGCCTTCCCACTGGCCCGCGCGCAAAGTGCGGCCGCCGTAGTTGAGGCGGCGGCTGACCGAGATGATGAGGGCGATGGTCATGTCGGCGGTATCGTCGGTGAAGACGCCCGGCGTGTTGGTGACGATGATCTTGCGCGCGCGGGCGGCGGCCAAGTCTATGTGTTCGATGCCGGCACCGAAATTGGCGATGAGGCCGAGCTGCGGGCCGGCCTGCGCGATGAGGTCTGCGTCGATGCGGTCGGTTACCGTGGGGACGAGGACGTGCGCGGTCTGCATTGCGGCGACGAGCTGGTCGCGGGTGAGCGGGCGGTCTTGCGTGTTGAAGGTGGTGTCGAACAGCTGCGCCATGCGCGCTTCGGTTTCGGGCAGGAGGCGGCGCGTGACGGTGACGCGGGGCTGGCCTTCGACGCGGCGGACGGAGCGATAGTCGGCTGAGCTTGGCATGACATGCAGGCTAGGCGCGAGAGGTGCGGGCGGTCAAGCGGGGGGCGGTGCCGCGATGGTGGACAGTGCGCGCGCAGGTGTTGCCCAAGCTGCGCAATTTTGCGACGGAACAGGGATGATCAAGCGGTTTGCAATACCTGTGGCGCTGCTTTGCGCAGCTGTTCCGGCCTTGGGGCAGGGCGCGGATGAGGGCGTGCCTTATTGGGTCTCAACCGCCAAGGACACCGCCAACATGCGCGTGGGGCCGGGACGCGAGTATCGGATCAGCTGGACCTACACCCGCAAGGGCGTGCCGCTGAAAGTGCTGCGCGTGATGGGCAGCTGGCGTCTGGTTGAGGACCCGGACGGGGCTCGCGGATGGATTCTGTCGCAGTTCCTGACGCGCGCGCGGGCGGGGATCGTCAAAGGCAGCATCACCGGCTTGCGCGAGAACAAGGACGGCAGTGGGCGCATCCTGTGGCGCGTCGCGCCCGGCGTGATCGGCAAGCTGGACAAGTGCGAAGACGGCTGGTGCGAGTTCGACGTGGCTGGGCGCAAGGGCTTTATCAAGGCCAGCAGCGTTTGGGGCGGTGGGCAGCCTTGAGCGATAGCCCCGGCCCTTGGCAGGCCGGGGCTTTCCTGATCAAACCAGCTCTACAGCCAGTGCAGTGGCTTCGCCGCCGCCGATGCAGAGGCTGGCCACGCCTTTGGTCTTGCCGTGCTTCTTGAGGGCGGCGAGCAGGGTGGTGACGATGCGGGTGCCTGAAGCGCCGATGGGGTGGCCGAGCGCGGTGGCGCCGCCGTTTACGTTGATCTTTTCGTGCGGGATGCCGAGGTCATGCATCGCGAACATGGCGACGCAGGCGAAGGCTTCGTTGACTTCGAACAGATCGACATCGGCGATAGACCAGCCTGCCTTGTCGAGCACCTTCTGGATCGCACCGACCGGGGCGGTGGTGAAATCCTTTGGCTCTTGTGCGTGGGCGGCCAGCGCAACGATCTTGGCAACGGGCGTCAGGCCAGCGGCCTTGGCCACGCTTTCACGCGCGAGGACCACGGCGGCAGCGCCATCGGAGATGGACGAGGAGGTGGCGGCGGTGATCGTGCCGTCCTTGGCGAAGGCGGGCTTCAGCGAGGGGATCTTGTCCGGGCGGCCCTTGCCGGGGGCTTCATCGGTATCGACCACGACTTCGCCAGCGCGGGTCTTGACTGTGACGGGGGCGATTTCATCCTTGAAGGTGCCATCGGCCACGGCGGCCTGCGCGCGGCGCAGCGATTCGACGGTGTAGGTGTCCTGCTGTTCGCGCGTCAGTTGATAGGCGTTGGCGGTATCCTGCGCGAAAGTGCCCATCGCGCGACCGGCTTCATAGGCATCTTCGAGGCCATCGAGGAACATGTGGTCATAGGCTGTGTCATGGCCGATGCGCGCGCCAGAGCGGTGCTTCTTGAGCAAATAGGGTGCGTTGGTCATCGATTCCATGCCGCCTGCCACGATCACGTCGACACTGCCCGAAGCCAGCGCTTCTGCGCCCATGATGATCGTCTGCATGCCTGAGCCGCAGACCTTGTTGACGGTGGTGGCCTGAACCGATTTGGGCAGGCCAGCCTTGATCGCAGCCTGTCGGGCCGGGGCTTGCCCCAGGCCAGCGGGCAGGACGCAGCCCATATAGATGCGTTCGATGCTTTCAGCGGCAACGCCAGCCCGCTCAACCGCAGCCTTGACCGCAGTTGCGCCCAGATCGGTGGCAGCGACATCGGCAAGCGCGCCCTGCATTGCGCCCATCGGCGTGCGGGCATAGGACAGGATCACGACGGGATCGGCAGACGAGAATTGTGCCATGGCTTTTCGGCCCCTTGTGCTGGGTTTGGCGTGCAGGTGCTGATTGT
>JBEQBV010000340.1:0-2789 GCA_041639635.1 Novosphingobium sp.
TCTTGATGCCGGGGCTGCGGCCATACTTCTCGCGCGGGCTTGTTGTGTGGCGGCTCACCGATATCGGCATGGTGTGAAAACCGCCGCGGCGAAGGTAGATCTTCTCGTCTACCGCCAGATAGCGCGATGCGATCGGCTTGCCGCGCCAGTCCATCGCATCGCGGTCCCAGCGCGTATTGGGCATCACCACGTGCAGCAGCTCGAATTCCGTGTGTGGCTTGTTCTTTTCCAGTGCCTCGCGCATTTTCGGGGTTAGCGCGTCGAAACCGAACTCCTGTTCGCACTGGCGCGCCGTGCGGCACACCTTGCGCAGCACCGTGTCGACCAGGCCGGCCGCGTCCACGTCGATGTAGCATTCGGAAAGATGCAGCGTGCGGTAGATCATCCCGCGCATCCCGATTGCTTCTTGGTAAACCGGCGAAGTGCCATAGCGCCCCAGCTGGTCCCAATCCTCGTTGGCCGCCACGCTGAAGCCGGTGTGCATGGCATGGCGGATCGCATAGAGCCTGCGCCCGGCATATTCGCACCACGCCTTCACTTCGGGCAACTTGGCCAGATCCTCGTCTTCGAAGACCGGCCGGATATAGTCCTTTTCCTCGGGCGTCGTGATGGCAACGCCGGCAGCGGCAAAGCGCTCGAGCGCGGTGATATGCGTCGGGTCGAAGTTGCGCTCGCCCCGGATATCGCCCTTGCTCTTGCTGTCGAATCCGCCCGCGCCATCGGGGAAACGTTCGTCAATCTCGCGCCAGGCGCTCTCATACGGCGCGCGCTCGCTGGCAAGCCGCTCAAGGTCGCGGATATCATCCTTTGCCAGCTGGTCATCCTGCAGGCCTTCGATCGGGTCCACCATGTGCACGCTCCGTCAGTAAAGGGGGAAGGGCGGCACGCCTCGCGCCGCCCTCTTGGTCGCCCGCGCCGTCAGGCCGCGCGGAAAACCACGTCGTTGCGCAGATCCATTCGGCGGCCCGGCTGCACGTCCAGCACGTCCGTGCGCGCCGCATAGGCCACCTGCGAACCGTCGAGGAACAGGCCATAGCCGTGCAGATTTACCGGACCGGTCGCCGGGCCCACCACGACGAATTCGGGCAGGCGCAGCGCAAGGCCTACCGCCGTCATGCCCCATGCCGGTCCATCGATCATGCGCCGCTCAAACGGCAGCTCGCTCTTCCCGTCAGAGAATACCAGCTCCACCGTCTCGGCCATGCTGATCAGCTCGAGCAGATCTTCCGGCATGGGCTGATCGTCCATCGGCCCGCACTTGCGCGGCTTCAATCCCGCTTTGCCCTTGCGCACCTTCGGCTCCGCGTCGATCTTGGCCACCTTCGCCGCAAGCGCATCGCGCTCGGCCGTCAGTGCGGCAATCTCGGTTTCCTGCTGCCCGACTTTGCTTGTGGCCTGGTCCAAAGCGCCTTCGATCTCGGTGAAGTTGTGGGCAGCAGCCTCGAGCTGGGGCGCAATCGCATGAACCAGAGTGCGAAACAGCGCATCTTTGAACTGCTGCGCCGGCGGCAATTCATCGAAGGGTACGATGCACGGATGGGTTTTCTTCTCGGGATCCTTGACCTCGCCATAGACCCAGCCATCTGCGACCTTTTCAGCCATCCAGCTGTCATGGCTGGCGCTGTCCCCCGCTTCAGGATTTGCCATGTGGAAGCGCACGCCATTGATTGCGGAAGAACGCTGCCAATCCGGCGCATCAAACCATGACGGCTGACTGTCATCGCCAAGCGAACGGCAGTAAGCTGCATTCGCCGCATGGCAAACGCTGGCGATCAGACCAACGAACTCGGGGCTTAAAGCTTCCGCTTTTGCGGAACCTTGTGGACTTGTATCTGTCATCGCACGCCTCCTCAACTGCCGACTACCAATCGGCCGATTTGCCCGGCACTCGGCTCGCCCGAGGCCCCGGAAATGATGTCCGCTGCGGCACCGCGTCGGCGCGCCAGCAGCAGGTCACGCTCGGACTGCGCCCGCGCGTCGTCGCGCGTCGGGATCGGCGCCGGGCCGATCCCCTTCTTCTTGCTAAGCAGGGCTTTCGCACCCATCCCAAGCAGCCCGCCACCGAGAAGGAATTTGCCAATCCCGCCAATGGCCTTCCCAACAAAGCTCATGTCACCGCACTCCTCTGAAAACATCGAAATCACTGTCATTGCGCACGCGCGTCCCTTCCGGCCGCCGTTGCTTGCCGCGCAGATCTGAAATGACGTGTTCGCCCTCGAGCGCCGCGTATTGCTCGGCGTCGGCCACGTGGGTGTAGATCGTGTCCGCGATCTCGAGGTGACCGCGCTTCTCGCCGGTCGAAAGTTCCTCTTTCTGGTAGCGATAGCCGCCCGAATGCGCCTTGATCAGGTGCCGACAATCCGGGTCGACCATGTAGCCATGCCGCTCGCTCTGGGCCCTCCAGATAGCTTCGTTGCGCAGCGCCGCACGGTTGCTCTTCGCCTTGTGGATCTTGCCCAGGCCAAGCGCGGCCTGGCACGCAAGGATCCAGTCATGCTCGTTGTCCTCGCGATCGCCCGCCGCAAACGCCGCAGGGTCCGCCACGAACCGGATGTCTTCCTTCTGGATATTCGGGTAGCGCTCGATGATCGCGTTGCGCAGCTTCCGGCCGAACGCGCTGGGGCCAACCTTCAGCAGTTTCTTGCGATCGTCGGAAAGGTTGACCACCTCGAACAGCGTGCGGATATGCCCGTAATCGTCGCGCTGCAGGCCCACGGCCGCCGCAAACAATCCCTGGTCGATGCCCACGATCAGCTTGCGGCGCGGGTTGTAGATGCACTGGCCCACAT
>JBEQBV010000341.1:0-2765 GCA_041639635.1 Novosphingobium sp.
TCGAGTGTGGCAGTTGCGCTTGTTGTGTGTTCAGGCAAGGCCGTCGCAAGATCGGCTGGGCGAACCGCGTTCAGGTTCAGGTCGAATGCAATCCGTTCCATCAGCGCAGGGGGCGGGCGGTCATCGCCATCCGCGCCATCGTCCAGCAGGATCAGCAAAAAGCCGCCATCATTATCCATCGCCTGCGCCACGCGGCCCGCAATGTCGATGCGCAGGCGTTCGGCCATTGGCACGATCAGCACGCCGCCTGCGACCTCGGCCAGCAAGCCTTGCTGGAGCACCAGCATGCCGCTGGAAAGGCTGGCGGCAATATCAGTGCCGCCGGACAGGCGATCATCGTCGATGTGGCCGGGCAAGCGGCGAAACGGCGTTTCAGGAGGCAGCAGGCTGCGCAACGCTTCGATCACCAGATCGCGGGCAGGGCCACCGCCGCGCAGGCACATGCCGCCCAGCGTTCGGCTATGGGCCAGCAGGCGCGCTGCCAGCAGCGCATCTGCCATCTGACTGCTCATACAAAGTGTTCGGAAATCGCGCGTTCAATCCGGGCGGTCGATCCGCTTTCATCCAGCACATCGCGGCGCAGGCGGTGGCGCAAGGCCAGCGGGGCGATGTGGAGCAGATGTTCGCGGCGCACCAGCTTGGCCCCCTTCAGCGCGGCATAGGCGCGGGCGGCGCGCATCAGGGTGAGTTCACCGCGCAGACCATCAACGCCGATGGCGCTGCACAGGCGGGCGGCATCGATCATCACGTCATCGGGCACATCCATCTTGGCCAGACGCTTTTGGCCGCGCGCGATCTGGTGAAGCACCTTGTCGTCTTCCTCGGCCCAACTGGCAGAGAAGGCTTCGCTATCGGCATCATAGGCGGCGCAGCGACGCATGATTTCCACGCGGTCTTCGATGGCGCGGGGCGTGCGCACTTCGACCGAGAGACCGAAGCGATCGAGCAATTGCGGGCGCAGTTCGCCTTCTTCCGGGTTACCGCTGCCAATCAACACAAAGCGCGCTTTGTGCCGCACCGAAAGCCCTTCGCGCTCCACCACATTCTCGCCCGAGGCGGCCACATCGAGCAGCAGATCGACGAGGTGATCTTCAAGCAGGTTGATTTCGTCGATATAGAGAAACCCGCGATGCGCACGCGCCAACAGGCCGGGTTCGAACACCTTTTCCCCGGTGCGCAGCGCGCGTTCCAGATCGAGCGAGCCCAGTACGCGGTCTTCGGTTGCGCCAAGCGGCAGATCGACGAAGGGAACCGGGCGCTTCGTTGCCTTGGTTGCCGCACACGGTCCGGGGCATGTTCGTGGCGTTTCCGGGGCGCAGCCAAAGCGGCAGCCGTCCATCACCATAATTGGTGGGAGCAAGCTGGCCAGCGCGCGGGCGGCGGTGGATTTGCCAGTGCCGCGATCGCCAAAAACCATGACCCCGCCAATGGTGGGATCGACTGCCGCAATCAAAAGCGAGAGTTTCATCTCGTCCTGACCGACAATTGCTGAGAAAGGGAAGCGCGCCATCTGTCAAACACTTTGGACAGTTTACTGCGTCAGGACAAGCGGATTATTTGGGTTTTGTCGTCTTGATTAGCCGATCTTTGAGCATATGCATGGTCCACCACACGCCCAGCACCAGGGGAACAACCAGCAGGCCGATCAGCAAATCATCCGATAGGCCCAGCGCAGAGTCTGGCACGGCATAGAGCGCATACTTGAGCAGGCTGAGCACGTAATAGGACAGCGCAACCGCCGAAAGGCCCTCAACCAGCTGCTGCAGGCGGGCCTGCATAGAGATCGATTGCTCCATCGATCGCAGCAGTTCGGCGTTCTGGTTCTCGATCCGAGTATCGATTCGGGCGCGCAGAATGGATGCCAGTTGCTCGGTGCGGCTGCCGAGGCGGTCGACCCGTTCGGCGGTGGCAAGGCAGGTGTTCATCGCCGGGCGGAACCGCCGTTGCGTGAAGTCGACCAGCGAGGCGAAGCCTTCGACCGGGCGGACATCAAGTTGTTCAAGCCGCTCTTCCACGATCTGGCCATAGGCTCGGGTGGCGTCCATGCGGAATGAAATGGCGGTAGAAACCGAGGCAAGATCAAGCGCGAGACCCGAAAGCTGTTCCAGCAGACTGTCATCGCGCGCATCGCTATCGGCGATGCGATCGGCCAGTTCGCGCAGGCGCGCTTCGGCGGCATCCAGTTTGGGCCAGCATTCGCGCGCCACCGGCAGGCCCAGCAGCGCCTTGTTGCGATAGTTGCCCAGCTCCTGCATCCGCTGCAACTGGCGCGAAAGGTCGCGCCGGTCAGCGCCATTGGCCGCCACGAACAGGCGCCCAAAGCCATCGTCCATGATGCGGAAGTCCGACCAGATGCGCACCGTTTCCCCCAGCATGCTGGAGATCAGCTCGTCCCGGTTCAGGGATTGGCGGTCAAGCAGGCGGGTTACGCTGGCATCGTCTTCGCCCAGCCATACCCGCGTGCTGCGGATGATGCGGCCAGGCAGGGTCTGTGCCCAGACAATTGCCGCAGCAATGTGCCGGTCGCTTTGCACATCAAGGAATCCGTCCTCGTCACAAGGGGATGCAAAGAGCGTCAGGCTGCTGCCCTCGCTTTGCCGCTCCCATGTAAAGCCAACCGATTCGTTGATGCGGCCTTCGCGGTGAGATGGGTTGCCCACCACGTCCTTGCCGACTGTCAGAGCCTCGATCGCGGCAAGCTCGCTGTCGCGCTCGTCATCTTCCACGGCCAACACCCATTGCACGATGTGGCATGGCACCGGCAA
>JBEQBV010000342.1:0-2728 GCA_041639635.1 Novosphingobium sp.
ACGCTGGGCTCGCCCGAGGGTCTGCACTTTGTGAACAACTTCGAATTGCGCCGGGGAGAGGCCAAAGGCGATGTGCGCCCCGGCGTGGTGCGCCGCTGGGTGCGCCTGAAGGACCGCGACGGGCTCGACCCTATCGGCGAGCTGGTGCTGATCGGCGATACGCTGCCGCCCGGATCGATCCGCGCGATGGAGCGCCAAGGCCCGATCAGTTCGATCAACTGGTCGTTCACCCTGCTGGGAGACAGCCCCACCACGCACGATGGCTGGTGGCTGCTGGAAACCGCCTCTAATCATATGAGCGATGGTTTCAGTAGTGAGACTTTGCGCTTGTGGAACGCCGATGGCGTGCAGGTCATGCACGGCATTCAAAGCGTTGCAATTTTTGGCTGAAAGGACACCGATGGAACTGGCCGACGCAAAATCGCTGGGGTTCGAGCCTGACAGGCTTGCCCGGATCGGAGCCTACCTTGACGAGCATTACATCGCCAGCGGTCGGTTGCCGGGGCTTGACGTGCTGGTCGCACGCGATGGCGAGGCGGTCTATCGCCACACGAGCGGGCGCGCACGCGAGGATGGCACGCCGATGGCAGCAGACACGCTCTGCCGCATCGCCTCGATGACCAAGCCGCTGACGTCCGTGGCGTTCATGATGCTCGTTGAAGAAGGCAAGGTCGCGCTGGACGATCCGGTAACCAAGGTCATCCCGGAGTTTGCGAACCTTGGCGTCTATGCCGGTGGCGGCGGTGAGATGGACTTCTTCCCGGCGCGCCCTGCCCCGGTCATGCGCATGGTCGATCTGATCACGCACCAGTCGGGCCTCACTTATGGCATTCAGAACCGCACCAATGTGGACGCCGCCTATCGCAAGGGGCGGCTGGATGGGCATGCCAGCCTTCCGGGGAATGACCATTTTATCGAAGAACTGGCCAAGCTGCCGCTGGAGTTTGAGCCGGGACAGGCGTGGAACTATTCGGTGGGCACCGATGTGCTGGGCGTCGTTGTCGCGCGGCTGTCTGGCATGAGTCTTGGCGAGTTCTTCAAGACGCGGATTTTCGAACCGCTGGGCATGGTCGATACCGGGTTCCATTGCCCGGAAGACAAGGCACACCGCCTGTCTGATGCTTGGGCCTATCAGGCGGGACAGCCGCCACAGCTGTTCGATCCGGCAGAGAAATCGGGCACGCGCCGGGTGCCGCGTTTTGAAAGCGGCGGCGGAGGGCTGCTGTCGACCACGGCGGACTACCACCGCTTTTGCCGGATGCTGGTGAACGGAGGCGCGGCGGATGGCGTGCGGCTGCTCAGCCCCAAGACGCTGCAGCTGATGACCGCCAATCACCTCCCCGGCGGCGCAGACCTGACGCAAGTCTCGCGCGCGCTTTTCAGCGAAGCCTATAACGCAGGCGCAGGCTTTGGCCTGGGCTTTGGCGTGACCATCGATCCGGCCCGCGCATTGGTGCCGGGGTCTGCGGGCGAATTTTACTGGGGCGGAATCTTTTCGACCGCGTTCTTTGTGGACCCGGTGGAAAAGATCCACGCGGTTTTCATGACCCAGCTCTACCCCTCGTTCATCTATCCCATCCGGCGTCAGTTGAAGACGCTGATCTATAGCGCGCTGGCCCAAAGCCGCGCCTGACCTGCAGGAGAAAACCAATGTCTGACCCCATTTCCGGCGCCAAGGAGCACATCGACGCTGCCCGCAAGCTGGCCGCCACCATCGACGACATTCCGGCTGACACAGCTCTGCTGCCCATCAATCGCGTCGGCGTGATCGGTGCAGGCACGATGGGCGGCGGCATCACCATGAACTTCCTCACCGCAGGCATTCCGGTGACCATTGTGGAAATGACGCAGGAAGCGCTGGATCGCGGCGTGGCGACTATGGCCAAGAACTACGAAAACACCGTCAAGCGCGGCAAGATGGACGCTGCCGAGGCGCAAGCCGCCATGGCGCGGCTAACGCCGACGCTGGATTTTGGCGCGCTGGCCAATGCGGACATGGTGATCGAAGCCGTCTATGAAAGCATGGACGTGAAGAAGGACGTCTTTGGCAGGCTCGACAAGGTGGCCAAGCCCGGTGCGATCCTCGCCAGCAACACCAGCTATCTCGACATTGACGAAATCGCCGCTGTCACCTCGCGCCCCGAAGCGGTGCTGGGCACGCACTTCTTCTCTCCCGCCAATATCATGAAGCTGCTCGAAGTGGTGCGCGGCAAGGCCACTGGTGCTGCGCAGCTTGCCACCGTCATGGCGCTTTCGGTGAAGATCGGCAAAGTCCCGGTCGTGTCGGGCGTATGCCATGGCTTCATCGGCAACCGCATGCTCAGCCCGCGTCAGGCGCAAGCCCATGCCCTGATCATGGAAGGCGCGAATTACTGGGACGTGGACGAGGCGCTGCTGGAATTCGGCTTCCCGATGGGGCCGTGGCAGATGGCCGATCTTGCGGGCGTGGACATCGGCTGGCACCGCGATCCTACCCGCATCGAAACCTTGCGCGATGCCCTGTGCGCCGTAGGCCGATGGGGCCAAAAGACCAAGAAGGGCTTCTATGACTACGATGACAACCGCCAGCGCACGCCTTCGGACGAAGTGAAGGCGATCATTGCCGACTTCGCCGCCAAAGAAGGTAAACCGCAGCGCGCCATCGACAAGGACGAAATCCGCGAGCGCCTGCTCTATCCGATGATCAGCGAAGGTGCGCTGATCCTTGAAGAGGGCATTTCGCAGCGCG
>JBEQBV010000343.1:0-2680 GCA_041639635.1 Novosphingobium sp.
TTCACGTTTATGTTGACCGCCAGTCTTCGGAGCCTTGCGATCCGAAGCAAACTACGGGCGAACCCAAGCGATAGCTCACTATAGAATGATGTCGCCTAAGGGGTCGTTTGCTGACAAGCAGCTTTTGTCGATTATGAGCGCATTGCAGACCTTTGCTGCCCGCCTAACAGGTGGCAGGTTTCGTTGGTATGGACAACGACCTGTTACCGCCGCTTTGAGGTAGCCTGCCGCCGATCTACTCAAAAACCACTCGTCGCCCCGTGCTCGACACGGGGCTTGGCTTTTCTTGGGATTTCGCGCTTGGCTGGTGGCCTGATCGACGAGGCCGCTAAGCGAAGCGCGAGAGGTTGGCTTCAAAAGGTAGCCAAGCCCCGTGTCGAGCACGGGGCGACGAGGGTTTTGGACTAGGTTGAGGGAGCCAGTGCCTCTGCCCCACGCGCTCCCTACAAAATCTCCAGCACCTTCTCCTTCGGTCGGCACAGGCGCACGCCCTTGCCCGTCTCCACCAGCGGGCGTTCGATCAGCTTGGGCTCTGCCACCATCGCGGCCAGCACCGTCGCATCATCGGCAGCAAGCAAGCCGCGCCCCTCGGCATCTGTGCCGCGCAGGCGCAGGCCCTGTTGTGGCGTGATCCCGGCATCGCGGTAAAGCTGAGCGAGCTTTTCGGCACTCGGCGGCGTCTTCAGGTATTCTACCACCGTCACGTCCGCGCCCGCGTCCTGCAGCATCGCCAGCGTGTTGCGCGACGTGCCGCAACCGGGATTGTGCCAGATCGTCGCCTTCATCGTCTGCTCTCCATGGAATTTGCAGGCTACCGCCTTACGGCCAACGCTGCTCGACGCAACGCGCAAAAGCGAATTGATCTGCATCAATGTTATTGCGACCTAATCGCATAATTTCCCTTGCAAGTGCAATTGACTCGCAATAGGCGGAGTGACTGCAAGTCATTATCGCCGATAACGCAAGTGCCAACAGGGAATTATCGTGAACCGCCTTATCCGTCTGCTTCTCGTCGGAACCATGCTCGCACCCTGCACCGTTTTTGCAGAAGAGGTTGTGCCGGCCGATGCTGCATTAGACGAGGCAAACACCGTGATCGTGGTCACCGGCACCGCCGATGGCTATCGTCCGGTCGATGCCAATGCGGTGAAGACCCCTACCCCGCTCGTAGACGTTCCGCAGACCATCACCGTGCTGACGCGCGAGCAGCTCGACGATCAGGGGATTACCCAACTGGCCGATGCCCTGCGCTATGTGCCGGGCGTCGTGCTGGGTCAGGGCGAAGGCCATCGCGACCAGATCACCATTCGCGGCCAGAACACTACCGCCGATTTCTATTTCGACGGGTTGCGTGATGACACGCAATATTACCGCTCACTCTACAATATCGAGCGTGTGGAGGTGCTCAAGGGTGCCAACGCCCTGCTGTTTGGCCGTGGCGGCGGCGGGGGCGTCATCAACCGCGTCAGCAAGACGCCAGACCTCACCCGTGCCAAGGGCCAGGCCAGCGCCAATGTCGACAGCTTCGGCGCCTTCGCGCTTGCGGCCGACTGGAACCAGCCTTTCAGCGAAGTGGTGGGCGGACGATTGAACGCCACTTACGAGGAATTCGACAACCACCGGCAAGACTTCGAAGGCCGCTTCATCGGTGTGAATCCCACACTGGCATTGCAGCCGGGGGAAGCCACCCGGATCGAGCTGTCCTATAACTACGACGATGATCGCCGTATCACTGATCGCGGCGTGCCTTCGCTGAACGGCAGGCCGCTGACCGGCTATGACGACACGTTCTTTGGCCGCACCGATACGAACATTGCCACGGTCAAGGCCCACATCGCGCAGGCCCGTCTCGATCATGATCTGGCCGAAAACCTCAGCTTCAACGTGCTTGGCCAGTACAGCCACACCGACAAGTATTACGGCAACATCTTTGCCAGCGGCGCGCTGAACACCACCACCAACACCGTCGCCCTTGCCGGATACGATGCAGCCACCGTGCGCGGCAGCTGGATCGGGCAGGCAAACCTCGTCTGGACCGGGCAGACCGGCGGTATTGGGCACACTCTGCTGGCAGGCTTCGAAGTAGCCGATCAGGACACCCACGCCACCCGCCGCAACACGCCGAACGGCAGCGTGACCCTGGCCAAGCGCCTCACCGTTCCCGCACTCGCCTATGGCGCGTTCGTTACCAACAGCCGCACCGATGTGCGCACGATTTCGGCCTATGTGCAGGACCAGATCGAGCTGGCCTCGTTCCTGCAGGTCGTCGCAGGGGTCCGCTTCGATGAATTCCGCATCACCGGGCGCAACGCAATCAACAACGTTGGGGCCACGCGCACCGACAAGAAGTGGTCGCCGCGCTTCGGCGTGATCCTGAAGCCGCAGGAGAACATCAGTTTCTACGGCAGCTTCACGCGCACCTTCTTGCCGCAATCGGGCGATCAGTTCGGCGCGCTCGATGCCACGCAGGCAACGCTTGCGCCCGAACAGTTCGAAAATCTGGAAGCGGGCGTAAAGTGGGATGTGAACCCGGCGTTGGCCTTCACCGCCGCCGTCTATCAGCTGGACCGCGACAATTCGCGCTTCAACAATCCCGTCACTGGCCTGCCCGAACTTTCTGGCAAGACCCGCGCCAAGGGTGTGGAGCTTTCGCTGGCAGGCCGCGTATTGCCCGAATTGC
>JBEQBV010000344.1:0-2668 GCA_041639635.1 Novosphingobium sp.
AGCAGGGCGGCAGGAATCAGGCGCTTCATCTTGTATCTCCGGTCAGGCTCTGCCCCGATATAGGGCGTGCGCGCTGTGAATGGTAGATGAAGGACCGGAGCGTTCGACAGTTCCCTGCCTGCGTTCATATCCGCTTGCTGACGGCAATCGCCGCGCGGCAGCCCAGCCGGATCGCATTGAACAGCAGCGGATAGGCCGGGGCCTGTTCCGCGCCTGCGGCCAGCGCGGCATCGCGGTGTTCGCGTTCGTCGTCGCGGAATTCGCGGATCATTTCGGACAGTTCCGGGTCACTGTCGCCCAGTTCTTCAAGCTGTTCGGTATAGTGCTTGTCGATCTCCGTCTCGATCGCGGCGGTGCAGGCCATGGCGGCCTTCGGACCGATCAGGGCCGTGGCTGCGCCCAGCGCGAAACCGGCGACGGACCAGATCGGGCGCAAAGCCGTGGGGCGCACGCCGCGCTTGATCAGCAGGGCATCGAAGCGCTGGTTGTGGCCCGCTTCCTGTTCGGCCATCGCCGCAATTTCGGCCGAATGCGGCGCGCGGTTGCCCATCACCGCGAGTTGCCCGGCATAGATGCGCGTAGCGCCGAACTCTCCGGCCTGATCCACGCGCAGCATTTCGGCGGTCTTGGCAGTCATGTCAGTGTCCTCTGCGGGCCTTGCCGAGCAGTGCGAAAACCATCGCCGCACCGCTTAACGATATCAGGAAATTGAACCCAGCAAGGCTGATTCCGAACAGGGACCATGGTGCATGGTCGCACCGCACGACCGGCGCGTTCATGATGGCATCAAGCGCATTGCCAGTGCCCGAGGCCACGGTGGCACAGGCCGTAATGCCTTCCCACCAGCCGTATTCCACACCCGCATGGAAAGCGCCAATCAAGCCGGAAATGCCGGTGGCGGTGGCCGCAAGGATCACGGCCATGTCGCCCGCGCCCCGGCCTTTCATCGTGAAGGCCAGCAGCGCCAGCGCGATGGCCGCGATGTGCGGATAGCGTTGCCACCAACACATCTCGCACGGGTAAAGCCCGAACACGTATTGCGAGATCAGTGCCCCGCCCATCAAGGCTGCGGGCATGGCAAGGGCAAGCGCATAGGCGGCGTTGCGGGAATTCATGCCCGTTGCCCTATTACCGCTTCGCCTTGACCGCAAGCGTGCCGCGCGGTGCGGTGCGGCCCAGCGCCTGCACGGCGTAATAAAGCTGGAAGTCCTTGATGTTCTTGGCCTTCAGCTCTTCTGCGGTCATCTTGAAGCGGGGATCGTCGACCTTGTCCTTTTCAAGATCCTTGTCCTCCAGCTTGATCTCGTTGATCAAGTGGCCGCGCAAGTCGCTCTCGCGATAGGACCGCGCTTGCCGCTTGCGCAGATCGGGGTCGGAAATCTGCGGCACGGCGATATCGGGATCAATGCCGCCTTCCTGCACCGAACGGCCCGATGGCGTGTAGTAGCGCGCCGTGGTCAGCTTCACCGCGGTATCCTTGGTCAACGGGATCAGCGTTTGCACGCTGCCTTTGCCAAAGCTGCGCTGGCCCATCACCACTGCGCGGTGCTGATCCTGCAGCGCACCCGCCACGATTTCGGACGCAGAGGCAGAGCCTTCGTCAATCAGCACGATCATCGGCGTACCCTTGGCGATATCGCCCTTGGTATCGATTTCAGCCGGATAAACCTCGGTATCGCGGGCATAGCGGCCGCGCTGCGAAACGATGGTGCCGCGTTCCAGGAACAGGTCGGACAGGGCAATCGCCTCATCCAGCAAGCCGCCGGGATTGCCGCGCAGATCGAGCACCAGGCCGGTGACATTGCCGCCCGCTTTGGCCTTCGCCTCGGCCCAGGCCTTCTTCACCGAGGCACCGACATCGGCGCTGAAACTGGAAACAGAGATCACCGCGACTTTGCCCTGCAGTTCCCATTCCACCGGCTTCAGTTCGATGATCTTGCGCGTGATCGCAACGTCGAACGGTTCATCCCGGCCAGGACGGAACACGCTGAGCTTAATCGACGTGCCGGGCACCCCGCGCATCTGATCGACCGCTTCATCAAGCGAGCCGCCATAGATCAGCTTACCATCCAGATGCGTGATGAAATCGCCCGCCTTGATTCCGGCAAGATCAGCGGGGCTGCCCTTTGTTGGTGCAATCACCTTTACCGCGCCGTCATCGAGCGTGACAGAAAGGCCAAGCCCGCCATAGGAACCTTCGGTCTGCGTGCGCAGGTTCTCAAAATCGCGGACATCGAGATAGGAACTGTGTGGATCGAGCGCGGCCAGCATGCCATCGATCGCGCCTTTGAGCAGCTTGTCGTCCTCAACCGGTTCGACGTAGTTCGATTTGATCCGCTCATACACGGCCAGCAGCTTGCCGAATTCGGGGCCGGATTTGGCATCGACCGCGGCAAGACCTGAAGTCGCCACCGGAATCAGCGCGACTGCAGAGACAAGCGCGGTGACGCGCAGAAGATGAGCGAACTTCATTGCCCGTGGGGCCTTTCGCGAAGAGCCAAGCATTGCGGTGATTGTATAGCCGCCAGTGAATTAACGCCAGATGAGGTCGTTTAATCGCGCCCCGGTCAAGTATAATTTTGAACACAAATCTTCGATCTGCGATGAGGTCATCGCAGGTGATATAGTGAGAGAAGTTGTCAGAGCCTTCAGCTTCGGCCGCGCCGGT
>JBEQBV010000345.1:0-2618 GCA_041639635.1 Novosphingobium sp.
GAACCGTTCACACCGAAGCTGTCCTTGTGGATGAATTCGGCGTGGCTCAGGTCCATCAGGTTATCGGTGACCAGTTCATAGCTGGCCTTCATCCTGATCGTGCCGCGATGCAGCGGCTTGTCATGGTCAAGGAAGCCGTAGTCGGGAATCAGCGCCGGGTCGGCCTTCTCGGCATCGCCCGGCCAGAACCACACGCCGGTATGCTTCTCCACCACCGGCAGCACTTCGACTTTGGCGATATCGAGCGGCTGGCCGCTGAACGGGTTGTGCGCGCAATTGCCTGCCCCGTCGAAGGCCAGCCCATGGTAGCCACAGCGCATCTTGTCGCCATCGCGCCCGCCCCGGCTCAAGGGCACAAAGCGATGCGGGCACCGATCCGCCATCATCACCATCTCGCCATCGGCCTTGCGCCAGATCACCCACGGCTTGTCGAGCAGCCGACGGGCAAGGAAACCGCCATCGGGCACTTCGTGCGACCAGCAGGCCATGTACCAGCCATTGCGAATGAAGGCGCTCACGGTCATTCTCCCAAGATGGCGAATCAAATACACCAGTTGGTTTCTTTATATCATGGACGGGCGCGATGAGAAGCCCTGTCAGCCGCAATCCCGAAGTGGTTCGCGCGCGCATTCTCGATGCTGCACAGGCCGAATTCATGGCTGAAGGCTTTGCCGGGGCCAGCACCAACCGCATCCTCGAACGCTTCGGCGGTTCGAAGCCCACGATGTTCCGCCACTTCCCGACCAAGCGCGCGCTGTTCGAAGCGGTTGTTGCCCGAATTGCCGAACGTTGGCGCGATGCTGTGGACATGGCTGGCCTGGATGACGCCCCGCCGCGCGCCTGGCTTGAGACTTTCGCCCTGCGCGCCCTCGCCTGGATCCTGACCGACGAGAGCATCTTCGTCGGACGCATGGCTATTGCCGAAGGCCATCTCTTTCCCGAAGTGGGTGAAACCTACCGCGCGCTTGCGGTCGATCCGCTCAACGCCTTGCTGACAGAGCGTCTGGCACAATGGACCGATCAAGGCCTGCTGGCCTGCAAGGACCCGCAGCGCAACGCACTGGCCTTCTTCGACCTGACGCTTGCGGGCATGGTCAGCCGCAAGCTTTATCGCGTGGAAGACATCTTCGACGAACCCGCGCTTGCCGCCCACGCAACGCTTTGCGTCGGTGTGTTCCTCGATGGCCTGGCCGCCGGCCCCCGCGCCATCACACCCTGATCGACTGTTCCTTCACCGGCTCCATCACCACGAAAGTGCTGGTGTTGGAGACATGCGGCAGCGTCGAGATCTTCTCGCCCAGCACCATGCGGAAGCGGCGGATATCGGCAGTGCGCACTTTCAGCAGGTAATCGAAATTGCCGGCGATCATGTGCGCCTCCTCGATCTCGGGAATGGCCATGACCCCGCGGTTGAACTCGGCCAGTGCCTGCTCGCGCGTATCGGACAGCTTCACTTCGGTGAAAGCGACGTGCTCCAGCCCGAGCTGCGCCATGTCTACCACCGCCCGGAAGCCGCGGATCACGCCATCGTCGATCAGGCGCTTCAGCCGGACCTGACACGGCGTCTTCGAAAGCCCAACCTTTTCAGCAAGTTCCGTGATCGACATGCGTCCATCCCGGGCCAAGAGATCGATGATCTTTCGGTCGAACTGGTCGATTTGCCTATCTTTGCCGGTCATGTAGCCCCTGATCCTGAGAACTTCCGGCAATTTATAGGCGATTTGCCCGCAAACTGCCATTTCAAAAGTCAGACCGCCTTTGAAAGCGGTGATATTCTGGCGCGATGACCATTCACGTCCCCTTCTCGCAGTTTGCTCCGGCGCTTTCAGCCGGCTCCGTCCCGCCGCTCCGCGCCGTGATCACCGCCGCCACCCGCCGGCCAGAGCGTGAATGCATCGCCGAACTGCTTCCGCAAGCGACCCTGCCCGAACCGATCCGCGCTTCGGCGCAGGCGCTTGCCCGCTCGCTTGTCGAAGCGCTGCGCGCCAAGCCGCGCGGCAACGGCGTTGACCAGCTTGTCCAGGAATACGCGCTGTCCACGCAGGAAGGCGTTGCGCTGATGTGCCTGGCTGAAGCGCTGCTGCGCATCCCCGACAACGCCACCCGTGATGACCTGATCCGCGACAAGATCGCCGGCGGCGACTGGCTCGCCCACCTCGGCGCCGACCGTTCGCTTTTCGTCAATGCCGCCACATGGGGTCTCGTCGTCACCGGCAAGTTGACCTCAAGCGTTGACGACACCGGCCTTGGCAGCGCCCTGACCCGCCTGATCGCCCGGGCCGGCGAACCGGTCATCCGTCGCGGCGTCGATCTTGCCATGCGCATGATGGGCGAACAATTCGTGACTGGCGAGACCATCGCCGAAGCGCTCAAGCGCGCGCGCCCGCTCGAGGAGCGCGGCTTCCGCTACAGCTACGACATGCTCGGCGAAGCGGCGATGACCGCCAAGGACGCCGCACGCTACTTCGCCGACTACGAGAACGCCATCCACGCCATCGGCAAGGCCGCCGCCGGGCGCGGCGTCTACGAAGGCCCCGGCATCTCGATCAAGCTTTCCGCGCTCCACCCACGCTATTCCCGGGCGCAGCAGCAACGCGTGATGGACGAATTGCTGCCGC
>JBEQBV010000346.1:0-2603 GCA_041639635.1 Novosphingobium sp.
TCGCCAGCAGATCGCCGAGACGCCACAACCCAATGCGCCACATCAGCGGCAACGGCCAAGAAACCTTGGACCCGCGCATCATGGATTGATCCAGAATGCCATGGATGCGCGCCGCTTCGGCCCGGAACTTGCGAAAGCCCGCCGCTGCCTCTGCCCCGGCAAAATCGCCAATGGCCGCTTCGCTGCGCTCGGGATCGGCATGAAGATCAAGCTGCCGGTCAGCATCCCAGGCGTGCCGGGCGATCACGCCTGCCCGGCGAACATTCACGAATTCCGAAAGATCGGCGCCGCATTCGGCAAAGATCGATTCGAACACATCGCGCAGGGTGAAGACGGTAGGCCCGGCATCGACCGAAGCGCCATCAACGATCAGCTGCCGCGCTTTGCCGCCCGGTTGCGGTGCCTTTTCGATGACAGTCACATCACATCCACGCGCCGCAAGCAGCGCCGCCGCTGCCAGTCCGCCGATGCCTGCGCCGATGATCGCCACGCGCGATGCCAAGGCTGTTCTCCCGGAGGGAATGCCTCCAAGGGAATACAATTGACGTTTACACTTCAAATGTCCAATCTTTTGGACATATGCTCAATGTTTCGCCTCATAGTGCCGCGCAGCCCGCGTCGTCTCCTCCTGAATGGCGGAGGCGCTGGATCATGCTTCGCAACCGGATTCTAGGTAGCTTGAAGTTTCAGCATTGGGCCGCGCGACTGCCTGTTTTTGCAAGCGTTTCACGCACACGTGCGGGCCGTGCATTCGATCTGGTTGCAGGGTTCTGTTACTCGCAGGTGCTTCTAGGTGCAGTTCAGAGCGGCTTGCTTGAACGGCTCGAAAAAGGGCCGATGCGCGCCGAAGAACTGGCGCGGATGGCGGACTTGAGCCTCGATGCCGCAACGCGACTCGTGCGCGCAGCGGCCGCGCTTGACCTTGCTGAAGAAGTCGCACCGGGCTGCTGGATGCTGGGCCAACAAGGCGCAGCGCTGCTGTCAAACCCCGGCGCACTGGCGATGGTCCGCCACCATCCGCTGCTTTACGCAGACCTGTCAGACCCTCTGGAACTGCTGCGTAAGGATCGCAAACACCCCACGGCCCTATCGCAATTCTGGCATTACAGCACTGATTCCACCGATAAAACGGCCTCTGAGTACTCGCAACTCATGGCCACATCGCAGGCCATGGTCGCGCGCGAAGCACTGGCCACCTACCCCTTTGCCAGCCACCGCCGCCTGCTCGATCTTGGGGGCGGCCATGGTGCTTTTGTCAGCGCCGTGGCCAAGGCATGCCCAGACCTGGAACTTGGCGTGTTCGACCTGCCGCCGGTGCTGGCAGGGGCCACCAACCTTGCGCCACGGATTGCCCGCCATCCCGGCGATTTCTTCGCGACTCGGCTTCCGGAGGGCTATGATTGCATCACGCTGGTCCGCATTCTGCACGACCACGATGATGATCGCGCGCTGGCCATCCTCAAGGCCGCAAAAAGCGCACTGCTGCCAGGAGGCAAGCTGGTTATCGCCGAACCGATGGCCGGAGTCCGCGGGGCCGAAGCCATGGGCGATGCCTATTTCGGCTTTTATCTCTGGGCGATGAACGCCGGACGCCCCCGCACACCCAGCGAGTATAGGGCGATGGCTGCAGAGGCTGGTTTCAAAAGGTTTTCACGCAAAGCCACATCCATGCCCGTAATCACGAGTCTGACTGTCTGTTCATTTTGACGGCATAAAGCGTCCAATCTAATTGACACTTCTACGGACAGGCGTATGTTGAACCTCGTCGAACAGGTCCCATTCGGAACCCGCGACCGGCCTGGACGGCCGTTAAGAGGGGAAGACCGGCATGGAGTCGCTGGCGGTCATACTGGAAGCACCGAGACGGATTGCACTACGCAGGCTTGTCCTGACCGGTAGCGCCGCGTCGGCAGCTGAGCCAGGCCTGCTCGGTCCCTCCGATGTTCTTGTCGATATTCAATGGAGCGGCGTGAGCGCCGGTACCGAAAAGCTGCTGTGGAGCGGCGAAATGCCCAATTTTCCGGGCATGGGCTACCCACTAGTGCCAGGTTACGAGTCCGTCGGGCGCGTGGTCGATGCAGGGACCGATGCCGAAGATCGCATCGGTGACTGGGTGTTTGTCCCGGGAGCGACTTGCTATCGCGATGCTCGTGGCCTGTTTGGTGGCACCGCCCAACGGGTAATCGTCCCATCGGCGCGAGCGCATCCGGTTGACGAGTCGTTGGGCCGAGACAGTGTTTTGTTCGCCCTTGCAGCCACCGCACTTCACGCCATGAACGGCGGCGATCCGCCAGATCTGATCATTGGTCATGGCACGCTTGGCCGCCTGCTGGCCCGCATGACCATTGCTGCCGGAGCCCCGCCCCCGGTCGTTTGGGAGATGAAGCCCGCCCGCCGCACTGGCGCGCAAGGCTACGATGTCATCGCTCCGAAAGACGATGACCGCCGCGATTACGGCAACATTTACGACGCCAGTGGCGATGCCGATTGCCTCGACATGCTGGTGCCCCGCCTGCGGCACCGGGGCGAAATTGTGCTGGCAGGTTTCTATGCCAACCGGCCCAGCTTCGCCTTTGCCCCGGCGTTCCGCGCCGAAGCGCGCT
>JBEQBV010000347.1:0-2569 GCA_041639635.1 Novosphingobium sp.
CTCGTGTCGCCGCGCCACCTTGGGCAAGGACATCGATGAAGTCCTCCTGATTGGGTTGGCCGAGAGCCAATCGATAGATCAGTCGTTGCTCACGAAGCCGAGCAAATTGCACCATGTCGCGGCCGAAGGGACGTTCAAAGACTTGACGTTGCACTTCGGCGCCATCGAAAACCCACCAAGGTCGTAGTCCGCTAGCGTCGGCCAGATCTTCGGCGAACGTCTGAATGCGATTCCATGGGGAGCCGGGCAAGCCATCATTCAGGACGACGTCTTTCAAGCGTTCCGCAAGGCGGCGCCTGACGATAAGCCCTGCATAGCGCTGAACACGCCCTTCCCTTTGTTCCAAATCCAACGGGTTCGACGACAAGTCCCAATGGACGACGCGCGAACACCAAGGATGGAAGTCTAGCCCCTCTTGGCCAACTGAGGTGGTTGCGAGGACATGCGGCCAGAATGGGGTATTGAAGCTGCGGCGCACCTCATCTGGGCGCGCAGGTGCTGCCGATGCCACCATGCTTTTGGAAACCGGTTCAGCTTCCGCGTCGCCGAAGGGGACTGCCACATGACAACGAACCGGTATCTTGTGCTTCTGTCCACCAAGACCATGAAAGCTGAAGCTGCCCGCCCGCAAGCCGAGCGAGGTGCAAACATCTCTGAGCAAGCCTGGTGCGCCTTCAGGCAAATTCTGCGTTCGAAACCAACAATGTTCATCCAGAACACTCTCTAGCCCGCCATCGACCGAAGCACGCATTACCTTGTCGACAGCGTTAGTGCCCGGCAGTGCCGAAAGGATCACAGGGTTGTCGAGATAGGCCCGAAAACCCTGCCAACCAAGCTCAACAAGCTCAGCAAAGCGACCGGGATGGAGAATTGATGGGTCGTGCCGGTAAAGCGCCCGGCCCAGTACAATTCCCGGTGCGCCCATGGCGTGGTCAACCAGATCCTCAAGCTCGAGTGGAGACAAGCGGTCCAACGGGGGCGTTCGACGCCATTTTGCAATCGCCGACCGTGCTGCGCGATCTTCGCCGATAACGCCGCTCCACGCCTGAGCGGACATTTCAAGCATACCCGCCCAGCGCTCAATTGCACCGATTACGATCGCCACCGACCGGTGGGCTCTGCGCGCCTTAGCGGTGCCTTTCTTCACGATGCCCTTGGGAAGGCTCGCCAGGATCTGGCGACGTACAGCCTTGCGTGCATCCGCGAGCTTAACACCTTTCGCCTGCAATGGATCGGTGTTCTGGATTAGCCATGGTGACGGGTGAAAGGCTGCCAAGACCGGACCCGGCAGCGCTGAGAGTTTGAAACGCCTTCGCCGATAGGCCTTTTCATAGCCACCTCGGGCATTTGGCAGGTTGTGCGCCTCAACACCAAAACTCATTAACGCAGCCACGCTTGGTGGCGTTGCGCGAAACCTGCTGAACATGAGGAGCTTTGGATCACCACCAGCATCTTTCCAGCCCCCGTCGAGCGGCCACCATGGCAAGGAAGGTGCCACCCACGGCAACGAAAGTAGTGTAGGCGGTGCAATAGCGTTCAACGCTCTAACCTCTCTTATTCATGACGGTGCGGTTGCAGGCTACTCGGCGCCTGCGCTGCTGCAGTGGGCGTAGCGCGGGCACGCGAGTTCGCTGGCGTCTGTTTCACCGCGTTGGGATCGATGGGCTTTTCGGGTTGAAGGGCTGGCTTGGGGGTTTCGGCGGCACGGCCGCGTGGTCTATGTGGGCGCAGGCTTGAGCGCGAGAACGATGGCGCGCAGCAGATCGGCGTCCGGACAGGCTGAAGCGAACGCGACGCGGATGCGAGTGGCGCTTTCCATCACGCGGGCGGCAACCTTGATCAGCCGCAGGCGTAGGGTGATAAACTCGGCCCTCGCCAGAGCGGCGGTCTTCGGGATCGCCTGCTGGATGCGCCACAACAGCCAGTAGGCGGCGGTGTGCAGGATCAGGCGCATCTGATTGGCATTGGCTGAGCGGCACGAGGTGCGATCGCTGGCCAGCTGGGTTTTGTGCAGCTTGATCAAGTTCTCAGCCTGCCCGCGCGCGCAGTAGAGCGTGTCATAGATGTGCTCGGCCGAGCCCTTGGTCAGGGAAGTGACCACATAGCGGATATCCATCCCCAGCGTGCTGGCCTCGATCCTGGCGACAACGCGGCGCTGGCGGTTCCAGCTCTTCGCGCCGTAGCGGGTCTCGGCATAACCGCGCAGGACCACCCTGCTTTCCTCGGCACGCTTGACCGCACAGGCATCGGCGGCAGTGATGATCGCCGGATCGGCGCGCAGCGCGGCGTTGGACGGCAGGCCGAACACATAATCGACGCCGGCCGCCTCGCAGAACACCATGACCTCCGGGCGGCCATAATGCCCGTCGCCGCGGATAGTGATGTGGGTATCGGGCCAGTGGCGGCGGATGTGCCGCACCAGACGCCGGATATGCCCCGCTGCCTCCTTGCCCGAAGGCGTCTTGCCGGTGCGCAGCAGCATCGCCACCGGTCGGCCGGTTACCGTGTCATAAACATGGATCGGCAGGAAGCAGCGCTCCCCATGATGTCCGTTCCAGAAGGAGAGCTG
>JBEQBV010000348.1:0-2541 GCA_041639635.1 Novosphingobium sp.
CATCTTTATGGCGTGACACTTACGCCGATGGCGATGATTGCCGGGTTTGCGGTGGCAGTGCTGGTCTCTTTGAGTTCGGTCAGCCTGCCCGGCTCGATCAGCTTCGTTGCCTCGGTTGGCCCCATTGCAATTGCCATGGGTGTGCCGATCGAGCCGCTGGCGCTGCTGGTGGCGGTGGAAGTGCTGCCCGATCTGATGCGCACGCTGGGCAATGTGACGCTGGACGTGGCGGTGACAGCGGCAGTGGACCGGCACAGTTGAACGGGCGCACGATCAGGCTGTGTGGCAATAATGCACTGATTGCAACTGCTGCGGTAAAAAACGCAATTTAGGCTCCCACTTAGGTAGCTTGCGCTTGGGCAACCAATGCGCATTTCGGGCGTTGATCTGTATCGCAGATTTCAACCAGAGGACTTAAACCGACATGGCCATTATCCTGCCCCCGCTGCCTTATGCAGATGATGCACTCGCGCCGACGATCTCGGCCACCACGCTGCAAACTCACCATGGCAAGCACCACAAGGCCTATGTCGACAAGACCAATGCCGCCATCGAAGGCACTGATCTTGCCGATGCGAGCCTTGAAGACATCATCGCTGCTGCTGAAGCCAAGAGCGACAAGGGCCTGTTCAACAACTCCGCGCAGAGCTGGAACCACGCATTCTACTGGAACAGCATGGCCCCATCAGCCATCACCCCCTCGGGCGATCTCGCATCTGCCATCGACAGTGCATTCGGCTCGCTCGACAAGCTTAGCGAAGAACTTGTGGCGCAAGGAACGGCCCACTTCGCTTCGGGTTGGGTCTGGCTGGTAGAGAAGGGCGGCAAGCTGGTGGTTGAACAGACCCACGATGCCGCCACGTTTGCCAATGGCGATGCCAAGCCTTTGCTGGTGATCGATCTGTGGGAACATGCCTATTATCTGGATCACAAGAACCTGCGCCCGGATTACCTGAAAGCCGTAACCGCCAAGCACCTGAACTGGGATTTTGCGGCAGAGAACTTTGCGCGCGAAGGCAACTGGACCTATCCCGCCTGATCACTGAACACGGAAAGGGCCGCCAGCTTGCGATAAGCTGGCGGCCCCTTTTTTTGCCCGAAAAAGGCCAATAGTGCGAACAACGTTGCGTTGTGAACCGAGGCGCTCATCGGGTCCTTCGGCGACTGGTTTCAGCTTCTCTCAGTCTTGATGTCCGTGCAGCACCGTCTGTTCCAGTTCGCTCATGATGGCCGAATGCGCAATCGCATCGTCCGTGCTGCGGCGCGGGATGTGGCCGTGTTCAATCATTTGCGTCAACGTGGCGCGGGCCCGGCCTACGCGGCTTTTGATCGTGCCAACGGCGCAGCCACAAATCTGCGCGGCTTCTTCATAGCTGAAGCCTCCCGCACCCACGAGCAGCAGCGCTTCGCGCCGTTCGGGCGGAAGGGTGAGCAAGGCGCGGTGCATGTCTGAAAGGTGCATCGGACCTTCCTGCGCTGCCGGAGCCACGAGAATACGTTCGGCCACGGTCTCGTCATAATCAGCGCGAAAGCGATTGCGGCGCATGTCGGTGAGGTAAGCGTTGCGCAGAATAACGAAGGTCCATGCGCGCATCGACGTGCCCGGCTCAAACCGCTCTTGCGCAGCCCATGCCTTGAGCAGGGTTTCCTGCACGAGATCGTCGGCAAGATCAGGGCGTCCGCACAAACCGCGTGCAAAGGCGCGCAAATGGGGGATGACGCCGGTCAGCTCGCGCTTGAACGAAACCGGATCGCGCGCCGGGCGTGGAGAGGTGTCAACCTCGGCTGCGATGGCGCCCTTGGCGATCGGAGCGGCGGCGATGGGATCAGCCTCAGCCATTGGACGGATCATCGAGTTTGTCGAGCAACTCGGCAAACGAATCCGGCAAGGGTTCGTCCAGCACGGAATCGTAAAGGCGTTTCAAGCCGTCAGCCCATTCAGGGGGCTGTGTCTTGGCACCTTTCCGTTTTTGCTTTCCGGAATTCATGGATGGTTCTTTCGGCATTCGCTCTGTCAACGCCTCCCCCCCAGGGATTGTTCAATGTGGACCGCACTGGCGCGGCAGATGCGTGCAATAAAGGCTGTTCGACCGCCATGCCAGATACCGGTCGGATGACCGGGATCAGTATGGAAGGTAACAGCACTTCAGTTGTGGAACGATATCAGGACCGGTCGGTTCCCGTTGTGCAATACAGTTCCGATTGATTGCATCGGACGATTCCTTTGTCTGAAAAAAGATGCAATGGAATGAAGGTGTTCGTTGGTAAGCTCATGATCATTCAAACGTCCGGCATGGTGTCGGCCAAAAGCTGGAAGGTTTGCTGAAACGCGATGGAGAGGCTTCTTGCCCATAAGAAGCTCACCCCAAGGTGGTATGAGCGCTTTCCGCGAGGGGTGCCTGTCGGCATTTTTGCGCTGACCATGGCGGTGACCGTGCTCAGCGTCTTTGCCATCGAGCGGGCCGAGTATCAGCGCTCGACCGCACAAATTGAGCAGGTGGCACAAGAGGTTGCATCGGGCATCGAACGGCAATCCAACGT
>JBEQBV010000349.1:0-2540 GCA_041639635.1 Novosphingobium sp.
GCCCACGAAGCCTTTATCGCTTAATCGAAACTCAGCGATAATGCCTCGCGCGGGACTGTACCGACCTCTCTGCTGAACCATGAGACATCGGATCACCTCCTTTCGCGCTGTTGAGCCAAAGTCGCAGGTTTTTGGCCTGCTGGGCCGGGAGTGCGTTTGCTCTTCGACCTTGACCTGAATGTGAGTCATCCGCGCACAAACAACAAGTCTTGCGCGAAAAAAATTTGCCGTCAGAATTGCCGCTTCGCGTCTGCGAATGGTGGCTGCTGAAACCATTGCGATCGCTTGGCCAGCCCGGGCCGCCGGTGATGAAACCTGGCCCCGAGCTGCCTGCAACCTACCCCTGACCTTCGCTTACCTGCGGCAGTCTTCAAGCACCCTGCCGACTTCTGCCCACGCGGGCAGATAGAGTGTCGGCAACCCGTTCACTTCCACCGAGAAACGCCCGCGGCTGAAGGCCATGGCATCGAGCAGCGCATCGCGTACGGGCAGGGTTGTGACGAGCTGCGGCTGGCCTTGTGGCGCGGGCTCTGCCGAAAGGGCACGAGTCTCGCTGGTGGTCGCGACGGTCATCGGCAGGGCCACGCTCGACGTGCCGGTCCGCAGCAGACTGATCGTTCCCGCGTTGCGGTTGCAGGCCATTGCGAACAGGGTGCCTTGCGGGCTGCCGAAGCGGGCAATGCCGGGTTGATAGGTCCAGTCGCCAGCGGTCTGGGGAGCATCGCGCCAGTCCTTGGGCGCAGCCGCCGCCGGTACAGGCGGGGGCGGCGCAGGTGCCGGGCGAGGCGCTGGCGTTGGTGCCTGGGGCACGACCGTGGGCGCGGCACAGGCCGAAACCATGAGCGCGAGGGCACTGGACAAAACGGGGCCGGGAAGCGAGGCGCGGTTGATCTTCATGGGCCAGTTATGGAAGGAACCTGCCATGACCTCAACCCGCACCCCGAAACAGAAGGCCAGAGTGGACCAGTTGCTGGTGGAGCGCGGGCTGGTCGAAAGCCGCGCCCGCGCGCAGGCGCTGATCCTTGCAGGGCTGGTGTTCTCGGGGGAAACCAAGATCGCCAAGGCGGGCCAGCCGCTTGCCAGCGATGCCCCGCTCGACGTGCGCGGACGCGACCATCCGTGGGTTTCGCGCGGTGGGATCAAGCTGGCGCACGCCATCGCGCACTTCGGGCTCGACCCGACAGGCGTCACTGCGATGGACATCGGCAGCTCCACCGGCGGCTTTACCGACGTGCTGCTGCAAGGCGGGGCGGATCACGTGTTTGCGGTGGATTCGGGCACCAATCAGCTTGCCTGGAAGCTGCGGCAGGACCCGCGCGTCACCGTGCTGGAACAGACCAGCGCACGCATCCTGACGCCGGGTCATATCGATCGCCCCGCCACCTGGGTCGTCTGCGATGCCAGCTTCATCAGCTTGCGCAAGGTGCTGGAGGTGCCGCTTGCGCTTGCCGCGCGGCCGACGCGGCTAGTGGCACTGATCAAGCCGCAGTTCGAAGTGGGCAAGGCCGAGGTCGGCAAGGGCGGCGTAGTGCGCGATCCTGCATTGCATGAGCGGGTGTGCGAGGAAGTCCGCGCGTGGCTGGAAGCGGAAGGCTGGGACGTGCAGGGGATCGTGCCGAGCCCCATCACCGGGCCTGAAGGAAACGTCGAGTTCCTGATTTCAGCGGAACGAAACTGACTTATCCACCGTATCTGTCTCCGACCGGGATTGCGGTTGGATGGACTTCGCATTGCGCAGTGCCCTGCACCCCGCCAATATCCACGGCGAATCGCGCTTTTCTGCGCATAACCAACGGGTGCCATGAACTACCTCGCTTCTACCGGCCAGCTCCGCGCCAGCCTTCTTCGCTGGGCGCTGTTCACAATTCCCCTGATCGTTGCGCTTGGCTTCCTTTCAGGGCAGGCCGCGGGCAGCGAGCCGGGCAACCCGTGGTTCGACGATCTGGTCAAGCCCTCGATCTATCCGCCACCGGCAGCCTTCGGGATCGTGTGGTCGGTGCTGTACCTGCTGATGGGCCTGGCGCTGGCGATGATCCTTTCAGCGCGCGGGGCACAAGGCAGGGGTCCTGCCGTTGCCGCTTTCGTGGTCCAGCTTGCGATCAACCTGGCCTGGTCTCCGGCCTTCTTCGCCTTGCACCAGATCACCGTCGCCTTCTGGATCACGGTGGCGATGGCGGTGATGATCGTCGTCACGATCGTCCTGTTCTGGCGGGTGCGGCCGGTGGCAGCGATGCTGCTGGTGCCCTATCTTGCCTGGGTGTGCTTCGCATCGGTGCTGACGTACGAGTTCGGGCGGCTGAATCCGGACGCTGACGGGGCCTTCGGGTCTTCGCGTCCCGTGCGTGTGGAAATCTGATTTCACCATTCGGCCACTTGCAGGAGCCACCTGCACCGACCAAATAGGTGCCGCGTTCGCCATTATGGCCGAGCGCGAGAGCAGGACCCAAGCCCATGCAGAGTGAAAACCCGATGATCGCCGATTTCGTCAAGCTGCTGAACAGCGCTGCCGGAACAATCGCGGGCATGGGACGCGAAGCGGG
>JBEQBV010000350.1:0-2537 GCA_041639635.1 Novosphingobium sp.
CGAGCAGCTTGTCGCGCTGATCGAGCAGGGCGGTCTGATCGCTGCTGACATCGGAAGCGCGGGCAAGGCGGCTGTTGGTGCGCGCCAGTTCCTGCGCGATGCGGTTTACCTGCGTTACGCCATCGGTGGCCTGAAAGCGCAGGCCCTCGCCCGCCGCTGCCATTTCCTGCCCGGCGATGTTGAACGTGTTGACCATCGTGCGCGCTTTTTCGATCACCGAGGCGCGCAGCGAGGTGTCCACCGGATCCTGCGTCAACCGCTGCAGCGACGATTCAAAATCGACGATGGCTTCGTAGACGCCGGATTGTTCGATGGCGGATTCAATGTTGGCAAGGCCCGCCACTTCGGCGCTGCCACGGGCAACGTCCGATCCGGTGCGGCGCACTTCGGCCTGGCGAAAGGCATCAGCATTGCGCACGATGCCATCCAGCCGAACGCCTGAAAGCGAAAGATCGCCGATACGGTTTGCGCCACCGGCCTGCGCCACTTCGACGAAGTTGGCAGAACGGCGGACATAGCCTGCGGACGAGGCATTGGCGATGTTCTGCGAGGTCAGGTCCAGCCCGATCTTGGCAGCCCGAACGCCGCTGCGGGCAATGGCGAGGAGGTCTGATCCCATGGCTTATCCTGCCTCTGTTGCGGTGGTTGCAGCATTTGCAGGAAGCAGTGCCGCCAGGTGCCGTTCGATCTGCGCAGCAAGGCCCAGCGCGCCCGATTGCGAGGCGATTTCGGCAAAGCGTTCATCGCGCATCTGCACGAACGTTTCGTCCATCTTGCCGAACACGTCATCGCCGCCGAAATCGACCGAGCGGGCCGCAGCCAGCATCTGGCGCAGAAAAATGGCCTCGAACTGCTTGGCCGCGCCCGCCAGCTTTTCGCTGTCGGTCGGCGTTGCCGATGTGAGCGAGAGGGCCGCTGACGAGGTTGAGGAAATCGCGGTCATATCACCACCATCTCGGCTTTCAGCGCGCCTGCCTGTTTCAGCGCCTCTAGGATTGCGACAAGGTCTGACGGGCTGGTGCCCAGCTTGTTCAGCGCATCGACCAGCGAGGACAGCGATGCGCCGGGTTTGAACAGCGCGACTTTTGCCTCCTTCTCCTCGACGGCGATGTCGCTGTTGGGGGTGATTGCGGTCTGGCCACGACTGAAGGGGGCGGGCTGCGAGACTTGCGGCTTTTCGTCGATCTTAACGACCAGGCGGCCATGGCTGATCGCAGCAGGTGCAAGGCGCACTGCACTGTTGATCACCACGGTGCCAGTGCGGCTGTTGACGATCACACGGGCCGGGGTTTCGGCAGGGGTAATGTCGAGCATTTCGATGGCGGCCATGGTGGTGGCGCGGGCATCGGCCCCGGCGGGCAGGCGCAGGGCGAGCGTTGCACCGTCTTCGATTGCAGCGGCTTCGGGGAAGCGCTGGTTGATTGCATCGCGCACGCGCTGGATCGTTAGGAAATCGGCGTCGAAAAGGTTCCAGCGCAGCACTTCGCCGCTGTCGAAACCGGTTGATACCGCGCGTTCGACGCTCGCCCCTTCGGCAATGCGGCCAACGGTGGGGATATTGACGGTAAGCTGCGAGCCATCGCGCGCGGCAATGCCAAGGCCACCTACGGCAAGGTTGCCTTGTGCCATGGCATAGATCTGCCCGTCTGCACCATAGAGCGGGGCCATGATCAGCGCGCCGCCACGCAGCGACTTGGCGCGGCCTATGGTCGATACGGTCACGTCAATCCGCTGGCCGGGTTTGGCAAAGGCGGGAAGCTCTGCGGTGACCAGCACGGCTGCAGCATTCTTGAGCGGGGGGCTGATGCCCTGCGGCAATTGCACGCCCAGCCTTCCGGCAGTGCCGCGCATGGCCTGCGTCAGGTATTCAAGGTTATCGTCCCCGGTGCCCGCAAGGCCCACGACGATGCCATAGCCGGTGAGCTGGTTGGCGCGCACGCCCTGAAACTCGCCCAGATCGCGCACGCGCTCGGCCAATGCCGGGGTGGGCAGGAGGGCTGAAAGCGCCAGCAGCACGGGAAGGACAAAGCGGAGCATGGTCTTGGGCACTCGTCAGAAGGGCGAAATGGCGTTGAAGAAGCGGCTGAGCCAGCCTTCGCGGCTGGCGCGGTTGATCGATCCGTTGCCGGTATATTCGATGCGCGCATCGGCAACTTGCGAGGACAGGACGCGGTTTTCCTGATCAACATCGCCAAGCCGCACGATGCCCGAAAACTGCACCCATTCCTGACCCTGGCTTAGCACCATGCGCTTTTCCCCGCGGACGAGCGCGGTGCCGTTTGCCCGCACTTCAACGATGGTCACGCCCACTTCGCCGGTCAGCAAACTGGTTTGCGTGGCATTGCCCTGCCCATTGAACGACGATCCGCCCGAAGCATTAAGGGCATTGGGATTGAGGAACGACAGCGGACCGGCGGTGGGTGGGACCACATTGAACTGGCCCTGCTTCTGCGTCTGGGCTCTGGCGGTTTTGGCGGTGGTCATGTTTTCCACCAGCATCACGCGCAAGGTATCGCCCACGGCATGGGCGCGGCGGC
>JBEQBV010000351.1:0-2514 GCA_041639635.1 Novosphingobium sp.
CCGGATGCGGCACGGTGAAGCCGGTCAAACATCTCGCGCTGCGTGTCCCGCTCATACGATCCTGCCGCCAGCGCGCCGGTGCGCACCGCGTCCAGTTGTTCTTCGGCCTGCAGGCGCGGCAGCATCTTTATGAACGCCCTGACCAGCGCAGAAGGCGCTTCAGCCAGCCACCACTGCGGGCTTTGTCCAAAGAACCGGACGAGGCGGGGGATGGTTTCGCCCCAGTCTGCTGGCTTATCCCCAGCCCCTCCTGCATCTCCATCGGCACGCCCGCCGCTCTCGCGATCGCTCCTGCCACGCCGAGACGATTGCGCAGCAAGAGCCCGGTAAAAACATCGCTGATCGCCTGCTTGTGCGCCCCGCTCAGCACGGCATAGATTTCATCGGGCACGCCGACCGCCACCCGCCGCGCCACTTTGTCGATCAGCGCGGTCAGCTCAGCCTCGGCCTCGTCGCTGTCCTCGTCGGCCAGCTGCTGGATGCGGCGGCCCCAGATGCCAAACCGGTGGCTGTCGATGATCGAAAGCTCGTCGGGCGAAAGGATTTCGACCACGTGCCGCGTGCCGTCATGCGTGATCGCAATTGTCGGCCGCGTGATCAGTGTCGTCAGGTCAAGCAGCGGCCCTCCGTCGGGCGTGAAATCCTGCTGCGCTTCGCCGGTTTCGGGTGGGGTTTGGGGTGTTGCCATGGGCTGGCATATGCCGGGCAAAACACACCCCGCGCGCCCCGGTCATCTGACCGTGACAGGCTTCAATCTGGATTGATGATCAGGGAGAAAAGACGCGGGACCGGGCAGCCTTGCTCCCCGGTCCCTTACTGCATCGTCGCGGCATGGGCAATGGTGCCCATGCCGCGACCGATCAAAGCGCCGCCTGGTGCTGCGCCACAATCGTCCCGAACCGAACGTCTGCGCTGGCCGCGCCCATATCTTCCAGCGCTTCGAACGTCAGCTCGATTCCTGCAGGCTGGCCCTTGCGATATGTGATCGCCGGGCTTGCAGCCTGATAGCAGCGCGGCACCTGGTACTGCATGCTAAAGCCATCGCCATAAGGTGAAACCCCACGCGCCAGCAGCGCATACGTGGTCACATCCTTGCCTCGGCTCAGGCCAACAGACTTGGTGCCGATGGTGCCTGATCCTGCTGCCACCGTGGTCAGCGTATTGCCATTCAGCGCCAGCTTGTACTGCTCCAGGCTGACATCCAGCAGTGTCAGCCGGAACATCAGGTCCTCGTCTGGCCGGAACACTTTCACGGCCCCGGTCGAACCGCCAGTGCGCACCTTGTTCAGCGTCTCATTGTGCGTGACTACCACGCCTTCTTCGTTCTGGCTGCGATCGCCACTGGTGCCCACCAACACCCACGGCGATGATGGCGCGGCGCTCACGGCCGGAAAGGCGGTGCCAACCGGCGCAAGCCACAGGCTGAGCGGTTGGCCGATGATTTCATAAGGTTGCATGTCGTCGTCTCCTCTTAGCTTACTTTGATCAGGGCCCAACCTTGGTCAGCGCAAAGCAGACCTGGAACGATCGCCACGCGCGCGGCCAATCGGTCACCGGCTCTCGCCCGGATGAAAACCCGCCTGCGCTCTGCACCGAATGCACCAGCGTTCCTGCCGCCGCCTGCCGCCGCGCCCGCCGCAGCTTCAGCCCGCACAGATCGGCCAGCCTCGCCGCCTCGGCCGGCGTGCGGCCAAAGCAATACAGGTCCACCCGCTGGGTATCGTACTCGGCAAAGCCCTGGCCGTTCATGGCCGTCCCGCCCGATGCCTTCACCACAAAGGCATGGCGCGGCATGTCGCGTGTCTGCGCCGCAGGCAGCTCACCGCCAAACCCGCGCTGCTCAACCAGCGCCGCCACATCCGCATCGGCCAGAAGGATCGCCACCACTGCGCCCACAGGATCGCCCGGAATGTCAGGCATCGGAACCCCCACCAGAAGGTGCGCTGCCTGAATTGCCACCACCGGGCGTGCCGGGCCTGTATCGCTCCCACGCCTTGTTTATGTTCGCCGCCAGCTCCGGGTAAGCCACATCGCCTGCCGGGCGCAGGTATGGCCGCGCCGGGATCGTCACGCTGCGCTTCAGGATGTAGTGAACCTCGCCGCTCTCATCATCGACCAGCATGGGCTGGCCCTTGATGCTCTGCACAAAGGCAAGGTTCGCCAGCACGCGTGGAGACCCGGCCTTACGGGCAAGATCGGTCACCGGAATGGCCAGATACTTTGTGTTCTTCGGCTCGATCACGCCGCCCAGTTCCTGGATCAGCGCATATTCCACATCCGACGAACCCCACTGGCCAACGACACCTTTCTCATCCGGGTAGGCAAACTTCGTCACTTGAATGGAACGCGTCAGGTCGCCGGTCTGGTCATTCCACTCGTGGTTGCGCCGCGCATGCTCCACCGCCGCGCCCATCGTCTTGTTCACGCCATCGACAATCGCCTTGCGCATCCGCGCCTTCACGGCCTTGCCGTTCCATACAATGGAGGATTGCGCAGCCATCAACCCCGCCTCCG
>JBEQBV010000352.1:0-2499 GCA_041639635.1 Novosphingobium sp.
AATTGTGCGCCACCACGGCATCGTCGGGCGTCATGTTCGCGCCAAGGATCGCCATGGTCATGGCCAGCTCGGTCGCCCGCTCGACACGCACACAGCCGTGGCTGAGCGCCCGGGCCGGCAGGTTGAATAGATTGCGGTTGGGGGTGTCGTGCAGGAAGATCGCATGCTCGTTGGGCATGTCCAGCTTCATGCGGCCCAGCGAATTGTTGTCGCCCGGCTGCTGCACGACATAGATCGTGCCGTCGCCCGCCTTGGTCACCTTGTAGCCTTCGCGCTCGGCCTGCTTGGGGTTGCCGACCAGCCGCGCCCCCAGCCCTTCACCAACGACGATCGACTGCGGCACCGTCCAGGTCGGATTGAAGATCACGCCCTCGACCGTTTCGGCCAATTGCGGCGTTGCAGTCTTGCCGGGCTTGCCGACGATGACCTTGTAGGTGCTGATGATCTTGTTGCGCACGGTCAGGCGCAGCATCTGCTCAGGCACGTTGGTGAGCAGATACTGCGTGCCAAGATCGCGCGCCAGCCAGCGCCAGCGGTCCATGTTGGCGCGGATCAGCGCGGCCTGCTTCTGGGTCTGCGCCTTGGGCAGGGCAGCCTTCAATTCGGCATAGTCGGGTACGGTCGGCAGGAGCGCCATCAGCGCACCCTTCACGTCATGCTTGGCCAAGGCATCGCCGAGAATCAGCGCGGTGGGGTTCACGTCCTGATCGGGATCGACTGCAAACCACTGCACGCGCGCCGTCATCGGCGTGCGGCCATCGCGCAGATCCTCGGCCAGCCAGGTGAACAGGCGCGTCGCGGTCTCGTCCAGTTCGCTGCCTTCGCCCTTGGCAATCGCGGCAGCGAGGGCATCGGGCTGATAGTCCTTGGCAAAGAGCCCCTCGGCGCCAATGCCCTTGATCGTCGCGAGCAGGGCCTGTGCATCGGCAGGGGTCCAGTGCGGCGCTGCCTCGGGCGCAAGCGGTGCGGCTGCGACAGCCGTTGCCGGACCTTGGGGCACGGCGACGGATGGCGCAGGAACCGGGGCCGGCTTGGCCTGCTTGGTCAGGTCGATCGGACCAGCCGACGCACCCGTATTTTGCGCCCCAGCATTCTGGGCCAGAGCCGGCTGCGAGACCAGCGCGGTCGCCAGCAGGGCCATGCCGAGCTTGCCGGAAAGGCCGATTCCATCGTTCACACGCTTCACTTCGCAAATACCCCGTTCGACGCTCTGCTGAGCCAACTCGTACACCCGGATGTCCTGCCCCAAGCCGCGGACACTATCAAGCGCCGCGCCTGACTGCAGCCTGAATCGGCGATCTCGCCCCGCCATCGCACCACAGTCGCGCAGATTGAAAGGTTTCAACGCACAACCGCATTGCCTATGGCCTCGTGTCATGAACCACCATCGCCTGCCTTTGCTCCCGGTGCTTGCCACGATACTTGGCCTTGCACTGTTCTCGGTCATGGATGGCGTGATGAAGGCAGCGTCGCTCCTGCTCGGTGCCTATGCAGCGATGTGCTGGCGCGGATTTGCGGCCTCCCTGATCATGCTGCCGATCTGGCTGTGGCGCGGCCAGGGCTGGCCACGATGGGCGACTCTGCGGGTGCACCTGCTGCGCGGTTGCGTGGCCTCGATCATGGCAACGCTGTTCTTCTACGGCCTTGTCCGCCTGCCCATGGCTGAAGGCATTGCGCTGTCGTTCATTGCCCCGCTGATCGCGCTCTATCTGGCGGCACTGTTGCTCGGCGAGAAGGTTCGGCGCTCGGCCATCGGTGGTTCTGTGCTGGCGCTTGCCGGGGTGGTGGTGATCGCGATGGGCCAGTTCAGCACTTCGGGCGATATCGAGGTGGTGAAAGGCCTTGCCGCCACCTTGGTCTCGGCCGTGCTCTATGCCTGGAACCTCGTGCTCCAGCGCCAGCAGGCGCTTCTGGCCAAGCCGGAGGAAGTCGCATTCTTCCAGGCCCTGGTGCAGTTCGGCTTCCTCGGTATTGGCGCGTGGTGGCTTGCGCCCTTCCCCACTGGCGAAGTGTGGTGGCTGCTGGTCATTTCGGCAATTTTGTCAGCATCGTCGCTCATGCTGCTCAGTTGGGCTTATGGTCGGGCCGAGGCGCAAGTGCTGGTGCCGCTCGAATACACCGCGTTCATCTGGGCCGCGATCGTTGGCTGGATCGCCTTTGCCGAGCCGGTGACCCCAACCATGCTCGTCGGTGTCAGCCTGATCGTCGCCGGATGCCTCTATGCCACGCGCAAGGTGCCCCCGGTCTTGCCCGAAGCCAAGCCCACAGCCTAGCAAAGTGCCGCATATTGCAATTGCAAATCAATAAGCCATTCTAGTCGTCAAATCGTGCCGCATCTGCGAAAAATGCAGGCCGCCCGCCCTTGACGCGACGGTGCTTTGCGCGCATCGCACCCTCGCTTTCAGGCCGTATCTAGCCGCGCCGCCACGGGCCTTTGGTCCAAGAGCGATTCCCCGCGTGGCACCGTACAGCAACGGCCGCGACAGGAGGGAAGACGCA
>JBEQBV010000353.1:0-2496 GCA_041639635.1 Novosphingobium sp.
GTGGAGGACCGCGCATCAATTGCCGCAGCGCGTGTGCTTTCGCGCCATCTGGGGCGGGCGGTGGGCGGATCGACCGGCACCAATCTGGTGGCCTGCGCGCGATTGGCAACGCGCATGGCGCAGGCGGGGCAGGATGGATCGATCGTGTCCATCCTTTGCGATTCAGGCGAACGCTATGCCTCGACCATTTTCGATGATGGCTGGCTGGAAAGCAGGGGCCTTGATGTGAAACACGAAGAGGCGCGGATCGAGCGGTTCATGGCGCAGGGTTTGTACGAGGGATAAAGCGCCCGGTTACACCGCCTCTTCCTCGGCCTCATCGAACGGGGCGGCGCTGGTGGGGGTTACGGCCATCTCACCCATCGTCACGTAATCCAGCTTGCCGGTGCCAAGCACGGGAAGGGCTTCAACCACGCGGATATCGCGCGGGATCATCAGTTCGGTGACACCATTCGCCTTGGCCCATGCCTGCAGCGGCTTGTGCGTCGCATCCGGCGCAGTGGTGAACAGGACGAGTTGTTCGCCCTTTTTCGGATCGGGCCGGGTGACAACGGCGTGATCGAAGCCCGGCCAGCACTTGGCGGCATAGCCCTCTACCGCAGGGAGCGAGACCATTTCGCCGCCGATCTTGGCAAAGCGTTTGGCGCGGCCACGGATGGTGATGAACCCGGCATCGTCGATAGTGACGATATCGCCGGTATCGTGCCAGCCTTCGTGCGGAGGCTGGAGTTTGCCGGGGTCTGACGCGAGGAAGTATCCGGCCATGACGTTGGGTCCGCGAATATACAGACGCCCGCCTTCGGTGATGCCGGGCACGTCCTCAAGCCGGGTTTCAATAGCGGGCAGGGCGCGGCCCACAGAGCCTGCGTGGAAGTGCATCGGCGTGTTGACCGCGATGACCGGGGCGGCTTCGGTTGCGCCATAGCCTTCGAAGATGCGCAGGCCGAACTTTTCGGCATAGGTCCGCCGGGTTTCGTCGCGGACTTTTTCAGCGCCCGCAAAGATATAGCGCAGCGAGTAGAAATCGTAGCCGTGGGCCATGCGGGCATAGCCTGACAGGAACGTGTCGGTGCCGAACATGATCGTGGCGTTGGCGTCATAGGCGAGGGCGGGCACGATGCGGTAGTGGAGCGGGCTGGGGTAAAGCACCACGCGGATGCCGCTGAGCAGGGGCAGGAGCGTGCCGCCGGTGAGGCCGAAGGAGTGGAACACCGGCAGGGCATTGAGCACGATGTCGCTGGCGTTGAAATCGATGCGGGCGGCCAGCTGCGCGCAATTGGACAGCAGGTTGCGGTGGGTGAGGACGACGCCCTTGGGCACGCCTTCGGAACCACTGGTGAACAGGATGACGGCGGGGGCATCGGGGGAGATGCCGAGCTTCAGGTGGCGCTTTTCGGCGCGGCCTGCGGAGAGCAAAGCGCGCAGTTTCTCGAACGCGCCGATGGTGGCGCCGACGTCTTCGAGCCAGACGATGCGCAGGCCGTCTGCTTCCAGCGCGGAGATCACATCGTGCAGCTTGGCCTGATCGACGAAGGCGCGGGCGGTGATGACAGTGCGGATTGCAGCGGTCAGGCAGGCCGAGCGCATATTGGCCACGCCCACGGTGAAATTGAGCATGGCGGGCACGCGGCCGATGGATTGCAGCGCGAAGAACGCGGCGACCACACCGTTGATGTTGGGAAGCAGAAGCCCCACCGCTTCACCTTGCGCGGTGCCTTGGGCGAGGCGCTTGCCGAGCACGGTGGTTCCGGCGAACAGCTTGTCATAACTCAGCGGTTCGCGCTTCACGTCTTCCACCACCAGTGCCTTGCCGCCGTGGATTTCGCGCGCTTCGCACAGGGCGCTGAACAGGGTGCGCTGCGTGTCTGACGTGGCGAACATCATCGCGCTCATCTCGTCATAAAGGCGGCGACCCGCGATGGCGCGGCGCTGGCGGGCGGTCATCTCGCCCTCTATCGCAAAGCGGCGCGGGGGCAGGACGGTGAGTGTGACCTTGGGGAACCAGCGCAGGCGGACCTTGCCGCGCATGTAGGAAAAGCGCGTGAATTGCGGGCCATCGAGGCGCACCGGGATGATCGGCGCGTCGGCCTTGTCGGCCACCATGCCGGGGCCGTCGAACACTTTCATCAGCGCGCCGGTGCGGGTGATGCGGCCTTCGGGGAAAATCACGAGGGTGCGGCCTTCCTTGACCGCCTTGACCATGGCCTTGGCGGCCATCGGGTTGGTGGGATCGACCGGGAAGGCGCGAAACAGCTTGAGGAATGGGCGGATCATCAGCGACCGCGCGATCTGGGTGTTTATGGCGAAGGTGGGCTTGCCGGGCAGGAATGCGCCGAGCAGCACACCATCGAGAAAGCTGACGTGGTTGACGACGACGACCGCGCGTTCACCCGGTTTGGGCATGTGTTCCATGCCGTTGACTTCGACGCGGTAAAGCAGGCGCAGGGTGAGGCGGATCACGTCCTTGAACAGCGTTTCGGGCAGGAGCCAGACGCT
>JBEQBV010000354.1:0-2413 GCA_041639635.1 Novosphingobium sp.
ATTGCCAAGCCTTGCCAGTGTCTTCCAGTTCCTGCTTCAACCTTGCAGCCATTCGCGGGTGTAGCGCTCACGCAGCGACCGCTTGTCGACCTTTTCGGTGCCGAGGCGCGGCAGGGCTTCGTGCACTTCCCAGAAACGTACCGGCACCTTGAACGGGGCGATGTGTTCTTTCAGGAACGCCCGCAATTCGTCCTCGGTGGCTGAGCAATCTTCCTTGGCGAGATAGACAGCGGCGGGCACTTCACCCAGCTTCTCATCCGGCAAGCCAAACACGCTGGCCTCGGCAATGCAGGGGTGCGCGTAGATGGCGCTTTCCACCTCGATGCAGCTTATATTTTCACCGCCACGGATGATGATATCCTTCTTGCGGTCAACGATGAACAGATAGCCTTCGGGATCGAGATAACCCAGATCGCCGGTGCGGAAATAACCGTCTGCGGTGACCGCTTCGCGCGTCGCCTTCTCGTTGTTCCAATAGCCGAGGAAATTGGCAATCGACCGAATAGAGACTTCGCCGATTTCGCCTTGCGGCAAAGCATGACCGGCATCGTCGAGGATCGCGAGATCGACCAAAGGCCTTGACGCGGTGCCGGTGCTGCCGGGCTTGGCCATGTAGTTTTCGTTGACATTACCGCAACCGACGGCGTTGGTTTCGGTCAACCCATAACCAAGCAGCGGAAAGGCATGGGGCAAGGCCTTGCGGATGCGGTCAACGTGTTCAACAGGTCGCGGGGCGCCGCCCGCTGCAAACGACACGCAAGTAGAAAGGTCGTACTTGTCCCGTTCTGGGTGCGTGGCGATTTCAAAGCTCATCAGCGGCACGCCGACGAAGTAGGTCACCTTTTCCTGTTCGATCAGGCGCATAGCCTCGGCCGCGTCCCATTTCGGCATGAGCACCAGCTTGCGGCCAATGGCAAACGACTGAAGCATGACCGGCACTTCGCCGGTGACGTGGAACAGTGGCACGTTGACCAGCGTGGTCGGCTGAACATCGGGCGCAGGTGCTTCCCCCCGTGCGGTGAGAATGGCCAGCATGCCTGCGGTCTGGACGACATAGTTCATCGTCCCCTGCACCACGCCGCGATGGTCGGAATAGGCACCCTTCGCAACGCCAGTGGAGCCCGACGTGAACAGCACGGTGGCCAGATCATCACCGGTCAGGCTGGGCAGTGTCGTTTCCATGCCGCCGCCATTGGCAAGCAATGCGGCAAGGCCTTCGGCGTAAGGACAATCGTGCTTCATCGGCAGAACAGTTGCGCGCAGCGCGTGGCCCTCCAGCCGTGCGGCGCGTGATGCGTCTGCAATCACAAAACGACAGTCGACCAGATCGATGCCTGCCGCCAGTTCCTCACCCTGCCACCAGCCGTTTAGCAGCGTTGCGCAGCCGCCGGCCATCAGCACCGCCATGTAGGCAATCACCCAGTTGGCCGAATTGCGAGCCGCAATGCCCACCCGTTCGCCCTTCTGGAGCTGCAAACCTTCGACCAGGCCACCCGCAACGTGGCGCGCAGCCTGATATACCTGCGCAAAGGTCAACCGGGTATCGCCATCGACGATGAAGGTCTTGTCGCCATGGGTGGCGCAGAAGTAGGCAAAGTAGGCGGGCAGGTGCGGCGGTGCCGCAGCAATCATCGGCAGGTCCCTGTCAAACCGCCGGATGGGAACCGTATGGAACATGCCGCCTTCTGCAGTCATCGCGCCAAAAGCGCGGTCCATGGCAAGATCCAGCTCGGTCTTCATGCTACCCTTTCATCTCTCCTTGCCCGCAGGCCCATCTCGGTGTGGGCCTTTTCGGGTTTGCCTGTGGCCTTCACCATGTGCCAATACGGTAACCACAAGGGCGCGTTCGGCAGCACGGATGCGGGTCCAATCCGAAGTTTGTAGGGAGTTCACCGCTTGCTGTCACTAGTGTCAACGGTAACCGCGCTTGCCGTAACGTCGGCCACCTCTGCGGGGGTCGAAAGCGCAGTTTCCGGCCCGATTCGCTGGGAAGATTTGGGCGTTTCACCCATCGCGCTCGACCTCGGCTTCTTTGCACTCAAGTGGTACTCGCTCGCCTATCTCGCCGGGATCGTATTTGCCTATTGGCACTTGTCAAAGATGATCCGACAGCCCGGTGCCCCCCTCGCACAGCGCCACGCCGATGACCTGTTTTTCTATGCCACGCTTGGCGTCATCCTCGGCGGACGTCTGGGCTATGCCATCTTCTATGCGCCCGAATTGCTGAGCGCTCCGCAAAACCTGATCAAGCTGTGGGAAGGCGGGATGAGCTTTCACGGCGGACTGATCGGTGTGGTCCTCGCCATTGCATGGGTATCATGGCGGGCAGGTCTGAACTTCGTGCGGGTGTGCGATTACATCGCGGTTTGCGTGCCGCCGGGCCTGCTGTTCGGCCGCCTTGCCAACTTCATGA
>JBEQBV010000355.1:0-2382 GCA_041639635.1 Novosphingobium sp.
AATAGGGCTGAGCCTGCCGAAGTCCTCCCCTGCCCGGCGCTTCACACCGTGGGCAGCCCATCGACAAGCTCAGGGCAAAACGGGGAAAGGGGCGATCAGCCCTTGTTTTCGTCGATGTACTTGATCGCGTCCTGCACGGTCGAGATCTTCTCGGCTGCATCGTCAGGGATTTCGACGCCGAATTCTTCTTCGAACGCCATCACCAGTTCGACGATGTCAAGCGAGTCAGCGCCCAGATCATCGATGAAGCTTGCTTCTTCGGTGACCTTGTCTGCCTCTACGCCGAGGTGCTCGACAACGATCTTCTTAACGCGGTCGGCGGTATCGCTCATGAAATGCCCCTTCGAAGGAAAGCGTTGGAATTCTGGTTTCGGATTTCGCCCTAATGAACGGATTGCAGGCTGGCAAGGGGTGGACTGTGGATCACGCCACACCCGGCCAGTTACAATTCATCCCTTGGTCTGCTCCACCACGCGGATGTTCAGTTCGCGCAACTGCTTGAGCGCCGCTGGAGACGGCGCGCCCATCAGCAAGTCTTCAGCGCGCTGGTTCATCGGGAACAGCGTGATTTCGCGCAAGTTCTGTGCCCCGCAGATCAGCATGACGATGCGGTCCACACCCGCTGCCATCCCGCCATGCGGCGGTGCGCCATACTGGAACGCGCGGTACAGGCCGCCAAAGCGCTCTTCCACGTCCTGCTTGGAAAGGCCCACAATCTCGAACGCCTTGACCATCGTTTCGGGCGACTGGTTGCGGATTGAACCCGATGCGATTTCAAAGCCGTTGCAGACAAGGTCATACTGGAAGGCGTTGATCGTCAACGGGTCCTGATTGCACAGCGCGTCCATTCCGCCCTGCGGCATCGAGAACGGGTTGTGGCTGAATTCGACCTTCTTGTTTTCTTCATCCCATTCATAGAACGGGAAGTCGACAATCCAGCACAGCTCGAAAGCGTCCTTGTCGATCAGGCCGAGCTGGTCAGCCACGCGGGTGCGCGCTGCGCCTGCCAGCTTGGCGGCCTGTTCGGCCTTGCCAGCGGCAAAGAAGCAGCCGTCGTCAGGGCCAAGGCCCAGCTTGTCAAACAGCGCGGCCATCTTGTCGGCCCCGTGGTTCTTGGCAATCGGCCCGCCGAACTCGCCGCCCTTGCGCGTGACGTAGCCCAAGCCCGCATGGCCTTCGGCGCGCGCCCAGTCGTTCATTTCGTCAAAGAACTTGCGGCTCTTCTCCGCCGTACCCGGTGCCGGGATCAGCCGCACCACACCGCCGGTGCCGACAATCTTTTCAAACAGGCCAAAGCCCGACTGCGTGAACTCTTCCGACACGTCGGAAATGATGATCGGGTTGCGCAAATCAGGCTTGTCCGACCCATACTTCAGCATCGATTCCGCATAGGGAATGCGCGGGAAGCTGCCGGTGGGGGTAACCTTGCGAACTTTGCCGTCCTTCGCGGCAAACGCCTCGAATACGCCGCCAATCACCGGCTCCATCGTCTCCCACACTTCTTCCTGCGTAACGAAGCTCATTTCCAGATCGAGCTGGTAGAACTCGCCCGGCAGACGATCAGCGCGCGGGTCTTCATCGCGGAAACACGGCGCAATCTGGAAGTAGCGGTCAAACCCTGCCACCATGAGCAACTGCTTGTACTGCTGCGGCGCCTGCGGCAACGCATAGAACTTGCCGGCATGAATGCGGCTCGGCACCAGAAAGTCGCGCGCGCCTTCGGGGCTGGAAGCCGTCAGGATCGGCGTCGAGTATTCGGTAAACCCTGCGCTTTCCATCCGGCGGCGCATGTCGGAAATGACCTTCGTGCGCGTCACAATATTGGCGTGCAGCGTCTCGCGCCGCAGATCGAGGAAGCGATAGCGCAGGCGGATGTCTTCAGGATATTCCTGCTCGCCCGCCACCGGCATCGGCAGCTCCTCTGCCGCCGAAAGCACCGTGCCCCCGCGCGCATAGACCTCGATCGCGCCGGTCGGCAGGTTCGGGTTCACCGTGCTATCGGACCGCGCCTTCACCTCGCCATCGATGGTCACCACCGATTCCACGCGCAACCCTTCGAGGATCGCCAGCGCCGGGCTATCAACATCGGCCACGATCTGCGTCATGCCATAGTGATCGCGCAGATCGACGAACAGCACGCCGCCATGATCGCGCTTGCGGTGCACCCAGCCTGAAAGGCGGACGGTCTGCCCGACATCGCTGCGCGTCAGCGCGCCGCAGGTATGGGAACGATAAAGGTGCATCGAAACTCTTTCCAATCGGTCTGCAATCGGGCAGGGGAAACTCACGCGGCTAACAGGCGATGGCCGCGTATTTGTCAAGCCAAGGCCCGCTTATTGGCCAAGGCGACGTCCCCGGCAGGGGGCACCACCGGGCCGCTTT
>JBEQBV010000356.1:0-2326 GCA_041639635.1 Novosphingobium sp.
GGGGCGGCAGCAACAGCGACAGCAGCAGCGGCAGAAACGCCCCATGCTTCTTCGAGTGCCTTGGCAAGGTCAGCTGCTTCGAGGACGGTCAGCTTCGAAAGTTCTTCAACGAGCTTGGCGATATCGGCCATGGTATTTCACTCCTGATCTTGTGGCGCCCGCGCACCCTAACGGCGCGTCGAGCGTAAATCGAACGAACGGTCTTATGCGGCTTCCTTGGCGTAGGCACCGAAGACGCGAGCCAGCTTGGCTGCCGGAGCAGTCGTGAGCTGGGCGATCTTCGTGGCCGGAGCCTGAATGAGGCCGATGAGCGTGCCACGCAGTTCATCGAGCGAAGGCATCGAGGCGAGAGCCTTGACACCATCGGCATTGAGAACCTGCGAACCCATTGCACCACCGACGATTTCGATCTTGTCGGTGGTCTTGGCGAATTCGATCACTGCCTTGGCGGCAGCAACCGGATCGGCGGACGCCGCGATTGCCGTAGGACCGGTGAAGAAATCACCCAGACCTTCGTAATCGGTGCCCGCGATGGCAAGCTTGGCAAGACTGTTCTTCGCAACCTTGTAGGTCGCGCCCGCTTCGCGGATCTTGTTACGCAGGGCAGTGGACTGGGCCACCGTCATGCCGAGGTTGCGGGTGATGACCACCGCGCCGGCCTCGTTGAAGACTCCGCTCAGGAAGGCGACCGAATCGGCTTTCTGCGAACGATCCATGCCTAACTCCTTCACAAATGACCGCGCGGAAAGGCCCGGGCGGTCGGCTACGTTTGACGATGGCCCGAAGACCACCGGCGAGTCCGTGACAAGGGAAGGAGGTGCGCCTTAACCCGAAGGTGAAAGGTCGCGAGGGCCACCATGGGTCCGTAAAGGGACCGGAGGAGCCTGAAACTCTTTTCCCCGTCTAGGTTGGAGATTAAGTGTGGGCAAATCCCACACACCAACTGTCTCGGACGGATGATCGGCAGGCGTTGCGGCTTGCCAGTCGAGCGGCCCATGGCGGAATCACTAATCTGAGTCAACCGCCAGAAAAGAAGCGACCCGGCCCGACGGTGTCGAACCGGTTCGCTTCCCATTACCAAGACAAGGCGGTCGGTGAACTCATCCTGGTCAATTCTGAGAGGTGTTCACGCCCGGCAATCAGGCGTGCTCAGGCACCCTGACGAACCGCGCATGTACGTATCCTGCAGATTCCGCCTGTGCCAGCGGGTTCTGGGTTTGAGGGCCAGCGGCATCGGGCATTGACTGCAAGATCAAACGGGCGCGACGGCGACGCGCCTTGCGTGAGATGAAAGGATTGCGCGCATCCGGAGCAGCAGCAACCATGCGTTCCAGCAAGTCGTCATGCGGCTTTGTTGCCGCAGTATGCGTCGTGATCGAAGCCGTCAGTCGTTCGGGGACGGTCTGCTGGGGTGTAGCAGTCGTCTGCGACATCGCCGGGCGCGTTGCCGGGCGCGTTGCCGGGTGCGTTGCCGGGTGCGTTGGACGAGTGATCACTGGCGGTATGAAATTCACATCCTCTTCGTATGGACGACGGCGACGACTCCGTGCCATCGCTATGCCGCCAAGGACGAGCAGGCTTGCGCCAAGGCCGACCGGGATGGCCCATTCAGACGAGGATGGGTTGGTACTGGTTTCTGCGGCAACAGGCGGTGCGGAAAAGGGGGTTTCTTCGGGCAGTGCCGATGCAGCCTGATCCTGCGCCACTTCCGGCATTGCAGGCGTGGCGGGTGACGTGGCGGGGGCAGTGGCGGGGGTAGTGGCGGGGGCAGTGCCGGCGGACGTAGGCCCTGTTTGCGCAGACCTTGCTTGCGTAGGCAGGGCGGGCTGATCGACGCGCGACACGGGGGCGGAGGTTGCAGCACCGCCACGGTTAGCACCTTCCGCACGCAAAGCCGGCGCGGTGTCAACGGGTTCAGCGACCGGTGTGGACGGTGCTGGCGATTGTGCGATCGTAGTGCTTTGGGCGTCTGGCACTGGCAAAACGATCGTCGGCCTGACGATGGGCTCAGCAGCAGGTGAAACTGCGGGAGGCGAAACCGCAGGGGGTGCGGCTGTCGGCAGAACAACTTCCTGCGCCTGCACCATGGTTGGAGAAAGCAAGAGCATGGCTGAAATCGCCATGGTGTTGCGGGGCGATATCGAAGTGAAATGTGTCATGCACAGAAAACTTGGCCAGTCCCGATTCGGGTTCTGTCTTGGCGATGAAGCGATGGTTTCTTGCCATTGAGATGAAGTTTCAACCGCTCAGCATGTGCGGTTTCGGTGGTTTCTGAACAACTGTTCATTCCGGGTGCGTGTTTTTGTCTATGTTCGATGGTCAAGTG
>JBEQBV010000357.1:0-2324 GCA_041639635.1 Novosphingobium sp.
TGTCGGCCCGCAACCGTCTCGAAGGCACGGTAAGCGCCCTCACCGAAGGCCCGGTCAGCACCGAGGTCGCCATCAGCCTTCCCAACGGCCTGACCGTGTTCGCCACCATCACCCGCGACGGCGCCACTGCCCTCGGACTGAAGACCGGCGTGCCGGCCGCCGCCGTGTTCAAGGCCCCATCGGTAATCATCGGCGTCGCCGTCTGAGCGACCGCCACCTCGCGCATCCATCATGCAGCTCCGCCGGGCTGCTGCACCGCGGGAGAGCAATCACGATGCCTCCCTCGCAGTTTTATATGCTCCGATATATAGCGAAATGCACCACTGCGATGCATAGGGCAAGCTGATCGGCACATTCACAGACTCCCCACAAAGGCCAGCAGGGCGCTCCCCGCGACGCGAAGTTCACACAGGCATCACCCCCCTCCAGGCCGGCGCTGGCGGCCGTCCCCCCAACATCGGCCGGATTGACGCCGGCCGCGACCACAATGCCAGCACAGTCACTCTGCCCAGCCCCAGGGCAATTGCATCGACACCGCATAACCCCAGCGAAATTCTCGTTCACAATCATGCGATTACGAGCCCCCTGTTCACAGCGCCGCATTTTGTGTAGTTTCCTGGCTTTTTGGGTCTCCCATGAAGACAGGTACGGTCATGCCGCTGATGCAAGTGTTTGTCTCGATTTCCGATCCGCGCAGCAAGCGGCACACGCAGCACGACCTGGCTGAGCTCTTGACCGTCATGGTGTGCGCGGTGCTCAGCGGCGCAGACGACTTTGTCGCCGTTCATCTGTGGGCCAAGGCGAAACTCGACTGGCTGCGCGGCTTCATGAAGCTTGAAGGTGGCATCCCCTCCCACGACACGCTCGGGCGGGTGTTCGGGATGATCACACCCGAAGAGTTTGAAGCCGCCTTCCGACGCTGGGTCGGCATGGTGATTCCAGCGCTCGCCGAGGACAGCGTGGTGGCTATCGACGGCAAAACAAGCCGCCGCACGGTCAACAAGAAGGATGCTGACGCCCATCCACTGCACATGGTCAGTGCCTTTGCGGCAGGAGTCGGAGTGGTGCTGGGACAAACGGCCACGGCAGAAAAGTCCAACGAAATCACAGCGATCCCGGCGCTGCTCAGGACACTGGCCCTCGAAGGCACAACGGTCACCATCGATGCGATGGGCACCCAGACGAAGATTGCCCAGACGATCCGTGAGGGCAAGGCCGACTATGTGCTGTGCGTGAAGGACAACCATCCGGGCCTGCTCGATTCGATCATGTTTGCCGGGCTCGATCCAAAAGGCAAACTGACCGCCACGTCGACCGATGAAGTCACCCTTGCCACGAACAACCACGGCCGCATCGAAACCCGCCGCTGCTGGGCTTACGACGCGGTGGATCGCCTCTACAAGAACGAGCAGTGGCAGGATCTTCGCAGCTTTGCCGTCATCGAACGTGAGCGCACCGTGGGTGATCGAACCAGCATCGAGCGCGCTTATTACATCAGCAGCCTTCCGGCCGATGCGGCCAAAATTGCCCGTGCGGTGAAAAGTCACTGGGAGGTGGAGAACCGGCTTCATTGGTGCCTGGACGTCCAGCTCAATGAAGACCAGTCTCGCGTACGCACCGGGTTTGCCGCCAACAACCTCGCCATCGTTCGCCATATCGTGATGAATCTGCTGCGGCTCAATACGACGGTCAAGGCCGGAATAAAAAACAAGCGGCTGCTCGCGTCAGCATCAGATTCGTTCCGCGCTGAGGTGCTTGGGCTTATGACGTAACGGTGCGATTGCCCTGTGCCCAGCCCCACCTCCGAATCTGCCTTTCCATCGCCTCACCCTCTGGTATCACGCACCAGGGCCTCCGCACTCGGACATCATAGCGCCTGAAGCCCCAGCATTTTCATGCGGATATCGTCATCCCAGGCAGCGCGTTTGCGCTTGAGTCGCAGGCTCGCCTTGGTACTGTCGGTCTTGTCGGCACGGATCAAATTGAGGACGATCTTCTTGAGCAAGGAGAGATTCTGCGGGGCGTTGTCCTTGCGGATCATGCAGTCATCCTCGCCAAAGCAGACATCGAGCATCCAGTGGAGATTATTCTCGATGGCCCAATGCGCGCGAACCGTGCGGGCCAATTCCTCGGCGCCGAGTTCGCGTGAGCTGATGTAATAGCGTTCTTCGAGTTCCGCGACTTTGTCACCGACGATACGCTGCGACACCACACAGCCGACGCTCTTGCAGCCGGGCCACAGCGCCGTGTCGATCTGCTTGCCGCTGGGAGTGCTCCAACTCAACTGCAGCACCGTGCGACCATGGTCATGCCGAACGTGCTCG
>JBEQBV010000358.1:0-2295 GCA_041639635.1 Novosphingobium sp.
CCTTGCGTGGCGCTCAGATCATCACAGCTTCGTTCGATAGCAACGGGGCACGGATCGGACCGGAAGCGTTGCTTTCTGCCGGTGCGGCACAGCCCAAACTTCGCCAAGAGAAGTAAGCATGCGGCGGCTCGGTCAGGCGCTGCTCTCTGTTGCTATCCTCATGGCAAGCACTTCTGCCATGGGGCGCACGCCCGAGGATGAAGCTGCCATTGCGCGCGGGCAAAAAGCCCTGGCATGGGCGCAGTCCTTTGCCTGTCCCGATCTTGGTAATCCGTTGTCGGTCGCCGGTCTGTCCTCGCCTGCCGAAATTGCCCAGGCGCGGCAGGAAAACTGGGCCTATGCCAACGGACGCTTGGCCTCGATGGCAGAGGCCATAAGAGCGCGCCGCGTGATCGAGGCCGAAATAGCGCAGCAGGGCGGAAAGCCTAGTCGTTCGATGCAGGAGAGTTTCGCAACGCTGGACGATGCGATTGCCGCAACTTCGGCGCGGACGGCCAGCGCCTTGGCGCAATGGATGCTGGCCAGTTGGGTTGAGATGTCGAAGATCGATGGTGGGATCGATCTGGTGGGAGGCACGTCTCATCCTCTGGCCGCCTATGCGAACGACGGCAGGAAGCTGGAGCAACTGGCACAAGGGTTCGGCGGCGCTCTTTCGCCGATGGTGGAAAAATACAACCGGTGCCTTTCGGCCATGCAGGCGTCAATGATCGAATACAATTCCGCGCAGATCAGTGCCGCGTCCCAAGGAGCGCGCACGCCGTCTGCCATCGATCGCATCGTGGCTGCGCTAGAGGTTGTTCCATCGCCGTCAGACAGCGCGGGTGGCAGGATCGTAGCCGATCTGAAAGTTCGGCGCGATGCACTTGCTCTGGCAGAGGCGGAGGCCGAACAGCGCCGCCGTGCTGCGGCAAGCGCCGAAATGCGGGCGCGTCTGGAGCGCGAAGCCAATGTCAGCCGGTCAATTGCCGCACGATATGTCGCTGCAATCAATTCCGGCGATATCAACGCGGGCATAGCCTTGTTGCACGATAATGTCCGGCTGGTTTCGCCGCGGGATGGCGCCACCGGCAAACAGGCCGTCGCTGCCCGCATGCGTGATGCCGCGCGCGATGATCAGGGCGTCCGGCCGCAGCCTCCACAGGTTGACAGCAACTATCAGGTTTATTCCGCCATGCGCTCATCGCGTGGGAGTGGAAAACTGTACTTCAGCTTTTCGGGCGGGAAGATCGAACAGATCCGTCTGGTGCAGGATTGATCGGGACAAAGGGAGGGCAGGCGATGATCGCAAGGAAGCTGCTGGTTGGGGGCGCGCTATTGTCGGTGCTGCTTTGCAGCGGATCCGTGACAGCGCAAGACCCCGGCATGTTCATGAACCCGCTTGAGGAGCGGGCGATCGGCGAACGCTCGCATGCAGCCAATCTTGCCGAATCCGGTGGTCCCTATCCTGATCAGGCACTGACCAGTTATGTCGTTGCTCTGGCAAAGCGTATTGCACAGGTCTCTGCAAAGCATCCTGATCAATTCGTCTTCAGTCTGACCAATGATCCCAGCTTCAACGCATCCACAGGGCCGGGCGGTTTCGTTTATATCAACGCTGGCTTGTTGGCATGGATGAACGATGAGGCAGAACTGGTTGCGATCCTGGGGCATGAGGTTGGCCATGCTGTCAATCGCCATTCCGCTAAGGAAATGTCGCGCCGAAACGTTTCGAAGACGATGTACAAGCTCGGCATGATCAGCAGCAGGTTTCGGCGCCGGGCGCCGGAAATCAAGGAAGCGCTGATGCTGAAGAACATCACGTACAATCAGGAACAGGAGTTCCAGGCGGATCAGGTCGGTTTTCTGGCCGACGGCAGGCTGGGGCTTGATTCGCTTGGAGCGGCACGCGCCTTCTATCAAATGGAACAGGCCGATAAATGGCGTGCGACTTATATCGTGCCTACAGGAGCAGAGAAACCCGCCTACTTGCAGGTCCATCCCCAGCCGATTGATCGTGTAAAGCGGGCTTTAGCACTTGCGCAACAGCAAGGCGGGACCGACGCGCCCCGCAATCGCGACCGTTTTCTCAATGCCATCAATGGGCTGCGTCTTACTTACAAATCAGACAAGGGGCCCGTGTACGGGTATGTGCGGGTGATTACCGTAAAACAGGGCGATACCGCGCAAAACCTTGCCAAGCGCGTCGCGATGCCAAGCCCGCTTGCGCATCTTCTGGCAGTAAACGGGCTGGATACGCCCGATCAGATCAAGCCGGGTATGCGGATCAAGATCGTGACATCGTCATAGGGTGCTTCA
>JBEQBV010000359.1:0-2286 GCA_041639635.1 Novosphingobium sp.
GCCCTTAAAAGGGCCCCAGCCGCGTTGCTCGGCCTCGAAATAGGCCCACTATTCCTTCGTCCTCGCGCCTTGCTGGGGCCCTTTTAAGGGCAACCGTGATCCGCGCGGAATTTGTCCACGCTGCCTAGCCTTACAGGCTGGGCGTCAACCGACCAGCGGGATCAGCGTCTGCCTTCGTCTCTTCCTCGCACTGGCCGGGTGGGACCGCCCTTGCGCGCTGCCGCCATTGCGGCCTGCTATAAGCGTAGGCGGACAACGCCACGGCCACCAATGAACTGACCGGGAAGGCCAGCCACAGCGCATCTGCACCAATCTGCGGGTAGAGCAGATAATAGAAGCCGAGCCGGACCGGGTACATGACGAAAGTCAAAATGATCAACGGTGTCCAGACCACGCCGCCTGCGCGCATCGTGCCGAACAGAACCACAGTTATGCCGAACAGGATATAGCTCCAGCTGGCAAGAAACTGGATGTGCCGGGCCTCTTCCACCGCCGGGCTGCCTACGCCCAGGAACAGTTCGAGCGCGGGACGATCAAACAGCAGGATCAATGCGCACAGCAGGCCGGTGACGGTAAGGTTGAGCAAGACGCCCCAGCGCGTAATCCGTCCAAGCCGATCGTTGAGGCCCGCACCAATGGCCTGCGCCGCCATGGCGCTGACCGCAGCGGAAATGGCCATGGCGGGCATCTGCAGATAGGTCCACAGTTGCAGCGCTGCGCCGTAGGCCGCGCTCACCAGCAAGCCTTCGCGGTTGACGAGGCCGATGACCACAATCCCAGCGGCGGAGATCACCAGCATCTGTGCGCCCATCGGCAGGCCTTTGGTCAGGATATAGCCCAACTCGTCGCGGCGGGGCCAGAGCCAAGCCCATTCCGCACCGCGCAGACGCAGCGGCAGGTCCTTCCAATAGACATAGCCGACAATGCCGATCATCGATGCGATCGAAGCGATAGCCGTTGCCAGCGCCGATCCCGCAATGCCCATGGCTGGAACTGGGCCGAACCCTGCGATCAGCAAAGGATTGAGCGCAATATCCAGCACCACCGACAGGATCATGAATTTGAGCGGCGTGGCCGCATCACCACCTCCGCGCAGGCCCATGCCCAGCATGACGGTAATCATGGACGCGGGCATCGCCACAAAGATCACCCGCAGATAGATGAGCGCCATGCCATAGGTCTCTCCCGGCGCGGCCATCACGGTCAGAAGTTCGGGCGCGAAAATCCAACCCAACGCGCCGATCACCAGCGACAGCATTACGCAAAAGCCCACCGCCGAACCAAAGGTGCGGCGTGCCGCCAGCACGTTGCCCGCGCCAAAGGCCTGCCCGATCTTTACCGTGGCCGCCATCCCGAAGCCGAACGCGGCGGCAAAGACGAGGAACATCACGACGTTGGCGTTGGCCGTGGCAGCAAGCGCGCCTTCGCCCAGCAACTGGCCAACCCAGATCGAATTGATCGAACCGTTCAAAGATTGCAGGATATTCGAGGCGAGCGTCGGAGCCGCAAACAGGACCAACGTCTTCAGGATCGGCCCAGTGGTCAGATCACGGCCGCCAGAACGGGCGCCTGATTGCGGGCGGGCGATGCTCGCAGCCAAAGGCTCAGTCCTTCTTCAGCGCGGCAAGCGCTGCGAAGGGGCCAGAGGCGATATCGCCGCCAAGCTTGTGCTCCGCCCGCGCCTTGTCCGCATTCGGCCCTTCGGCAAAGGGATCGATGGCAAGGGCAAGGCTTTGCGCCACGGCTTCGCCAAGGTCGAACGTGGTGCCTTCGTATTCGATCTCGTCGCAATCGTCGGCGGTAATCTCGATCTCCTCATCCGCCGTGTGAGCAGGCGTGGGAGGGATGAAGCGCAAGGCCACCGGTTCGCTGATCTTCACCGGAAAATCCTCACCCGAAATGGCGCACATCTGCACGATGCTGGCGTTCAGGTGGCCTTTGGCTTCAATCTTTTGCCCATCAACCGACAGGTGCAGTTCGGCCCGCATGGCATCGATAGCGGTGATGCCAAAGCGACCAGCCAGGCGGCGGCGAGCATCGGCATCGGGCACGAGCACAACCGGTTCGGCGCCGATCTGGCGGATATCAAGGATGTGCGAAAATTCCGGTTCAGGCAGTCTTTGCGCGCTCATTTTCCGATCTCTGCATCAAGGACGCGAAAGGCCGGCACCAGATCGAGCCCTGCTGCAAAAGCGCGGGCGCGGCGGGCCACGAGCAGCGGATCGCTGCCTGCATGCAGGCTGACATTACGCGCCACGGCTTCGGCCATTACGGTTTCATCGCCTG
>JBEQBV010000360.1:0-2282 GCA_041639635.1 Novosphingobium sp.
ATGGAGGACTGCGCCGCGCCCGAAGAGGCTTGCGGTTCAGCCGCTGCCTGATCTTCAGGGGCCTGCTCTTCAGCATGGGCAACCCCGGTCAGCGCAAGTGCCCCGGCAGCCAGTATCGAGCCGCGCAGAAGCCCTGTGCGGATATGCTGTGCTTTCATCATCTCTCTCCCTCCGTTATGGTCTTGATCCTCTTGGGCCGCCCGGCGTTGCCCGCCGTGACGCCAATCGGGCGGCAAAACGCATACGCGCCTTGCCGCCCGGCAGTTCAGTCTGGTGGCTTTGCGACGATCACCTGATGCGTCACTCGGCCGCTTCCATCAGCGGCTCGCCATAGTGCGGGTCATCTTCATTGCAGAGCCGGTTGGTCAGATCCCAGCGGCTGTCGATCACTGGGGTGATGTTCAGTTCGCGCCGGATATCGTCGATCTGCACGTCGATATATTCGCGCCAATCGACCAGCATCAGCGGATATTTCCAGTTGCGGCCCTGCTGCGCGCCAAGGAATTCGGCTTCAAGATTGACGACCATCGCTTCGGGATAGAACAGGCCGTCCTTCATCACCGTCTTTGCCTTCAGATAAAAAGCGATGCGGCTGAAGAAGTTGCTGAGTTCCGGGTGGAAGTACAGTGATTTGGCATGCATGTTCGCCGAAAGCAGCGCCACTTCCCCGCCATGGTTGGGACCAAAGCCGGAAACCATGTGTTCGATATCGTGCGAAAGCGCTGTCTGGCGCAGGTAATAGGTGAAATCGTTCACCACCTGAATTTCCTGGAAGAACAGATCGAGCTGATAGCCCGAGTTCGCCATGAAATTGTAGATCGCAGCGCCCAGCGTGCCGGGCGCGCAATGTTCGGTTTCGGCCAGCGTGAAGTTGGAGAGGCTGCGACGTTCGAGCCAGCGCTTGAACTGTGGCAGGCGGGCCTTTTCCATTTCGAACAGTTCGATGATCCGGTGCATGTCTTCCAGATCGTGCAGGATCTGGGCGACTTCGGGGATGTAGGCCGTGTTGGGGAGATCCGGCCCGTTGCGGCGCAGCATTTCCTGCGCGATCAGCGCGCGCAAGCCGGCATGGTTGAGGTACTTGGACGAGCTGACGAGCACCGAGCTTTCGGTCTCGATCTTGCGGATTGCACCGTTGAAATAGGCGCGGTCGGCTTCACCGATCTTGGCTTCGCTCATGGCTTGGCATCCTCTTTCTTGAATTGGGGGTGGGGGCGTCCGGAGGGATGGACGCCCCCTTCAGGGAAGCTGGTCAAGGCTTCCCCAATCTGGTTTCATGCCGCTTATTCCGCAGCCTCGGCCAGCTCGGCGACATCGTTGGCAGGCGAGAGGAATTCGCCCGGCATTGCGCCGGTAAAGGCCCCGTTTTCAAAGGTCGGCACGCCGTTCACAAGCGTCAGCCGGGTGGGCATGGCAGCGCGGGTAAAGCGCCAAGTCTTGCCGCCCTTGCCATCGGGCACATCGTGCGCCTTCACCATTTCGCGGCGCTGGATTTCGTCCATGTTGAACACGGCGATATCGGCGCGCTTGCCCACGGCGATCACGCCGCGGTCGTGCAGGTTGAAGTGGCCAGCCAGCTTGCCGGTCATCACGTGGATAGCCTCTTCCAGCGTCAGCTTCTTTTCTTCCCGCACATATTGCGTCAGCAACAGCGCGTTTTCACCGCCACCGCACAGCATTTGAAGGTGCGCGCCGGCGTCCGAAATGTTGCCGACCGTCTTGGGGTCTTTCATCAGTTCCAGCGTCAGCGCCTCATCCTTGGGGAAGGGAGCCATGTGGACGGTGGACAGCGTGCCGTTCTTCAAAATCCAGTCGGCCATTGCATCGGACCGGTGCAGACCCAGACTGTCGGCATATTCCTTCAGCGTGATGCCAACCGGGCCGGTGCCGTTTTCGCTGTCGATCAGGAACAGTTCCTGCGGGTTCTTCAGCGGGGAATGATCCCAGGCCTGCGTGTCCCAGCTTTCGCGGGCGCGGGCGCGCCATGCCGGATCGGCCAGCATTGCGGCCTTCTTGTGGTGATCGTCTTCCAGCACCACTTCGTGCCAGACATAATCGTTCGACTGCGCAAAGATCAGCGACTTGACGAGGCTGAGCGTCGAGGTGGGCGAAACGTGGGCATAGCCCGGCCACACATCGACACCAGCTTCGCGCATCTTGCGCACCGATTCCTGCATAGCGGGCAGAATGCCCTTCTGGAATTCCAGTGTGGGGATGGCGCCTGCGATCTGGACCTTGATCTTGCGGCCACCCAACAGCTTGGACAGGCGCTCCAGATTGGC
>JBEQBV010000361.1:0-2222 GCA_041639635.1 Novosphingobium sp.
CATCATCGCCTATACCGCCATCGTCGGCCCGATCCGCCGGTTGGAATTGCCGGCATGAAGGCCGACCGGCGCACCTTCGTTGCAGGGCTTGCATCATTTTCCGCCCTGCCGTCCGCCATCGGGGCGCAACCGCGCAAGACGATGGAACCCATTGCACTGAACACCCCGATGGCCGCGCCGCGCTGGGCACATCTGCAGCGCGAACTCCTGGATGCGCACACTTTGGCCTGCGAGGCGTATTACCAACGCTATGTCGATGCCGGCGACGCGCTGAAATGCTTTGTCCGTTGGGGCGCGAACGATGGCCCTGATGATGCTGCCGAATTTACCAATGACTGGGTTCTGCTGCACGCGCTTGGCGCTTCAGACAGACTTCTCACATTGTCGCAGCGGTTCTGGGAAGGCCACCTGCGCCAATACGGTCGCGCCCGCACCCGAGAAGTGGCGATTGCGCGGCATGGCATGTACCACCGCGATTTTCCGGTGCAGATGGATTGGCAGCACAATGCCGAAGGCCTTTCCACCTTCAACGTTTTGGGATTAAGCGCGCCCAACGATCCCCGACTGGCCGTGCGCACGCGCCGGTTTGCTGATCTTTACACTGGGCGCGATCGCTCAGTCGGCAATTACGACCCGCGCCACCGGGTGATCCGCAGCTTGATGAACGGCAGCCGTGGGCCGATGCTACGCAAGGCCACGGCGCTCGATTGGGCAGGGGATCCATTTGATGCCAGCCGCTTTCACCTTGAACATGGTGAGGACGATTACGCCCAATTTCTGGCTCATTATGAAGAATACACTGATGTGGTTGGCGATAATCCGCTGAATCTCCAAGCCACCACGTTGGGCCTCAATGCCTATGCTTTGGGCCTGGGTGACAGATTTCGGCATTGGACGCTTGATTACTTTGAAGCATGGGCCGAACGCACCCGCGCCAATGGTGGCATAATCCCCAGCAAAGTCAGCCTCGATGGAAAAATCGCACCTGATTGGTGGGGCGGCACTTATGGCTGGAACTTTTCGCCCAAGGTTCCTCAAACCGGTTTGCGCGAACACCGTAATCGCGTGCCACGCGCGATCACGGCATTTTACAACGCATTGCTGCTCAGCGGCGATATGGAATACATCCGGCTGTGGCGCCGCCAATTGCAGCGGATCAACGATGCGGAACGGCGCATTGATGGCGTGGCCTCCACTCCCACGATGTACGGTCCCGATGGATGGTACGGCTGGAAGCCCGGCCCATATCGCACCAGCGCTTTTGAAATCTGGTATGCAACGCAGGACCCTCAGGATCGGGCGCTGGCAGGTGATGATCCGTGGATCGCGTTTCTCGAAGGCCGCAACGCAGGCTATGCCGAAGCCGCACTGGCGGCAGACCGCGAAAAGCTGGACGCGCGCATTGCCGCCGCCCAAGCCGATACATCGAAGTCCGAAACGCGGCTTGCCGATTGGACGCTTGATTACAACCCTGCCATGGCCAAGGCTTTGGTCCAGACCATGACCGGTGGCCTGCACATCGCCCGCCCGCCATGGTCGCGCACCAGCCCACCGCAAGGCGGCGTGCCACTGCACTGCCGCTTGCGCTATTTCGATCCGGTGGCAAAGCGCGCTGGCGTGCCCGAAGACGTTGCAGCATTGGTCCACGGCATGTCTGACCGCGAAACCCGCGTAACACTGGTCAATATCGGGCCAAGCCCGCGCGAAGTGGTTATCCAGGGCGGGGCATTTGGCGAACATCGCATCGATTTTGTGACAGAATCAGGCGTTCGCCGCGATGTGGCTGGCCGCACTTTCACCGTCACGATTGCACCCGGTTGCGGGGCTGATTTGACCATCGGCATGACGCGCTATGCCAACCGGCCTAGCCTCGCCTTTCCATGGAAACTCTAACCGCCAGGCTTGATATAGGGGATCGGCGCAAGCAGTTTGCGCTCCTCCCCGCGCGGATCGCTTTTGATGCGGATTGTACGATCAAAGATCATCGTATCGCGCCGTTCGAGTGTGTAGCGCGGCCATGATGGCAAAGTCCCGCCATTGGGATCGCCGTGGCGGGCCAGCCGGATAAAAGCATCGGCCATCGGCCCTGCCAAAGCTGTAGCGCGACGATTACGAAGTCCGGTCGGCGTCAATTATGATGGCCGATAGGTGGCCGCGCCGGTTGGTGAATTCTGGCTACCATTTGCTGTTGCGAGGAGCAACTGTCGAGCGACAATTACGAC
>JBEQBV010000362.1:0-2168 GCA_041639635.1 Novosphingobium sp.
GGCGCAGTCTGGCGCTCAGAGCGACGCTTTCCTGCGCGAAGTTGATGATGCGCTGCGCGAAGATCAGGTGCTCACCGCCTTCCAGCGCTATGGCAAGCCTGTGGGCGCTTTGATCGTGGCCGGGCTGCTCGGCCTTGGCGGCTGGCTGTGGTATGAAAATCATCAGAATACCGTTGCCGGTGAACAAGGCGAAGTGCTGACTCAGGCTATCGACAAGCTGGAAGTGCGCAATTTGAAGGCCGCCAGCGAAGACGTTGCGCCGCTGGTCAAGGACGGCACCGATGGGTATCGCGCCTCGGCCCTGATGCTGCAGGCAGGCGTCCTGTCCGAACAGGGCAAGCCTGATGAAGCGGCAAAGGCCTTTGCCGCCATCGCGGCTGATGCTGATGCGCCCAAGCCTTTCCGCGATCTAGCCACCATACGCGAAGTCGCGCTGACATTTGACAAGATCGGTGCGGACAAAGTGGTCGAGCGGCTGAAGCCTCTCGCCGTACCCGGCAACGCCTGGTTCGGCAGCGCGGGCGAACTCGTCGGCATTGCCTACATGAAGCAGGGCAAGAATGAACTGGCCGGTGCCATGTTCGCGCAGATTGCCAAGGATGAAACCGTGCCCGATACGCTGCGCCGCCGCACGCGGCAGATGGCGGGGCTGCTCGGCGTTGATGCGGTGGAAGATCCCGGTGCGATCAAGGTCGTTCCGGCAACAGCACCGGCTGCGAAATGATTTTCAGGAAGTCTTGCTCATGAAGTCCGAAACCACCTACCGCTCCGGCTTCCGGCGCGCATCGCTCGCCAGCGTATTGGTCCTATCGCTTGCGCTGGGTAGCTGCGGCATCTTTGGCGGCAAGGACAAGGCCAAGACCACGCCCACCGTGGGGCAGCGCGAACCGATCCTGTCGAAGATCGAAGCCGGCACCAAGGTCGATGACACAATCTCGCTGATCACGGTCGTGCTGCCAGCGCCGCAGGTGAACACCGAATTCGCGCAAGGCGGGGGCAATGCCAGCAAGTCCTATGGCCACGCGCTGATCGGCGATTCGCCCAAGCGCGCGTGGACGGCCAGCATCCGCGGCACATCCTCCACGCAACGCCTTGCTGCATCGCCCGTCGTCGGCGGGGGCAAGCTCTATGCGATGGACACCGAAGGCGTCGTCCACGCCTTTGACGCAACCAGCGGCGGCCGCGTGTGGGAAACCTCGGTCAAGGGTGACAAGAACAGCTCCAGTTCCACCTTTGGCGGCGGTGCCTCTTACGATGATGGCAGCCTCTATGTCACGAACGGGGTGGGTGAAGTGGCAGCGCTCGATGCCGCCACCGGCTCCATCAAATGGCGGGTAAAGCCTGCAGGTCCCTTGCGCGGATCGCCCACGGTCGCCTTCGGGCAGGTCATGGTGATGACGCAGGACAACCAGATCGTCACCCTCAACGCGCCCGATGGCGCAGTGCTGTGGAACGCCAACGCCTCGGTCGGCCAGACCAATGTGTTCGGCGTCGCCTCTCCGGCCGCTGGGCAGGGCACCATCGTGGCGGGCTATTCCTCGGGCGAACTGGTCGCCTATCGCTATGAAAACGGGCGTGAACTCTGGGCCGATGCCTTGGCGCGCACCAGCATCGCCACCTCGGTTTCCACGCTGACCGATATTGACGCCGATCCGATCATCGAAAACGGCCGCGTCTATGCCCTAGGGCAGGGCGGGCGCATGGCCGCCTATGAACTGGTCACCGGCCAGCGGATCTGGGAGCTTAACCTCGCTGGCATTTCAACCCCCGCCATCGCGGGCGAATGGATCTTTGCGCTGACAGATGAAGCAAAACTGCTCTGCATCGCCAAATCCAACGGCAAGGTCCGCTGGATGACGCAGCTTCAGCGCTTCCGCAACGAGAAGAAAAAGAAGAACCCGATCCTGTGGACTGGGCCAATTTTGGCTGGCAACCGTCTGTGGGTCGCCAATTCGCGCGGCGAAGTGATGGCTGCTTCCGTCACGGATGGCACTGCCAGCATGTTCACCAAATTGGGCACAAGCGTGTCGCTCGCGCCCATCGTTGCCAACGAGACGATCTATATCCTCGACGACAAGGGCAAGATCACCGCGTTCCGTTGATCGCAAACGCTTTCCTAACGCTTCTGGGCTAACCCTGCGCGTATGACCGCGCGTCCTTCTCTACCG
>JBEQBV010000363.1:0-2160 GCA_041639635.1 Novosphingobium sp.
GCCAGCATGATCGTGCAGGAGCATTTCCCCCCTGCACCCAACACGCCAGGGCTGGAATCCGGCCCGCTGTTCGGCGTGCAGTTCAGCCAATTGCCCTGTTCCGATCTCAACACTCGCTTTGTCACTGGAAACGCTGGCGCAGCCGCGTTCACCGGCCCCAAGCGTTCGCCGCTCGGCCTTGCCGCCGATCCGGGAGGTCTGCCGCTCTACAAGAACGGCGTGGTCGTCGGCGGCATCGGGGTGATGGCTGATGGCGATTATGGCTATGATCCCAACGTCACCGACATCGACGAGGACGACGAGGAATACATCGCGCTGGCGGGCATTCAGGGCTTTGCCCCTGCCGCCGACATTCGCGGTGACCGCATTACGGCGGATGGCACCACACTGCGTTTTGCGGATGCCCAACCGTCTAAGCTTTCCGCGCTGCAGACGAACTTTGCCGCGATCAACAACACACGCGGCACGCTGATCCCGGTGAGCGGATATTATGACGGCAGCGCCGTTCTGGCGGGCACGGCCTATGGTACGGAACGCAGCGGCATCCGCCGAGTCAGCGCGTCAGAATTTTCGCTGGCAGATGCCTATCTGCTCACCGATGGCGCTGGGAACCCGCGCTATCCGGTCAAGGCCGGGACCGATGGTGGCACCGTAGGCCAGCCGCTCACCGCCGCAGAAGCCCGCGCTGTGCTGGAAGAGGCCTTCACCATAATGTCCCGTGCCCGCGCGCAGATCCGCCGCCCGCTCGATAGCCGCGCGCAAGTGACGATCAGCGTGGTCGATACTTTCGGCGAAGTGCTGGGGCAGGTGCGCAGCCCCGATGCGCCGATCTTTGGCATCGACGTGTCGCTGCAAAAGGCACGTACGGCCGCGTTCTTCTCCAACCCACTGGCCGCGCAGCAATTGCTCGCCACACCCGGCGCGGACGCCTTCGTTCAGCGGGTGCGCGATTTTCTGGGGGACCAGACCGCGCTGACCGGGGCCAAGGCCTTTGCCGATCGTTCGGGCGGCAACCTCTCGCGGCCCTACTTCCCTGATGGCGAACTGGGCCGCCCTCCCGGCCCATTTTCCCGCCCGATTGATGATTTCAGCCCCTTTGCCACGGGCCTGCAGATCGCGCTGGTGGCGGGGAACGTGGTGCAGCACGCTGGCTTTGTCCAAGGCGCGGGTAGCGATACGCCGCAAACCTGCTCAACGGTGCCAGACACGCCCACCGGCAAAAAGCGCCTTGCCAACGGCATCCAGATATTCCCCGGCTCAGTCCCCATCTATCGTGGGAACCGGCTCGTCGGCGCGATTGGCGTGTCGGGTGATGGCATCGATCAGGACGACATGATCTCGTTCCTCGGCCTGCACAACGCCGGGGCCAAACTGGGTGGAGTCGGCAATGCGCCCAAGGACATGCGCGCTGATACCATCGTGGTCGCCATCGGCAGCGGCGTGCGCCTGCGCTACGTGAACTGTCCCTTCGCGCCGTTCCTCGATACGAGCGAACAGAACGTGTGCGAGGGCAAATGATGCTGCAGGTGCTTGCCCTGCTTGCGCCAGCACTTGGCATGATCCAGCCGGTCGATCAGCCGGTGCCGGACGAGCCTCAATCTGTTTCCGAGGCCCAAAACCCGCCGGATGCCGCAATACCCGGCGGAGAAACCGATGCTGACGAGGCGCTGATCGATGGCCGCCGCCGCCCCGGCTATACCAAGCAGCTTCCCGAAAAAGTCGAGCAGGACAATCCCGGTGCGGTCAACGCGCCGCCGCCCGAAGCCTTCTATGACAAGTATGACGGCGAAGGCCCGATGGGCAATCTTGCGCTCGATGTGGCCCTGCCTGATCGCTGGCGCATCGTCTCCTCGCTCTGCCCGCAAAAAGACAAGACCACCGGCAAGCGCGATGAGGCAATCTACACACTGTTTCCGCGCCTTGCTTCGGTCTGCCATTCCTCGCTCGATCCCTTTCACCACAGCCTGTTGAAAGGAGATCGCCCGCTGGCCAAGGGCAAACGCCCCGGCTTCCTGAAAAGCGATGACTGGTTTCTGATTGCCGGTGCCGTGTCGGACACGATAGTCGAACCGCGCAGCTTCCCGATCCCAGTCGGCAATCAAACTACCAGTGATCCCAACCAGATTGACGTGTTCGGGCGCAGCAACAGCCTTGTGCTGG
>JBEQBV010000364.1:0-2124 GCA_041639635.1 Novosphingobium sp.
GCGCGCATCTGGCCGTTGAGCGTTATGCTCGAAGCCTTCTACCGCCTGTTCCTGATCTTCCGCCCCCAATTGCAAAGGCTCTTTAAATGAGCGATTCACGGTATCGCAAAGTGCCCACGGCGCGGCTTTCGCGCTTTGCCGCGTTTGGCCAGTTGGCAGGCGGTGTGGCGGGCAGCGTGCTGAGCGAGGGCGCGCGGCGGCTGGCGCGGGGGGAAGCGCCCAAGCTTTCAGACTTGCTGCTGACGCCCAGGAACGCCACGCGCGTGGCCGATCAGCTATCGCGCCTGCGCGGCGCGGCTATGAAGCTGGGGCAGATGATATCGCTTGATGCCGGAGACGTGCTGCCGCGTGAATTGACCGAAATCCTTTCTCGCCTGCGCGATAATGCGCACTTCATGCCGCCTGCGCAGCTGGAACGGGTACTGGCCGCGCAATGGGGCATGGGTTGGCGCAAGCAGTTCAAATCATTTCAAGCAACGCCGATTGCCGCCGCCTCCATCGGGCAGGTGCACCGCGCGGTGCTGCATGATGGGCGCGTGCTGGCAATCAAGGTGCAATATCCCGGCATTGCCAAGAGCATCGACGCCGATGTGGACAATGTGGCCAGCCTGCTGAAGCTGACCGGCCTGTTCCCCGCCACGCTCGACATCACGCCACTGCTGGCCGAGGCCAAGCGCCAGTTGCACGAAGAGGCCGACTATGTGCGCGAGGCCGAGATGATGCGGCGCTATAATGCGCTTCTGGCCGGCAATCCCACCTTTCTGGTGCCGCTGCCGCACGATGCGTTGAGCGGGCCGAGCGTGCTGGCCATGGATTTCATCGATGCCCGCCCGATCGACCTGCTGGCCAGTGCGCCGCAGGACGTGCGCGAGCGTGCGATGGGCGCGTTGCTGGGCCTTGCCTTGCGCGAACTGTTCGAATTCGGCTTCATGCAAACCGACCCCAACTTTGCCAACTTCCGCTGGCAACCTGATACGCAGCGGCTGGTGCTGCTGGATTTCGGCGCGGCGCGGCCGGTTCCAGAGGGCACGACGGAGGCCTATCGCCGCCTGTTGAGTGCAGGGCTGGCCGAGGATCGCGAGGCTTTGCGCGCGGCGCTGCTGGAAGTGGGCTTCGTGTCATCTGGCCAACTGGAGCGCCATGGCGATGCCATGGACCGCGCCATCGATGTGCTGATCGGACACATTGGCAAGCCCGGCCTGTTCGACTTTGCCGACCGTTCGTTTGTTGAACGGGTGCGCGCCGAGGCCGAGGTGATCGCGGCGGACCGTGCAAGCTGGCACATTCCGCCGATGGACACGCTATTCGTGCAGCGCAAAGTGAGCGGCACCGCGCTGCTGGCGATCCGCATGAAAGCGCGGCTGCCGTTGCGGGAAATGGTAGCGGATGCCATCGGAGAGTCACTTCCTGTGCCAGAGCCAACATCTTGATGTGATTCTGGTTGACCTGTGCCATCATGATGTGTGATGAACATCGGCATGGCACAGGAAATTGTGGCGCGTGCGCGCAAACTCATCGAAGACCGGATCATCTCGCGGGCCGCGCTTGCCCGCGCAGCTGGTCTTCATCCCAACACCTTGCGCGACGCGCTTTTGCCCGACTGGAACCCCACAGTCGACACGCTGAACAAGCTGGCGCGAGCAATGGACGATGGCGACGACGATGATTTCGCGCTCGCCTCGGTAGAGGAAATCATCGCTGAAGTGCGCAATGGGCGCATGGTCATTCTGGTGGACGACGAAGACCGCGAGAACGAAGGCGATCTGGTGATCCCGGCACAGATGGCCACGCCCGAATCGATCAATTTCATGGCTACCCACGGGCGCGGGCTGATCTGCCTGTGCCTGACCAGCGAACGCGCAGGCCAGCTTGGCCTTGAACTGATGAGCCGCAACAACGGTACGCGCCATGGCACAGCATTCACCGTTTCGATCGAAGCACGCGATGGCGTGGACACCGGCATTTCGGCAGCAGACCGCGCGCGGACCGTGGCGGTGGCGGTCGATTCGAACAAGACCAAGGACGATATCGTCACCCCCGGCCATGTCTTCCCGCTGATCGCGCGCGATGGCGGCGTGCTGGTACGCGCGGGCCATACCGAAGCGGCGGTTGATCTGCCGCGTC
>JBEQBV010000365.1:0-2072 GCA_041639635.1 Novosphingobium sp.
TGGCGCCCATAAAGCGCACATCATGGCGGTTTTCCGGGCCGAAAAGTATCTTGCCGCCGACGGTGGCACCATAGCCGACTGCATTGTCGCCTGTGCCGCCATTGTGAACTGAAATAGTTCGGACCAGCCCGGCTATGTGCAGGTCCTTCGTCTTGTCCTTGAAAGCCAGCTTGGCAACGAAATCGGGCGACCGGTCCTGATCGATGTCCGCCATCGCGGCAGACGTCGTATTGATTGTTTCCGTCTGCGGGTTTTCTGCTGCAAGATAAAGGTCAAGTCCGCCGCCAAGGGGCTGACGATACTGCACCATCATCTGTCGCACGAAAATTGATCCATCCATGGGACCGACAAAATCAGTGCTTTCGGGCAAATGGGTTGGGTTCTGGAAAGCTGTCCATTCCTGACCAACCATCAGATTACCATAGCTGATGAAGGCGCGGCGGAAGGTGGGGACATAGGCATTGGTTGCGCGCTGTGCACCAAGCGGCGCTGGCGAAAGCGCAAAGTCAAACTCGATGTGCCCTTTCAGCTCTTTGCCCCCAACGGGCGTGCTGGTCGAGAAGAACAGCCGGGTCTGCCGGGCATGACCGATCATATCAGTGCTGGCAGAGCCGCCCACTGGAATTTGCTGTGGCAGGAAGAATTCCTTGCCAAGCGATCCGCCCGCCAGTTCCCCGTTGCCAAAGCGGGTAACGCTGCCGACGACTTTGACAAAGCCGCCCATCTTGTATGTGGTGCCGCCAACTTTGAAGCCATCGGTTTGTGGCTTGGCTTCGATTGCCGCGAGCTTTGCGGTGACGGCATCGGCCTTGGTTTCGGCGGCGCGGGCCACGGCGAGGGCTTGCGTATTGTCGGGACTGCTGACCCGCTCGGCGCGGGCCTGCTGAAGATCGGCCTTCATCGCGGCCATTTCAGCCTCTAGCCGCAGCAGCCGCGCTTCCAGTTCAGCTTCGCGGGTAGCTGGGGCCGCGGCGAGTGCCAGCGCTGGCAGGCTCAAACTGGTTGCAGCAAGCAGCAAGGACAGACTCCTTGCAAATGATCCCGACATTTCCCTCTCCCGGCGTGCGCATTTCACACTTTCCGATGTGCAGGCTGACGCAATTGGCAGGGTGCAACCAGCGGGCGATTGGTCTGACATATGCGACCAAAGTCGCAGATGGCTGGCCGGTTGGAATGCAGGTCAAGGCAGGGCTTGCCGATCCCGCGCTGTCGGATAAGCTGCAGGCGGTGCGGCACGGCGTTTGTTGATCTTGCGTGGCCTGCCGGGGGGAGTGAAGTGAGCGAGACGATCCTGATCGCCGATGACCATCCATTGTTTCGTCAGGCGCTGGCAATGGCGGTGGCCAATGTCGTGCCGGAGGCGCGGGTGGTGGAGGCCGGGACGCTGACCGCAGCCGCGCGCGCGGCGGGCGATGCACCGGACCTGAAGCTGATCATGCTCGATCTTAAAATGCCCGGTGCCGTCGGCTATTCGGGGATAGCGCTGCTCCATGCCGAACGGCCTGATGTGCCGATCCTTGTGGTATCGAGCGCAGAGGGTGCCAGCGTGGCCGAAGAGGCGCGCGCCTTTGGCGCGGTGGGTTTCCTGCGCAAGGATGTGGACCTTGGCCGGATTGAGGATGCTATTCGTGTGGCGCTGGGCGGGCGCTCTGCCGCCGTTGCCAGCAACGAGCCGGTCGAACGGGTGCGCCGTGAAGTGGCGGGCCTAACGCCCACCCAGCTAAAGGTCCTGCTCGAAGTTCTGGCGGGCAAACTGAACAAGCAGATCGCCTTCGATCTGGGCATGAGCGAGGCAACAGTGAAGGCGCACATGACCGCAATCATGCGCAAGCTTGATGTGCAGAACCGTACGCAAGCCGCGCTGATTGCGCGTTCACTCGGACTTGATTTGATCAGCTGAGGCTGACGCCGCACCGGCCAGAAACGCCGCCAGCGCCGCCGGATTGGCTGGTTTCACGAACAGTGGCACGCGCCGCATGTGCAGCCGATTGCGCAAGGCCGCGCCGCCCTCAGCACTGATCATCGCGATGGTTAGCGCGGGGTTGCGTTGCCGCGCCTGATCGATCAGCCGC
>JBEQBV010000366.1:0-2066 GCA_041639635.1 Novosphingobium sp.
GGCCTGCCGCCAATCTCGAAAGGCGCATGGTCGCGCTATGCCGTGCGCAAGGCGATCCAGTTCCGCAAGCTGGACGAGGTGCAGCGCATGTCGGGCGAACTGGTGACCTCGCTGGGCACCGATGGTCCTGATCAGGTAACGGTGGCCGTGGCCGAGATGCTTAAGACGGCGATGTTCCAGCTGCTGGAAGGTGGGGACGTTTCCACAAAAGGCATCATGGAACTGAGCCGCGCGCTGCAATCGGCGGTGTCTGCGCAGAAGGGTTCGGACGAGTACCGCCGCCAGCTGGAAGCGCGGGTGCAGGCGCAGATGGCCAAGGCTGCTGAAGAGGTAACCGAGAAGGTCAAGAAGGCCGGTGTTTCGGCAGAGACGCTGGCAGAGATCAACCGCGCGCTTGGCGTGGGTTGATGGGAGCGGCGCGCAACATCCCTGCCAATCCGGGCGCAATCTTCCTGCCTTATCAGGGCCGGTGGATTGCCGACGATTCGCGGCTGAAGCTGATGGAAAAGAGCCGCCAGATCGGTATCTCCTGGTCCACCGCCTATGCCGCTGTGGCGCGCACCGGCAAGGTTGGCGCGCGGCACGATCAGTGGGTGAGTTCGCGCGATGACATCCAGGCGCGGCTGTTTCTGGAAGACTGCAAGCTGTTTACGGGCGTGCTGGACATGGCGGCGCAGGATCTGGGCGAGCGCATCGTCGATGAAAGCACCAAGCAGACCGCCTATGTCCTGAAGTTCGCGACCGACAAGCGCATCAATTCGATGTCTTCCAATCCCGATGCGCAGGCGGGCAAGCGCGGCGGGCGCATTCTGGACGAATTTGCCCTGCATCCCGATCCCCGCAAGCTGTGGGCCATCGCCTATCCGGGCATCACCTGGGGCGGCAACATGGAGCTGATCAGCACGCACCGCGGCAGCCACAACTTCTTCAACGGGCTTGTCCGCGAGATCAAAGAGCAGGGCAACCCGAAGAAGATCAGCCTGCACACCGTGACGCTGCAGGACGCGCTGGATCAGGGCTTCCTGTACAAGCTCCAGCAGTCCTTGCCCGCCGATGCCGAGCAGCAGGACATGACCGAGGCCGATTACTACGACTTCGTCAAATCCGGCTGTGCGGACGAGGAAAGCTTTCTGCAGGAGTACATGTGCCAACCTGCCGACGATGACGCGGCATTTCTGGAATATGATCTGATCGCATCGGCCGAGTACCCGGCCGCGACCAACTGGACACAGATCGAGGGTGGCACGCTGTTTGCCGGGGTCGATATCGGGCGCAAGCAGGACCTGACCGTGCTGTGGGTGGTGGAGCTGCTGGGCGACGTGCTTTACACGCGCCACGTTGAAACCATGCAGGCCATGACCAAGGGCGACCAGGAGAAAATCCTGTGGCCATGGTTTCAGAGGTGCCAGCGGGTGTGCATCGATTCCACCGGGCTTGGCATTGGCTGGGCCGACGATGCGCAGAAAGCGTTCGGCACCTATCGCATCGAAGGGGTGAACTTCTCCGGCCGGGTGAAGGAAGAGCTGGCCTATCCGCTGCGGGCCAAGATGGAAGATCGCCAGCTTCGCATCCCATACGACAAGAACATCCGCGCCGATCTGCGCGCAGTGACCAAGACGACGACGGCGGCGGGAAATATCCGCTTCACCGCCGAGCGCACCAAGGACGGGCACTCTGACCGGTTCTGGGCGCTGGCGCTGGCGGTGCATGCTGCCGCCAGCAGCAACGGCGCGGCGTGGAAGCCGTTGATCGAGGCGAAACGTCCCGGTGCGCCTCGCACTCTCGATGATGAATGGATCCCCGGATGAGCTGGCTTACCCCTTTTCGGACCTTTGCGGTCAAAGCCGCCGAGAGTTTCCGCGAGATGCGGCATGGCGGGCGCAAGCCGTTCTTCTCTGGCCTGCTGCGGCGCACGCGGTTCGACTATCGCAAGGAAGTAGGCGACTGCCTCGATTCCTCAGTCGTGACCGCGCCTGCCATGTGGATTGCCCGTGCGCTGCCTGAGGCTGTGCTGACGGTGCGGCGCAAGGATGCCAAGGGCAACGACATCGATGTGCCGAACCATC
>JBEQBV010000367.1:0-638 GCA_041639635.1 Novosphingobium sp.
TGCAGCCGCATCGCTGCTCCTCACCGCCACACCCGCCATTGCGCAGAGCCAGCAGGAGGCGCTGGACACGCAATACGACCGCGCGCTTGCGGCGGGGTACAAGGCGCTGATGCTGTGCAGCGCCATCGTCAATGCGGAAAGCAACGGAGCGACCCGCACCCCCGACAGCGTGGCGCGCTGGGAGCTGACCGGCATCCAGCCGCCCCTCGATGGCATCGTTCGCGGGCTGGAATACCGGATTGTGCGCGACGCTGATGGCGGCGTGCGGATTCCGACGATCGCGCGCATGTATTCCGATCTGATGACGCGCAGCGTTCCGCTTTGATCGCGCGCAGGTAAAGCACCTGATCGTTGGCATCTATTCGCACTATGGTTTGGCGTTGGTCAAGCGGTGGCAACTTGAGCCAGGCGTCGCATGGATTCCCCGGATAGTTCGAGCCGGTGGGCGTTGTGGACAAGCCGATCAAGGATGGCATCGGCATAGGTCGGATCGCCGATCAGATCGAACCAGCGCGCTATGGGAAGCTGGCTGGTGACCAGGGTTGAGCGGCGTCCATAGCGATCTTCGAGGATCTCCAGCAGATGATGACGGGCATTGCCATCGAGCGGCTCAAGCCCCCAGTCATCGAGTATGAGCA
>JBEQBV010000367.1:648-2030 GCA_041639635.1 Novosphingobium sp.
CCTCGCGTTCTGCTGGGCCCATGTGCGCCGCAAGTTCTACGAGCTGGACACCCGCAAAAACTCCTCGCTTTGAGGCTGCTCCTGTGATTCATTCCGTTCATTGAACGGAGAGGTTTGATGCACCCACGCAGCCTGTTTTCGCTGGCGGAGCACCTGGAGCGGTTGAGCAAGGACGGCGATCCGCTGGAGGTTTTGGCGGGCACGGTAGAGTTTGAACATTTCCGCCCGCTTCTGACCCGCGGGCTCGGCTATAGCGACGGCGCCAAGGGCGGTCGCCCGGCCTTCGACCCCGTGGCGATGTTCAAAGTGCTGGTGGTCCAGGCGCAGCATAATCTGTCGGATGCGCGCATGGAGTTCATGATCAGAGATCGGCTGTCATGGATGCGCTTCTTCGGCTTCGATCTGGGCGGTGCGATGCCCGATGAGAACACCATCCGCCACTATCGCAACCGGCTGACCGAGAGCGGCACGCTCGAGGCGCTGATGCAGGCGTTCGAGCAGCAACTGCGCGAGGCAGGATATCTGGCGATGGGCGGTCAGATCGTCGATGCCACGCTGGTGCCCGCGCCCAAGCAGCGCAACACCGAGGACGAGAAGGCCGCGATCAAAGCCGGCAAGTCAGCCAGGCAGATCTGGCGCGGCAAGCCGAACAAGGCGCACCAGAAGGATGTCGATGCACGCTGGACCGTGAAGATCGGCGGCAAGGTCCGCTATCGCCCCGACGGCACGCCGCTGCCGCAGATCGCAACGCCCGTGTTCGGCTACAAGTCGCATATCAGCATCGACCGGCGGTTCGGGTTCATCCGCAAGGCAGCGGTGACATCGGCCGCAGACAGCGACGGCCGCCAGTTGCGGCGCGTAATCGATACGAGCAACACTGCTGGCGATGTCTGGGCTGACAGCGCCTATCGTAGCGCCAGGAACGAGGCATTGCTGAAGAGCAACATGCTCAAAAGCCGCATCCATCGCCGCAAGCCCAAGGGCAGACCGATGCCCGAGCAAATGGCGCGCGCGAACGCTGCAAAGTCAGCAATCCGCGCCAGGGTCGAGCATGTCTTCGCGCACCAGAAGAACCGCTATGGCCTCTTCATCCGGACCATCGGCTTGGCACGCGCGCAGGCCAAACTCACGCTCGCCAATCTGGCCTACAACTTCGACCGCCTTATCTTCCACGAACGGTGCGCAGCAACGGGATAGGTGCGCCTGAAATCCGCAAAAACGGCTGAAAGGCAATCAAAACCAGCGCAAAACGGACAATCTGTCCGCACAAACGGTCATCCTGCAGGCATCATGCCGCACCGCGGCCAATCACGTCGCCAAAACCACGGTTGTTGCGGGTGTCCAGCTGAATTCGACAACCGTGGCATCAAACTTCTGCTTGA
>JBEQBV010000368.1:0-1996 GCA_041639635.1 Novosphingobium sp.
TCGAACAGTGCGGCCTTGCCGAGCACACCGATTTCGTCACCGAACATTCGGTCGATACCGAAGAAGGCCGCTTGCGCCCCGATGCCATCGTGCGCGTGCCCGGCAACAAGCTGCTGGTGATCGACGCGAAAGTGTCGCTCAACGCCTATCAGGATGCATTCGAGGCGACGGACGATGATGCCCGCAAGATTGCGCTGAACGCCCATGTACAGTCAATGCGCAACCATATTCAGACGCTGGGGGCCAAGTCCTACCAGAGCCAGTTCGAGGAAGCGCCCGATTACGTGCTGATGTTCGTGCCCGGCGAACACTTCATTGCTGCCGCGCTGGAGCGTGATCCGGGACTGTGGGATTTCGCCTTCGAACGCCGCGTGCTGCTAGCGAGTCCCACCAACTTGGTCGCCATCGCGCGCACCGTGGCGCAAGTCTGGCGGCAGGATGGCCTTGCGCGCGAAGCCCGCGAGATCGGCAAGATGGGCGGCGAATTGTATGACCGCTTGGCCGTGGCCGCAGAACACTTGAAGCGCGTGGGCAGCGGTCTGGACAGCGCGGTTTCCAACTACAACAAGTTCGTCGGCAGCTTTGAGCGCAACGTGCTGTCGGCTGGGCGTCGCCTGAAAGACAAGCATATCGAAATCGGTAAGCGCGAAATCGAAGAAGTGCCGCTGGTCGAAGCCGCGCCACGCTATGCAGATGCAGAACCGGCGGCGCTGGCGGCAGTTGCCAATGATGAAGGAGATGTGGCGGCGGAATGAAAAAGCGGCGTTGGCCTTCGCCCGTCTATTTTGCCGCCATTCTGGCACTGACAGGCTGTGACCGTGAACCGGAGCCAAGCGCCGCGCCCACGAGCCAAGCACCAGCATCCGCTGTATCCAGCCCTAGCGCTCCCCCTCTGCCTGAACCTGAACCCAGCGCCACACCCTCTGCCTTGCCGGAAGAACCTGCTGCGCTGGCAGATGTCACGTATGCGCCTCGCGATGAGTGTTCCGCAAAACCGGGCTGGCCAGCTTTCCGCAAGAACCTGAACAATGCCATCCGCGCGCGCGATGCCGATGCACTCGTCGCGCTCGCCGCGCCCGACATCGCGCTTGATTATGGCGGTGGCAGCGGCACCGCAGAATTGAAGAAGCGACTCGCTGATCCTGAAACCGGACTATGGATCGAACTCGCCGCCATACTCCCGCTGGGCTGCGCCATCGAGGGCGGCATTGCAGCGATGCCGTGGGTGTTCTGGAACGTACCCGAAGAAGTGGACAGCTATAACGCCATGCTGGTGCTAGGCAATGACACCCCTTTGCGGGAAAAGCCCGGCGGCAAGGTCATCAGCCCGGTCGGCTGGTTCATTGTTGGTAATGATCCGATGGCTTTCGACCCTGAAAAGCCCGAAACACGGGTCACGCTCGACAACGGAACCAAGGGCTGGATTGCAACGGCCAAACTGCGCAGTCTACTGGATTATCGCCTGATTGCCGAGCCACAGGACGGCACCTGGCGCATCACCGCGTTCATAGCGGGTGATTGATCAGCCGCCCGCAAGCTCCAGATCAAGCGCATGTCCGCCCGAAACAAGCCGCATGGCCGACCCGCTGCGCTGAATTTCCGGCGCGGCAGAAAGCAACGCATTGACCGCCTCTTCCTGCTGCCACACGGGCCCTTCGCAGAACATGCGCGTGGCCATTAACGGCCCGGCGACCAATCGCTCGCCTTCCACGCGATAATCCCCGCCAATACCGTTGCAGCCCACATTCGCACCAAGCCGCGTATCGTCAAAGCGCATCGTCGCCTTGTCGGGTAAAACAGGCCCCGCGCCGTCGATCCGTACGATCTTCCACCGCGTATCAGCTAGGCCCGCCGAACTGGTAGGCGCTGTGGCGCATCCGCCAAGCAAGGATGCGAAACCAAAGGTTAAGGCAAGCGTCAGTCGCATGACTATCCCATACACCCATACGACTGAGCGAAGGATTAACCGGACAGTCCGTTTGTGTTCAGCCTTCCA
>JBEQBV010000369.1:0-1980 GCA_041639635.1 Novosphingobium sp.
CGGGATGTTCGTCATTCTCGGCCAATCGCTGCGCCAGCCCGCGCTTTTGCCCCAGCGTGGACAGCATGCCCGCAAATTCGACCATGACCAGCGCCGAGGCAAAGCGCCCCATGGCAGGAGCGCCATAGAGGCGGCTGGCGATGAACAGAAACGGCATGCGCGCCATCAGTCGCAGCAGAAAGCCGAGGAAATTGGTGCGCCCGCCCTTGGCCAGCGCCGCGATATCCTGCTGCGGGGGTTTGGCAGCGTCAGACAAGCGGGTTTTCCGCCCGCGCTTCCGCCCGCAGCGGGCGCGACAGCAACCCTGCCACCACATCGCGCGCTGGGGCCGTGCCTTCCAGCAAGGCCACCACGGCATCGACAATCGGCATCGAAATGCCACGATTGCGCGCGATTTCGGCCAGCACCGGCGCGGTAAAAGCCCCTTCGGCCACCGAATTCTTCGCCCCTAGCGCTTCGCTGGCCCGCACACCTTCGCCCAATGCCTTGCCGAGCGAGAAGTTGCGGCTGGAGGTGGAAGAACAGGTCAGTACCAAATCGCCCAGCCCCGAAAGGCCCGAAAGCGTTTCGGCCCGCGCGCCCAGCGCAAGGCCGAAGCGCTGCATTTCGGCAAAGCCCCGGCTGATCAGCGCCGCGCGCGCATTCTGGCCAAGGCCCAGCCCGTCAACCACGCCGCATGCGATGGCCAGCACGTTCTTCACCGCGCCGCCAATCTCTGCGCCGGTCACATCATCGGAATAATAGGGCCGGAATGTGGGCCGCGCGATGGCCGCAGACAGCCGCTGCCACTGCCCCTCGCCTCCTTCGCACGCCAGCGTGACGGCAGTTGGCAAGCCCGCTGCCACTTCATGCGCAAACGTCGGGCCAGAAAGCACCGCAAGGCTCGCTCCGGGCGCAGCGGCGCGCGCCACATCGGCCATCAAGCGCCCGGTGCCCGCCTCGATCCCTTTGGAACACAAGACCACATCGCCGCTGTCACGCCCGATGCCGGACAGTACGCTGGCCAGAAACTGCGCAGGCGTCACCAGCAGCAATACAGGCAGCGCGGCCAAATCGGCAAGGTCGGTGGTCGCGCGGATCGTCGCGGCCAGTTTGGCCGATGGCAGGAACAGGCTGTTGGTGCGCGCGGTGTTGATCTCGGCGACCAGTTCGGCCTCCCGCGCCCACAACAACACCTTACGCCCATCGCTTGCCAACATCTGCGCCAGCGCCGTGCCCCAAGCGCCTGCGCCGACGACACCGATTTCAGGGCCTATTTCAGCGGTCATCCCTTCACCCCCGCACCGCGCACCGGCGCGGCATTGGCATCCAGCGGCCAGCGCGGGCGCGCCGCCACATCAAGCGCATCAGTATATCCCAAAGCGAATCGCTCTGCGCCAGCCCAGCCGATCATCGCAGCATTGTCTGTGCACAGCTTTGGCGGCGGTGCAATCAGCGGCAAACCATGCATTGCGGCCAAAGCTTCAAGCGCACCACGCAAGGCTGCATTGGCTGCAACGCCACCGGCCACCACCAGCGCGGTCATCCCCGGCGTCGCTGCGCCCAGCGCTATCCGCGTGCGGTCCACCACGCAATCGAGCGCAGCCTGCTGAAACGAGGCGGCAATATCGGCATCGGCGTAGCGCTGCTGGCCTTCGACAGGCTCAGGCCGAGCGGGACTTGGGTTAACATTTTCCTCAGACATCCGCTCATCGTGAGCCAACCCCCGCTCATCCTGAGCTTGTCGAAGGATGCCCCCCACATCCCGCGCCTCTTTCGCCCGCATCACCGCGCTTTTCAGCCCGGCAAACGAGAAGTGCACTTCCCCGCTCCCCACCAGCGGGCGCGGCAATGGCACGGCCTTCGGATCGCCCTCGCGCGCCAGTCGCTCCACCGCAGGCCCGCCGGGATAGCCCAGCCCCAAAATCTTGGCGGTCTTGTCAAACGCCTCGCCCAGCGCGTCGTCGATCGTAGTGGCAAGGCGGCGATACTGCCCCACCC
>JBEQBV010000370.1:0-1976 GCA_041639635.1 Novosphingobium sp.
TGCCGAACTTGAAGCGGCAGGGCAGGTATCGCTGTTTGGTGACCCGGCACCTGCGCCACCAAAGCCTGCGCATGAACCTGCGCCTCAGCCTGCGCCGCCACTCGCAACGCCTGAGCCGCAGCCGGTGAAGGCTGTTCAGGAGGCCGCGCCGCCCCCGGTTGTTGCCACGTCGGTGGTGCCCGCACCCGTTTCAGCGCCTGCATCTGCCCCTGCCCCTGCCCCTGTGGCGTCGACTGTGCAGCCCTATCGCGTGCTGGCGCGCAAGTATCGTTCGCAGACGTTCTCCGAACTGATCGGGCAGGATGCGATGGTGCAGACGCTGGCCAACGCGATCCGGCGGGACCGGCTGGCACATGCATTCCTCATGACCGGCGTGCGCGGGGTGGGCAAAACGTCTACCGCGCGCCTGATTGCCAAGGCGCTCAATTGCATCGGGCCGGACGGGCAGGGCGGGCCGACGATCGATCCGTGTGGGGTGTGCGAGCCATGCCGCGCGATTGCCGAAGGGCGGCACATCGATGTGATCGAGATGGACGCGGCATCGAACACCGGTGTCGACGACGTGCGCGAGATCATCGAGGCGGTGCGTTATGCGGCGGTGTCGGCGCGCTACAAGATCTACATCGTCGACGAAGTTCACATGCTGTCGCGCAATGCATTCAATGCCTTGCTCAAGACTCTTGAGGAACCGCCTGCCCATGTGAAGTTCCTGTTTGCGACCACCGAAGTGGACAAGCTGCCGGTTACCGTCCTTTCGCGGTGCCAGCGGTTTGACTTGAAGCGCATTCCCGCGCCGCTGCTGGCCAGCCACTTTGCGATGATCTGCGGCAAGGAAGGCGTTGAGGCCGAGGACGAGGCGCTGGCGATGGTGGCGGCGGCTGCCGAAGGTTCTGTGCGCGATGGCCTGTCGATCCTCGATCAAGCGATCAGCCACGCCGATCTTGTGGGCAGCGATGATGGCCGGACGCGGGTGAGCGCCGAGCAGGTGCGGCAGATGCTGGGCTTGGCTGACAAGACGATGCAGCGCCGCCTGCTGGAGGCCGTGCTTTCGGGCAAGGGCGATGTGGTGCTGGCGCAAGTGGCGCAGCAATATGCGCTGGGGATCGAGCCGATAGCGATGATACGCGCGCAGATGGACGTGGTCCATCGTGTGACGGTGACGCAGATCGGCGGGGTGGGGCCGGATGTGCGCTCCACTGAGGAGCGTGAGGCGCTGGAAGCTTGGGCCAAGGCGCTTTCGGCAGGGCAATTGCACCGGCTGTGGCAATTGCTGCTCAAGGGCTATGAAGAGGTGAAGACTGCGCCCGATCCGCTGGTTGCGGCGCAGATGGCGCTGCTGCGGGTGATGCACGCGGCAGAGATGCCCGATCCGGGCGGGCTGGTGAAGAAGCTGGAGGAACTGGTCTCGCGTCCGGCGCTGGCCGCACCGGCTGGTGAGGGTGGTGATGCTGCTGGGCCTGTTGCGCAAGGTGCGGCTCCAGTTGCCGCCAGTGTGGACTGGGAAGCGCTTGTAGAGCAAGTGGAGCATGTTTCGCCGCTGGTTGGATCGACGATGCGGCTGGGCGTGCGGGTGGTGGAACTGCGGGCCGGATTGTTGCGGTATCAACTGGTTCCGGGCTTGCCTGGCGATCCGGTGCCGGATATCCGCCGTGCGTTGAATAGTGTGACCGGCGATGTCTGGACTGTCGAGCGTGGCGAGGGTGAGGCACAGCCGAGCCTTGAGGAAGCCAAGGCGGCAAAGGCTGCTGCGGCGGATGCGGCGATGAAAGAGAACCCGCTGGTCAAGGCCGCGCTGGAAGCATTTCCGGGCGCTGTGATCGTGGATGAAAGCAGCTCGCGAGAGCATGAAAAAAGACCTTGGAGCAAACGCGCATGAAATCGATGGAAGAGATGATCCAGGCGGCCCAGAAGGCGGCGCAGACCATCCAGAAGCAGATGGAAGACGCGCAGGGCAAGCTCGATAGCATCGAGATCGA
>JBEQBV010000371.1:0-1883 GCA_041639635.1 Novosphingobium sp.
CAGCCCCACGGCCCACGCCATTTCGGGTTGCAGCGCCATGATCATCGCGCCGTGCTGCGCCCGCGCGGCCCATTTTTCACCCAGGCACAGGCTCATCGTCGGCCCCGTTCCCGGAATGTCGATCAGGCCAACGTCGCCGCGCATGGGCCAGCGCGTGACCGTGCAATCCAGCGCGCCCAGCACACCGGCTGCATAGCGCTCAAGCCCGCCATGGCGTTCAAGGATGCGCAATGCTCCGGCGCCGGTGGAATACCGCGGCCACTCCGGCATGGGCTTGTCCAGCACCCGGCAGACATAGCGCACTATCGAAATCAGACAGTCGCTTGTGCCCCAGGCAAATCGCGTCTGCGCCCACAGGCGCAGCTCGGCCGCAACGGCATCACTGGCAACAAGGCCGGATTGGATCGGCAGCGAGGCCGCGCCTAGTAATCCGGCCATGTCACCACCTTGTTGATCAGTGTGCCGACAAACTCGAAACCGCGATCACCGGGGAAACGGCGCTGCTGGTCGGCATCGGTGTACATGGAATAGCGGGGCCGCGATCGCAGGCTGAACAGGCTCTCGGCCTTGATGGTGACCGAATTGTCCCCGCTTTCTCGATCAAGGTTGAACTCCGGCCGCAGGCACCGTCCAGCGGCAATCGGAAACGGCAGATCAAGCGGGCGCTGGTTATCCGGGTCTGCAGGATCATCCACGCCAAAGAACTGCACCAGCACATAGACCATGCGCCCTTTGACCTCGGCGTCATATTCCTCACGCGCCAGGCGCACCACCTCGGCATCCACGCCCGAAAGGGTAAAGGCCATTTCAGGCGCATCGCCGTTCACGGCCTGCTCAACCCCGCTGATCGATCCCAGCTTGCCCAATCCTTGCCAGATCGCGCCATCGTTGGTTTTCAGCGGGCCACTTTCGCCCAGCCACAGCAGCACCGGTTTCGTCGTGAAGTCCAGCTTCACCAGAAAGCAGGCATTCACCTTCTTGCCTGCCAGATCAGCGGCGATGGTTTCAGGGAACAGGCTCACGAATAAAGCCCTTCCTGAAAGTCTTCCTGGAACGTCACGGTGGGTGTGCCGTGGCGCAGGTTCTGCAGCTTGATCGCCATACCATCATCGCTTGTCAGCCGCCCCAGCATGGTCGGCTTCAGCTTCAGCGGCACCGCCTCGCAATCCTTGCGCAGCGTCGGGCTACAGCGGATCGTGGCCACGGTGCCATCCCAGCTCACCCCACTGGCGATGTACGGAAACTCGCCCAACCCGAAGTAAAGCCCTGCCTGCAGCAGCTGGCCATAGCTGCCGAAATCGACGGTGATGTGTCGCTGGCCTTGCACGCCACTCACCACCACGCCGTCCAGATCGGCCGTGGAATATCCGGCACTGTCACTGAAATAGCTGCCGTCGGAATGCGGAACCACGCCGGTGGCGATCGCGGCCTCACTGGCGCGATACCACAGGTCGAACAGCGGCAGCCGCGCCACATTGGCCCGGCCTTCCAGCAGCGCTTCCATCGAGCGCCAGGCCAGCACATCTGAGCCCTCGATGGCGTCAAATTCCATCGTCAGCGTAAATGGCGGCCGGATCGCGGGCATGACCTGCGCATAGTCCGTCAGGCTCGTCGTCATGCTCTGCGTGCGTCGCGGTGGCTGGATCTGGATGTTGCGCGGCGCCAATGTGGCGGGCCAGTCAAAGATCGCCATCAGCCGCGCCTTTCCAGATGCTCTTTCACCCGGTCGCCCACCACGGTGTCATACTGCGAAATTCCGCTGGCCGTGATCGCTTGCGCGCGCTCTTCCATCTCGCGCATCAGCTCTTCGGTCATCACCGCGCCGCGCATGTCCGGGCTGAAGATGATCGTCGTGCCGCGCCCGCCACCACCACCGCCCATGC
>JBEQBV010000372.1:0-1878 GCA_041639635.1 Novosphingobium sp.
GCCAGCGCCGCAAGCATGCCTTTGATCGTCATTGCATCTTCTATCCCGATGGGGCTCTTGCCGGCCCGTTCGTTGTGTCATCAAGCTGCCACCAACGAAGCGATCCGGCAAGAGCCTCTGAACGGGAAATTCAAAAAGGTGTATCAGGCGCAGAGCCTTACCAGCCACAGGCACTTACCAGCCGCAGGATTGGCCCTTGGTCTGGCTCGCCAGCCACTTGGTGAGCGGAGCGAAGTAGCGGATCATCGCCCTGCCGCTCATCTCGCGGCTGCCGGTGAAGGCTTCCAGCGCGTCTGGCCAAGGCTTTGAAGCGCCCATCTCCAGCATCGCGTTCAGCTTCGCGCCAACCTCCTTGTTGCCATAGAAGCTGCAACGGTGCAGCGGCCCCTTCCAGCCGGCCTGCTTACACGCCGCTTCATAAAACTGGAACTGCAGCACCCGCGCCAGAAAATAGCGCGTATAGGGCACGTTTGCGGGCACATGATACTTCGCACCAGCATCAAAGCCATCGGCAGGCCGCACGGCGGGGGGCACGATGCCCTGATACTGCAGCCGCATCGCATCCCAGCCCTTCTGGTAATCGGCGGGCGCAATCTTGCCGCTAAACACGTCCCAGCGATAGCGGTCGATCAGCAGGCCAAACGGCAGGAACGCGATCTTGTCCATCGCCTGGCGCAGCAACAGGCCGGTGTCCTTGGACTCCGCCGGAACCTTCGCACGATCGAGCAGGCCGATCTGCACGAGATATTCCGGGGTGATCGAAAGCGCCACGAAATCGCCGATAGCCTCATGGAAACCGTCGTTCGCGCCATTGAGGTAGAGCGCGTCCTGCTTGTTGTAGGCGCGCTGGTAGTAGTTGTGGCCAAGCTCATGATGGATAACGACGAAATCGTCGCCGTTCACCTTGATGCACATCTTGATGCGCAGGTCGTCCTTGTTATCCAGGTCCCAGGCCGATGCATGGCACACCACATCGCGGTCGCGCGGCTTCACGAATTGCGAGCGCTGCCAGAAGGTCTGCGGCAATGGGGCCATGCCCAGCGAGGAGTAGAACCCCTCACCCGCCTTCACCATCTGAATCGCGTCATAGCCCTTGGCATTCAGCAACTCGCCCACGTCATAGCCGATGTCGCCTGAGCCTGCCGGTGCCACCACATCATAGATGTTGCCCCATTCCTGCGCCCACATGTTGCCCAGCAGATCGGCGCGGATCGGGCCGGTCTTGGCCTGCACCGCATCGCCATACTTTTCGTTCAGCTTCATGCGGGTGAAACAGTGTAGCTGGTTGTAGAGCGGCTTGACCTCGTTCCAGATCTTCTCGGTCAGCGCGGCAAACTCTTCCGGCGGCATGTCATAGTTCGACCGCCACAGCGCGCCCATATCGGCAAAGCCCAGTTCGCTGGCCCCAGCATTGCCGATGCTGATCATCTTGGCGTAATCGGCCTTCATCGGCTTGCCGACATTGTCGTGCCAGCTCAGCCACATTTCCTTCAGCTCTTCAGGATTGCGATTGGTGCCCATCGCTTCCTCAATGTCGCTGCCGTTGATCGGCTGGCCCTTCAGCGTGCCCATGCCCTTGCCATAGATGCCTTCCAGCCCGGCCTGAAGCGTGGCAAATTCCTGCGATGCGCCGGGGGCGGATGGGGCGGGCCCCGTAATCTGCGTGCGGAAAATCACGAGCTTGCGCGCCAACTCTGGCGAAAGCCCGGCAACCTTTGCATATTCCGCAGCCTGCTTGGCCTGCGCCACCGACATGGCCGTGCTGGCCGCGTTGGCCTCTGCCACCAGCGATTCTGTATCATCGGTGATGTTGGTTGCGTAGATCCAGTTGGCCCGCGATGTGGAATACGAATTGGCCAGAAAGATCGGAAGAGCGTC
>JBEQBV010000373.1:0-1868 GCA_041639635.1 Novosphingobium sp.
CAGCCCCACGGCCCACGCCATTTCGGGTTGCAGCGCCATGATCATCGCGCCGTGCTGCGCCCGCGCGGCCCATTTTTCACCCAGGCACAGGCTCATCGTCGGCCCCGTTCCCGGAATGTCGATCAGGGCCACGTCGCCGCGCAGTGGCCAGCGCGTGACCGTGCAATCCAGCGCGCCCAGCACACCGGCTGCATAGCGCTCAAGCCCGCCATGGCGCTCAAGGATGCGCAATGCTCCGGCGCCGGTGGAATACCGCGGCCATTCCGGCATGGGCTTGTCCAGCACCCGGCAGACATATCGCACGATCGAGATCAGGCAGTCGCTCTTGCCCCATGCAAATTGCGTCTGCGCCCACAGGCGCAGCTCGGCCGCCACAGCGTCGGAAGCCACGACGCGTGAAGACAGGCTCAGTAATCCGGCCATGTCACCACCTTGTTGATCAGCGTGCCGACAAACTCAAAACCGCGATCACCCGGGAAACGGCGCTGCTGGTCGGCATCGGTGTACATCGAATAGCGCGGCCGCGATCGCAGGCTGAACAGGCTCTCGGCCTTGATGGTGACCGAATTGTCGCCGCTCTCCCGATCAAGGCTGAACTCCGGCCGCAGGCACCGTCCAGCGGCAATCGGAAAGGGAAGGTCGAGCGGGCGCTGGTTATCCGTGTCTGCAGGATCATCCACGCCAAAGAACTGCACCAGCACATAGACCATGCGCCCTTTGACCTCGGCGTCATATTCCTCGCGCGCCAGGCGGACCACCTCGGCATCCACGCCCGAAAGGGTGAAGGCCATCTCAGGCGCATCGCCGTTCACGGCCTGCTCAACTCCGCTGATCGAACCCAGCTTGCCCAATCCTTGCCAGATCGCGCCATCGTTGGTTTTCAGCGGGCCACTTTCGCCCAGCCACAGCAGCACCGGTTTCGTCGTGAAGTCCAGCTTCACCAGAAAGCAGGCATTCACTCTCTTGCCAGCCAGATCGGCGGCGATGGTTTCGGGGAACAAGCTCACGGATAGAGCCCTTCCTGAAAGTCTTCCTGAAACGTCACAGTGGGTGTGCCGTGGCGCAGGTTCTGCAGCTTGATCGCCATGCCATCATCGCTGGTCAGCCGCCCCAGCATGGTCGGCTTCAGCTTCAGCGGCACCGCCTCGCAATCCTTGCGCAGCGTCGGGCTGCAGCGGATCGTTGCCACGCTGCCATCCCAGCTGACGCCGCTGGCCATGTATGGATGCTCGCCGAGGCCGAAATACAGCCCGCCCTGCAGCAGCTGCCCATAGCTGCCGAAATCGACGGTGATGTGCCGCTGGCCTTGCACGCCACTCACCAGCACGCCGTCCAGATCGGCGGTGGAATATCCCGCCCCGTCGCTAAAGAATGTGCCGTCCGAATGCGGCACAACCCCTGCGGCGATCGCGGCCTCACTGGCGCGATACCACAGGTCGAACAGCGGCAACCGCGCCACATTGGCCCGGCCTTCCAGCAGCGCTTCCATCGCCCGCCAGGCCAGCACGTCCTCGCCCTCGATGGCGTCAAATTCCATCGTCAGGGTAAACGGCGGCCGGATCGCGGGCATGACCTGCGCATAGTCCGTCAGGCTCGTCGTCATGCTCTGCGTGCGGCGCGGTGGCTGGATCTGGATGTTGCGCGGCACCAATGTGGCGGGCCAGTCAAAGATCGCCATCAGCCGCGCCTTTCCAGATGCTCTTTCACCCGGTCGCCCACCACGGTGTCGTACTGCGAAATGCCGCTGGCCGTGATCGCTTGCGCGCGCTCTTCCATCTCGCGCATCAGCTCTTCGGTCATCACCGCGCCGCGCATGTCCGGGCTGAAGATGATCGTCGTGCCGCGCCCGCCACCACCACCGCCCATGC
>JBEQBV010000374.1:0-1843 GCA_041639635.1 Novosphingobium sp.
GCGCCCAGCCAAACGCGGTGTAGATCAGCCAGACGAAGCAGATCACAAACGCGGTTACCGGAACGGTGATGACAGCAGTAAAGTTGTAATCACCGCCATAGTTGTGGCTCATCATCCACCAAACGGCAGCGATGCTGATAAGGGCCGGGATGATCCACCAGCCCAGCGTGATCGTCATGCTCATGCCATCACCATCCCGCGCCGCTGCGCGAGCCCTTCGAAGATCTTCTTGCGATCGGCGCTGATGTCGCCTGACAGCGTGAAACTGTAATCGCCCGCCCGCTCGGATCGCAGGCCACCGCGATAGGAAAGCTGCAACTGGATCAGTTGGATCGTTGCCTCGTCGCGCGCAGCCTGTTCGCCCAGCGGCGTGTAGGTCACTTCCACCATCGGTGCCCAAAACGTGCGCCCGTTGGTGCCGGTGGGCAGGCGCTGCAGTGTGCGCCCGCCATGCAGCACCCGGTAATCGTCCGCCGCCAGCTCGCGCAGCGCGGTTGCATCGCCGCTGTTGCCGGGATCGATTTCCACCACTTCCACCGTCTCGGCTGTGTCGATCGGCCGCACCAGGCGCAGCGTGCGCAAGTGCGTGGTTGCGGGATCGGTCGGATTGCCCAGCGTCACCACGATCTGACCGGCCGGGCCAAAGCGCACGTCCATCTCGGCGGCAATGCCGTCGATCATGGCTGTCAGTTCAGCGTCCGAAAGGTCGCTGCCCGTGCGTTCCTTGACCCGGTCGATCAAAGCCATGACTTACTGCCCCTGACCTTCGCCAGCGCCTTCGCCAGCGCCGCCAGCAGCCGCGCCAGCACCCTTGTCAGAGCCGGGCTGCTTTTCCTTGTCCTGACCGGGCTTGGCTTCCTTGGTGGTAGCAGGCCCCTTTTCGGCCTTCGCCTGCGCCTTGGCGGCACGCTGCGCTGCCTTTTCCTTCGGCCCTGGCGGCGGTGCCATGCTCGGCACCTTTTCCTCGATCTCGCCCGGATCGGCAGGATCGAAGCCGGGCAGCGCGCCGTCCTCCAGCCCGAACAGATCGTGCGCTTCCTCGGGGATTTCATCGCCCGGCGCGACATAGAGGAACGCACCCTCGGTATCGCCTTCGGCCACCAGCTTCGTCTTGTCGGCGTTCAGGAACAGCCGCTGCCTTGCAATCACGTTGCCCATGTCGGGAACCTTTCGTCAGAGCGTCTCGTACAGATCGACCAGCACGGCCGATCCATTGAGCGCGGAATTGAGAGTGATCGTGTTGGCCTCCAGCGCCGTCGCACTGAACGCCACGGTCGGCGCGGTGCCTTCCAGCACGCCGCCCAAGAACGCCCGCAGAACGCTGTTGCGCGAAAGCAGCATGCCCAGGCCAAGCCGTGCCCCGGTGCCCACGCGGATGCGCTCGGTATTGGCAGAAACCCACGCGGGCAGCGTGATCTGCGTGATCGTGGCAAAGGCCTTGGTGCCCAGCACTGTTGCAGCACCGGCTGCCACGATGGTCTCGGTGATAACCTCGCCGCCTTCATTGGTGCCCACGATCACCACGTTGCCCGCCACTGCCGCACCGTTGCCAGTCACGGTCACGTTGCGCGGCACATCAGGCTGCGCGGCAAAGCTGGTCACCACCGTGGTGGCCCCGCTGGCCATGGCCGTGTCTGCCAGAATGCGGTTGTTGACGCCCAGCAGCGCCGCACCCAGCGCCACAGAGACGATGCGCGAACCTGCGCCTAAAATCTTGCCCATCGGACCAATCCTTCTGAAGGTTTGCCCGCTCTATCCGGCGGCGGGCGAGCGGCCCTGGACCATCCCGCGCAAACGCGATGATCCGCCCACTCACGGATGTGGCCAGAGGCGGGCCGACCCG
>JBEQBV010000375.1:0-1833 GCA_041639635.1 Novosphingobium sp.
GCCACCATACCCGTTTACAAAGCGAACAGGAAAGTCAATGAAATCAACGGTCTACCCAGACCACCCCCGCGCCAGTGCTAGCTTTGCGTACCGTCACTTATTGCACTGAAAACGAGGAGACCCCTTTCCGTGGTGACGGTGCGCAAGGGCCTTGGCGTGCAGACCCTATCGGAACTCATCCAGTTGGCCAAGGCACAGCATGGAAAGCTGACTTACGGCTCGGCGGGCCTGGCCTCGTTCGGCCACATCGCAGGCGAGATCGTTCAGCGCGAAGCCGGCATCACGATGCTTCACATACCCTACAGGGGTTCGGCGGACGCCGCCAATGCCCTAGCCGCAGGACAAGTGGATGTGCTGATTGACGGCGCCACCGTACCGCTGGCCAAGGCCGGCCACGTGGTGCCATTGGCCGCATTTGGCGCCGTCCGTCACCCCGAGCTGCCGCAGGTGCCTAGCCTGACGGAAACCGACCTCAACGTGAAACGCCCCACCGGGCCGGGCTGGGGTCTTTTCACGCCCAAGGGAACGGCGACCGCCATCAACGTCAAGTTGTCGAAGGCGCTGGCGGAAATTCTTGCCGAGCCCGAGACTCAGGCGCGCCTGAAGCGCATCAGCACCGTGGCCGACTGGCGTACGCCCGGCGACCTGCGAAAGGCCATCCAGGACGATCGCCGCTTCTATGCCGAGCTGCTGCCAGCGGTTGGCATTCAACCGGAAGATTGATTGACCCCCAGCTGGCGCGTGATCCACACCAGCGATGCCATTGACATTGCGAACGCGAGGAAGCACCCGATCGTCAATCAATACATCGAAACGGCAGCCAAAGTGGGCAAGAAGGTGCCCTTCCGTAAGGGCGTCGAGTGGGCGCAGCACACGGGGTTTCCGTGCGGGGGCTCAGGGACAAGGAACCGACAGCAGAGAACCTGGAATATCTTATGGAGAGCTTGCGTCGGGCTCGCTATGGCGTGTAGGCCTTTCGATGCACTCGCTTGGACTTGATGGCAATCCGCGCGTACCAGATTGCTGGTCGGGCTCGCTGGAACTGACGATCACTGGCCTGCGGGGCCACAACGGATGATCAACTCACGTCTCGGACTCGGACTACGGCTGTAGCACCTCGTAGAGTTGCTGTTAGGATCAGCGCCGGTCGTTGGGCCCAACGACCGCATGGTGCCAAGCACGTGAATTCACCCGCCGGCGGCCACCGACTGCAACCGCGCGCGAACCCAGGCCGCGCCATAAATGACGGAGCGGCGAGGCTCGGAAGGCCCGAAATCCTGGAATGTGCTTGCAAAGCCGGCGTCGATGAGAATGAACGTCCCTCCCGCATCTACGAGGAACGAGTCGCCGTTCTTGGCTGGGTACATCTTAATTTTCAGCATGCAAGAGCATAGGCAATGAGCGGTTTAGATGCAGTGTTGTCACATGCATGCGACGTAGACAGGCCACGCTCGTGGGCGCGTGGGGCAGGAGGAAAGGGGGCCGCTCCTAACGCAGTCTAGCTCGCAACACGCGCGCCGGCGGCGAACACAGCCATTCCATGCGCCGTGATGCGGCGATGCTCCCACCGTACGCTTAGAGCGTGCAGCGGTCAGTCGCGGCCACGTTGCGTGAGTACCCGGTTTCGGCCGAAGCCGGCATTCGGGCTTCGGCAGCGAATGTCTCAGTCCAGCCTGAAGCGGGCCCCAATCGACGACGTCGGCTTTGCAGCGTTATGCACAGCACGCAGTTATGCACAGTTGGTCCGGCAGCGCGGCGTCGCCGCCCTCGCAAGAGGGCTGCGGTCGCGTCTTTGAACTTCACGTAATCACAAGGTCTTGAGGAACTTCAACA
>JBEQBV010000376.1:0-1832 GCA_041639635.1 Novosphingobium sp.
CGGGGCTTGTTGGAAAGCCGATGTTGGAAGGGTGCGCGCAAAGCCTTGGTTTTGCGTGGTTTTCGGACTGGCAGCGTAAGCCTAGCGGGCTTATGGTGGCGGCCTCGGCGCGCACCTGGGCGTCCAGATCGGCAGGGGGGGGCATCGATCGCCCGGCGGCACCCCCCTCGCCCCCATCGTGCGCGCGCACGTCCCCTTGCACCTTGGCGCACGCGGTTTGCCAGATTTGGACCGGCTATCCGGCCCTGATCCATAGCGGCGCTCTGCGCAGCCTCGCCGGAGCCCGCCAAAGTGGGAGGCTGCAAATCGGGTCGGGGTGTGGGTTAGGAGTCCGCCAATCCGCAAAGCGGGCGCTGGGTCGGGGTGTGGGTCTGGCGGGAATGCCGCGTCGATCTTGTGACGGTAGCGCGGGGGTGATTCGTGTCAACTGACCCCGCGAAAAACCCTGCTGACGAAATGATCCGCGATGCAAAGGCGCTGGTTGAACGTGCGGCCAGCCACGAGGCCGAGCAGCTGGATTTGCTGGGCGTGCCGGATCCCGAAGACATCGTCATGGCTCGCGAGACGTTGGGGCGCGAGGCAGGGCCGGTGGCGGTGCTGCAGGAAGCGCGCAGGCGCGGCCGCCCCAAGGGCGTTCGCAACCGCCGGACTGATGATTTTCGCAAGTTCATCCTCGGTTTCGGGCAGCATCCGGCGGTGACGCTGATGCAGATCCAGAGCACGCCAGCGGAAGTCCTGGTCGAGCGTTCGGCCGCGATGGATCCGCCCAAGCGCCGTATGACGATCGGCGATGCCGAGCAGCTGCGCGTGCGCTGTGCGGAATCGCTGCTGCCCTACATCGAGGGCAAGCAACCGGTGCGCGTCGACATGAGCTTTTCGGGCGTGGCTGACCTGATCATCGAGGGCGTGACGCACAGCAGCGACGAAATGGCGGACATTCTTGAGGCGGAATTCGCGCCCATCGATGACGACGGGGAGGAAACGCTGTGAAAATGCCGTCCAAGCCGCGCCGCCTGCGCTCTCCGGGGCCGGTTGCCGATGCCTTCATGCGCAGCCGCGCGTTCATCTGCAACATCATCGGCCCGGTGGGATCGGGCAAGACGATGGCGGCGCTGCAGAAGGGCCTGCGCGTGGCCGCGATGCAGGGCGGGGTGAAGGACGAAAACGGCATCACGTGGCGCAAAGCGCGCATCGGCGTGATCCGCGAGAGCTATCCAAGCCTCAAATCAACCACGCTCAAGAGCTGGTTCAACATCGTGCCCGAGGACGAGGGTAAATTCCTGTGGTCTGCCCCGTTCACGCACAGTTTCCGCAAGATCCTGCGCCGCGATGCCGACGGCCGCCCGATCGACGTGCTCGACGTGGAATTCGAGTTCCGCGCAATCGGCGATCAGAGCGTGGAAGAGGCCTGTCGTGGCTGGGAAGTCAACGCGGTGATCGTGGATGAGGCCGACCTTCAGCCTTCCGACCTCGTGCCATACCTGACCGGCCGTGTCGGCCGCTTTTCCGACCTTGATCCGTCGCTGGTGGTAGATCCGCAAATCATCATTTCGATGAACATGCCGGACATCGAGAACCACGCCTACGTGCTGGCAATGGATCGCGAGATCGAGGGCCTGACCGACCAGGACAAGGGCGAGCTGGAACAGGTGCTAGGTGGCCGCGCGCTGGTGGAAACCTTTGTGCAGCCGGGCGGCATGGAGCCGGATGCCGAGAACATCCACAATCTGCCGGGCGGGCGCGGTTACTACGTGCTGCAGGTGGCGGCGAACAAGCACAAGCCGGGCTACGTCGACCGCATGGTGCACAACAAGCCGGTGGCCATGATGTTC
>JBEQBV010000377.1:0-1788 GCA_041639635.1 Novosphingobium sp.
AGCGCGCCCTGCATTGCGCCCATCGGCGTGCGGGCATAGGACAGGATCACGACGGGATCGGCAGACGAGAATTGTGCCATGGCTTTTCGGCCCCTTGTGCTGGGTTTGGCGTGCAGGTGCTGATTGTCTTACCGGGCACCCTTGGGTTCTGGGTCGCTACATAGTGCTGCAGTGCAGCGAACGCAAATGGGGCTTTGGTCTGAACCATGGTTGATGCTGCATCTGTTGCCCCAACCCTGATCACAGGCTTGCCAACGAGCGTGCTGGTGACAGGCGCGGCAGTTTTGGGGGCCGTGATCGGCAGTTTTCTGGGCGCGGTCCTTTCGAGAATGCCCGAAGGCCGCTCGGTGGTGCGCGGGCGTTCGGCCTGTGATGCCTGTGGCAAGGCGCTGACAGTAATTGAGCTTGTCCCGGTGGTTTCGTGGGCCGCGCAGCGCGGCAAGTGCCGGACTTGCGGGGCGCGGATCGGCGGCTGGCAATTGGCCTGCGAACTGGGCGGCGCGGGTATCGGTGTGGTGTCGGTGCTGCTGGCGCGCGAAGGCTATGCGCTGGCCGCGATGCTGCTGGGCTGGCAGTTGCTGTTGCTGGCGCTGCTTGATCTGAGGCATTTGTGGCTGCCGCGCGTGCTGGTCGCATGGCTGGCAGCCAGTGGCCTGCTGGTGGCGTTTGCAGCAGCGCGCGTGACCGATGACGCATCGGTGCTTGGCTTTAGTCTGACCGGAGCAGCTCTGGGCTTCCTGGTGCTTTGGCTGATCGCGCGTTTCTATCTCAAAGCGCGGGGGCGCGAAGGGATGGGATCGGGCGATCCGCCCTTGCTCGGGGCAATCGGCCTGTGGGTGGGGCCGCTGGGCGTGGTTGAGGTGATGCTGGGGGCCAGCATTCTTGGCATCATTGCAGCTATTGTCATGCTTGTCAGCAAGCGTAAGGTCGACGCCGACACGGCGCTGCCGCTGGGGACCTGCCTTGCCGCTACGGCATGGCCGCTCTTCCTGTTGCAAGGGCTGGGATGAACGATTCGGGGGAGCGAGCGATGTTCAAGGAAACCGGGCGCGACGAGATGTTGGCCGCGTTGAAGCTGCAGCGGGAGGCGTTTACGGCGGCCCGCCCGGAAGCGCTTTCTGTCCGTCATGACCGGCTTGAGCGCTGCGCACGGATGCTGCTGGACCACGGTGAGGAATTTGCCCGCGCGATGAGCGCCGATTTTGGCCATCGTAGCCATGAACAATCGATGCTGACCGATGTGATGCCGGCGATGAGCCTGATCCGCTATTCACAGAAGCGGATGAAGGCCTGGAGCAAGCCGGAAAAACGCCATGTGAACTTTCCGCTGAACCTGCTGGGGGCGAGGGCGGAGGTCCGCTATGAACCCAAAGGCGTGATCGGTGTGGTGGCACCGTGGAATTTCCCGGTGGGCCTGACGATGGGACCGCTGGCGCAGGCTTTTGCCGCCGGAAACCGGGCAATGCTGAAGCCCAGCGAGTTTACCGAGCGTACGTCAGAACTGATGGCGCAGTTGTTCCCCAAGTTTTTCGGGCCGGAGGAGGTCGCGGTGGTGCTTGGCGGGCCGCAGACCGGGCAGGATTTCTGTGCTCTGCCGTTTGACCATCTCCTGTTCACCGGGGCCACGTCTATCGGTAAGCATGTGTTGCATGCAGCGGCTAACAATCTGGTGCCGGTGACGCTGGAACTTGGCGGAAAATCGCCGACAATCATGGGCCGCAGCGCCAATGTGGAGCGCGCGGCCGAACGCATCGCGCTGGGCAAGATGATGAACGCGGGGCAAATCTG
>JBEQBV010000378.1:0-1720 GCA_041639635.1 Novosphingobium sp.
AATCTGCCTTCACGCTGCGCCTTGGCCTGAACGAAGCAGGCCAGATTGCTGAATGCGAAATGCTGATCGTCCGCCAGTCCGACAGCGGGATCAAGTTCGAGAATTGCCGCTATTGGGACAAGCCGATTCTGCACCGCGAGCCCGAAGCGCCGGTCAGCCGCGAAGAGATGGTGCGCCTGTCCAACGGCTATTTCGACACGCTCCAGCGCAACGACGGCACTATCCACACCAGGTTCCACCCCGATTGCAACCGTGTGGAAAACGGCGTCCAGACCACGCGCAACCCGGATTTTGCCAAGATCGTTCCGGTATCGGCGCTGGGCTGCGAAGAGCAGTTCCGCATGGGCAACTACCGCTATGACGACGACTTGCGCGCCCGCCGATTTCCGCTCGTGGATGAAGAGCGCGGGCTGGTGCTGGCCTTCGGGTTCATTGACCATTCGGGCCGTTTGCGCGAATTTCAGCTGACCGATGGGCGCACCGTGAAAAGCCCGGTGTTGCGGCCGCACAGTTTCTATATTTCCGAACTGTTCAAGATCGATCACGGCATGATCGAACAGATCGAAGCGAACTTCATCACCGTGCCCTACCGCATGCCCAGCCCTTGGGATTCGCTGTGATGGCGGGCGCTGTGATCCGAACATCCTTCGACAGGCTCAGGATGAGCGGGGTTGGGGTATGTGCACTGGTGCTCGCCGCCTGCACCATTGCCGCCGCTCCGCCACAAGTGGGCGCGGGCGTGAACTGGACCAGCCCCGGCGGCGACATGGGCAAGACGCACCATTCGCGCCTGACCGCGATCAATGCCGAAAACGTCGGCCAGCTTGGCCTTGCGTGGGAGGCTGATCTTGGCACTCTGCGCGGGCAGGAGGCGACGCCGGTGGTGATGGATGGCGTGCTCTACACATCGGGCACCACGGGCCGCGCATATGCTTTTGATGCGGCGACCGGCAAGGAATTGTGGCGGTTCGAGCCTGAGGTTGACATGCAGGTCAACCGCACGGTCTGCTGCGATATGGTCAATCGCGGGGTGGCCGTGGCGCGGGGCAAGGTTTTTGTCGCGGCACTTGATGGCTGGATGTACGCGCTGGATGCCAAGACCGGCGCAGTGGTGTGGAAGACCGATTTCATCGAGGACCGCAAACGCGGCGACAATTCCACCGGCGCGCCGGAAATCGCGGGCGATGTGGTGGTCGTCGGCATGAGCGGCGCGGAATACGATGTGCGCGGCTATGTGACCGCGCTCGATCTGGAAACCGGAAAGCTGCGCTGGCGCTGGCACGTGGTGCCGCACGATCCCAAGCTGGGACCGCAGGAAACTCCTGAACTCGAAGCCGCGCTGAAAACGTGGGATGTGAACAGCCGCTGGGATATCGGCGGTGGCGGCAGCCCGTGGGATGCGATTGCGTTCGATCCCGAAACGGGCCTCGTGCTGGTGGGCACCGGCAACGGCGGGCCATATGCCACGTCGAAGCGGTCACCCGCAGGCGGTGACAATCTCTATCTAGCCAGCCTCGTCGCGCTCGATCCCAAGACCGGGCGGATGAAATGGCACTATCAGGAAACGCCCGGCGACAACTGGGATTTCACCGCCACGCAGCCGATGATCTTCACGCGGATGAAGCTGGATGGCGAAGATCGCCCGGTGGTGCTCCACGCGCCGAAGAACGGGTTCCTCTACATTCTCGACCGGCGCGATGGGAAGTTGCTGCGCGCCAAC
>JBEQBV010000379.1:0-1711 GCA_041639635.1 Novosphingobium sp.
TGGGTGATGCAATACCGCTCATGCCTGCTCCGTGATGTTCGACCGGAGCTATGTCTTGCACGGCAGACCTTTGGTGGGAAGCACGTTCAGCGCACGAACGAAACCTTGGTGGAACCGCTGACCATCTGCGCGAGGCGCGCGGCGTCCCAGTTGGTCAGGCGCACGCAGCCGTGGCTTTCGGCACGGCCGATTGTGTGCGGTTCGGGCGTGCCATGAAGACCGTAGTGTTCCTTCGACAGATCGATCCACACGACGCCGACCGGGCCGTTGGGACCGGGGGGCAACATATGCTCGCCCTTGCTGTCGGGAACGTCCCAGAACAGGCTGGGATCGTAGCTGAATTCAGGGTTATAGGCCTTTCCGTTGATCTTCCAATCGCCGATCGGCAGGGGATCTTTTTCAGAGCCGGTTGTGACGGTGAACAGACCGACAAGCTTGTCCGCCTTGTCATAGGCCTCAAGCGTGCCTTTTGTTTTGCTGACGATCAGCCGCGCTGCTGCCGGTTGGCTATCGCTTACGCCGAGCGTTGTCAGCGTTGCCAGCCATCCCTTGTTTTCAACCGCATCTGGATTGATCCGATCCGCACCAACGTTGGGCACACGAATTTGCTGGTCGGCGGCAAAAGGGGTGTTCTGCAACTGCGGGTTCAGCCCGCGCAGCACTTCGGGTGTGGTGTGAAAACGTTCGGCCAGTTTTTCATCGAGCGAGGTATAGCCCATTTCGGGCAGCTTGGCTTGATCGGCAGGCGATTTTGGCAAAGGCGCGAACGGGCCTTTGGCGAAATCCTGCGGAATGGTGACAATGCGCGTGGCTGCGATATTGGACCAGCGTGCCAGTGCCTGCATCGTGGGATCATCGAATTCTCCAGTGACCGGCAGGCCATTGGCCTTCTGAAAACCGGTAACCGCGTTGGTCGTAGAAAGTCCGGTCTTGCCGTCGATGACGCCGGGCGCAAAACCTAGGCGCTCAAGCACGACTTGCGCCTGCATCACCGGGCGCGCGGCGTCCTCGCGTTCTGCCGGTTGCCCCGGTGCTGGGTCATTTGATGCCATGGGGACCGTGAAGGCTGGCGCCGTGACTGCCACGGCATCTGGAGTCTTGGAGTCGGTCTCTTCGGATTGGCAGGCGGACAGCACGATCCCCGCAAGTGACAGGGCAAAGGTGGCTTTCAGAAATGGGGACATCGTGGCTCCGGGGTCAGTGTCCCTCCACAACCACTGGATGCGTTGCGCGTTCCGTTACCCCTCGTCTGCGATCCGCGGGTTGGCGCGGATGGCGTCGAAAAAGGCGGCGACATTGGCGGCTTCATCGCCATTCCACACTGCGTTGCTGACCGCGAGGAAATCGGCGCCGGCTTGAATTAGCGGGGGGCAATTGGCCGGGGTAACGCCGCCGATTGCGACGCAGGGCAGTTCGAAGATTGATTGCCACCATTCGAGCAAGTCGAGCCCGGCGACATGCTTGGTTTCTTTGGTGCTGGACGGGAAAAACGCGCCGAAAGCCACGTAATCTGCGCCCTGATCGCCCGCGTCCATCGCCATGTGGCGGCTATCGTGGCAGGTCACGCCGATCTGCGCGTTGCGGCCAAGCCGTTCGCGGGCGTCCTTTACGTCGCCATCGTCCTGCCCAAGGTGAACACCATCAGCGCCGAGGCGTTTGGCAAGGCTGATTGAATCGTTGACAATGAAGGCGACGTCGCGATCGGCGCAAA
>JBEQBV010000380.1:0-1687 GCA_041639635.1 Novosphingobium sp.
ATTCCCGTCCCCGTCGCGGACGATTCATGCCTGTAAACACCCAGCATTCCGCCGTGCGCTTTCGAAGTAGAGACCGTCTCCAGCGTCATCAGGCGATAACGTCCAGCGCGCACAGCTTGTTGCCGGCTGGATCACGCAGATAGGCCAGATAATAGGGCGAACCCTCGCGCGGTCCCGGCGGATCTTCGCACGCGGTGCCGCCCGCTGCCACGCCCGCTGCATGCCAGGCATTGGCCTGTTCGGGGCTCATGCGGAAACCGATCGTGCCGCCGTTTGCGCCGCAGGCTGCTTCGCCATTGATCGGCTTGGTCACGATGAACATGCTGCCATTGTGCTGATAGATCAGCCGCCCTTTGGGATCGGTGATCGCCTCCGGTCCGCCAAAGGCCTTGAAAGTCGCGTCGTAGAACTTCTTGGCGGCGTCGATATCATCGGCGCCCACCATCACATGGCTGAACATTCGCACTCTCCCGTTGCGGATTGCAGAGATAGGAGAGCTAAGCCATCGGGGGATGCGGTCAAGCGTCCATGCGGGAATTCTTTGTTGCCGTCATGCAGCGGGATCAAGCACGCCGAGCATGGCGACAATAATGACCACACCCAGCCCTGCTAGCAACTCTACAACAAGTGAGCGCCGCAAACGCTGCTCAGCCCCCGCCTCGCCCCGTTCCAGCGCAGGCACGATCCGCCACCGGTTGCCCGCCGCCAGCGCCAGCATGAACGCGAACAGCGCAATCTTGACGACCAACAACACGAACCAGCGGCTGTCCAGAATCGGCGGAAAACCCGCGATCGCCAGCGTGTTGACCACCCCGGTCAGCACCAGCACCGCCACCACCACGCTCCCCGTCCGTGCAAAGCGGGCCAGCGCCTGAACATCGGATTTGCGCATGAAAGCATCGGCCACAAACACGACCAGAGCCCCGATCCACAGCGCTGCAGCCAGCAGGTGCAGCCCATCGGCCCACCGATGCAGCGCCCATTCGCTCGCCCCGGCATGGCCGGTCAGCGCCATCGAACACAGCGCCACCGCGCCCGCCAGTGCCATCACCGGCAGGCGCAGCACCTTCAGCGGCACGATTGCGGCAACAATCACGCAGGCCAGCACGGTCAGCCGCCATTCCATCACCGCACCTAGCGGCGTTGCGGCAAGCACGGCTTCGGCGGTGGGCTGATCGAGGTCGGCCAGCGGCACACCTGCCATCGCCGCCACCGCTTCCAGCGCCCACCAGACAGAGGCTCCAGCGCCAAGCAGCGCCAGCGCGGCCAGCACTGTTCGCATGACGCCAGACAACGGGCGCGCTGCGGTCAAAGCTTGCAACGGCAAACCTGCAACCAGCAGCAAAGCCACGTAAGCAGCGGCCCGCGCGGCGATGAGCGTCCCTGTTTCCAACGGCTTAGCGGGCGGTGAAGTTGTATTGCCCCTCAATGCGGTGCTGATCGCCCGCCACCGCATGCCACTTCAGGTTATAGGTCCCCGCAGGCAGCGCGCGCGGCAGGGTAACGGTCAGGACCTTGCCCTTGACCTCGCTCTTGAAGCCCTTGATCGGCATTGGCGCATGGTTGGCCATGCCGGGCATGCCGGTCATCACCAGCTCGATGCCTGAAAGCGGGCCGACAAGGTCTTCGGAGAACGTCAGCGTCAGCTTGGTCGGCTTGGCAACTGCGGTATCGGCTGCTGGCGTTG
>JBEQBV010000381.1:0-1627 GCA_041639635.1 Novosphingobium sp.
GCGATAGCGCAGGTTCTGCTCAACCATGGGCCGGCTCCTTGGCATAGATGGCTTCCTTGAACGGCGCCATGCCGATGCGGCGATAGGTATCGACGAAACGCTCACCCTCGGCACGGTGCGCCAGATAGACGTCGGTCGCCTTCTCCACCGCGTCCACCACGCCGTCTTCGCTGAAGCCGGGTCCGGTGATCTGGCCGAGCGACGTATCCGCCCCCTCGCACCCGCCCAGCGAAAGCTGGTAGTTCTCCACGCCCTTCTTATCCACGCCCAGAATGCCGATGTGGCCGGCATGGTGGTGCCCGCAGGCGTTTATGCAGCCCGAAATCTTCAGCTTCAGCTCGCCCAGATCGCGCTGGCGTCCAAGGTCGGCAAAGCGGTTCGAAATCTTCTGCGCCAGCGGGATCGACCGCGCATTGGCCAGCGCGCAGTAATCCAGCCCCGGACAGGCGATGATGTCGCCAATCAGGTCTAGGTTGGCTGCTGCCAGCCCCGCCTCATCCAGCTTCTGCCAGAGGCCATAGAGATCGGCCTTCTTCACATGCGGCAGCACGATGTTCTGCGCATGCGTCACGCGCAACTCGTCAAACGAATGGTCCCGCGCCAGATCGGCCATCAGCCGGATCTGGTCGGCGCTCGCATCACCCGGAATGCCGCCGGTCGGCTTCAGGCTTATGTTGACGATGGCATAGCCCGGCTGCTTGTGCGCATGGACATTCTGATCCACCCACAGCGCGAAATCGGGGTCCGAAAGGTCCAGTTCGTCCGAAGCGCCCGCCTCAAAGCCCGGCTGCTCGAAGAAACCCTTGATCCGCTCCAGTTCCTCCGCTGGCGGCTCCAGCCCCAGCGTCAGAATGTGCTTGAACTCTTCCTCCACCTGACGGCGGTATTCATCCGCGCCAATCTCGTGGACCAGAATCTTGATGCGCGCCTTGTACTTGTTGTCGCGGCGGCCATAGCGGTTGTAGACGCGCAAGCACGCCTCGAGGTAAGAAATCATCTGCAGCGCAGGCACGAACTCTGCAATCACCGGCGCGATCATCGGCGTGCGGCCCATCCCGCCGCCTGCATGGAACTTGCACCCGATTTCGCCCGCATCGTTCTTCACCAGCTGAATGCCGATGTCGTGCAACCGCATCGCCGCGCGGTCGGTCTCGCTGGCAATGATGGCAATCTTGAACTTGCGCGGCAGGTAATCGAACTCCGGGTGGAAGGTCGACCACTGGCGCAGCAACTCGGCATAAGGGCGCGGATCGGTCAGCTCGTCCGCCGCAGCGCCCGCAAACTGGTCAGACGTGGTGTTGCGGATGCAGTTGCCGCTGGTCTGGATCGCATGCATCTCCACCGTCGCCAGCTCGGCCAGAATATCGGGCGCGTCCGACAGCTTGATCCAGTTGTACTGGATGTTCTGCCGCGTGGTGAAGTGGCCGTAACCCCGGTCATACTTGTCGGCAATATCGCCCAGCAGGCGCATCTGGCGGCTGTTCAGCGTGCCATAGGGGATCGCCACGCGCAGCATGTAGGCGTGCAATTGCAGATAGAGCCCGTTCTTCAGCCGCAACGGCTTGAACTGGTCCTCGGTCAGGTCACCCGCCAGACGGCGCTCCACCTGTCCGCGAAATTCGGCCAC
>JBEQBV010000382.1:0-1559 GCA_041639635.1 Novosphingobium sp.
GCCGCTCGACTTGGCAAAGCCAAGCACTCGAGCAATGGACTGGCCGGGGGCCTGACCCATGACAAAGACATCGCGCGTGGCAACGGCGCTGTCGTTTGAGTAAGAGATCATCGGCACTTTGGCAGTGCGGGCCACGTTCGATACCTGCGTCACGTCGTCGGACAGCAATGGCCCAAGGATTAGCTTGTTACCATCGCTGATCGCGCGTGCTGCTGCAGCGCCTGCACCGGTTGCAGTATCGTAAGTGGTGATGCGCAGATTGGCAGCGTTGGTATCGAGCAGCGCCATGGTGGCAGCATTGGCCACGGATTGCCCAACGGCCGCGTTCCCCCCGGTCATCGGCACGAGCAGCGCGACGCGATGGCGACCGGCATCAGTGGGCAGGACGTTGGCATCGGGGGCTTTTTCCGTCGGTTCAGCCACCGGGACCGAGCCCTTTGGAATGACGGCGCAACCTGCCAGTAACGACAATGTGCCGATGACAACCCAGCGGCGGGTTTGGCGAAAGCCCGAAAGCTGCTGTTCGCCCTTATCCATCTCGATCATTCGCTGCGCACCCTCTTGTCGCCTATGTCTGGCCGGTCCATTGGAATTGCCATGAACATGTCGCCCCTTGAACCCGGTCTCTATATTGTTGCCACGCCCATTGGCAATCTTGGTGACGTCACCCGTCGTGCCGTAGACACGCTTGAGCGCTGTGCCATGGTAGCGTGCGAGGATACGCGGGTGACCGGCAAGCTGTTGAATCTGCTGGGCCTGCATAAGCCTATGCGGCGCTATGATGACCATGCCAGTGATGCGGCGCGTGAGGCTTTGCTGGCCGAAATGGTCCAATCTCCGGTCGCGCTGGTATCGGACGCAGGCACGCCGCTGATTTCTGATCCGGGCTATCGTCTTGTGCGGGAAGCGCGCGCACGCGGCATCGCGGTGACATCGATTCCGGGGCCAAGTGCGGTGGTGACGGCGCTTTCGATGGCGGGGCTGCCAACCGATCGCTTCATGTTTGCAGGGTTTCTGCCGAACAAGGACAAGGCAAGGCATGATGTGTTGGCCGAGCTTGCGGGCGTTCCGGCGACTCTGGTGTTCTATGAATCCGGTCCGCGGCTGGTTGCGTCACTTGAGGCTATTGCGCAGCGCTTGCCGGGCCGCGAAGTGGCCGTGGCGCGGGAATTGACCAAACTGCACGAGGAATGCCGCAGCGGGTCGGCTGAAGAATTGTTGATGCATTACGCCGCGCATCAAGCCAAGGGCGAGATTGTGTTGCTGATCGCCCCGCCGGGCGAAGCAGCAGCACCCGATGAAGACACGATCGTTGCCGAATTGCGCGCCGCTCTGGCCGATATGTCGCCATCGCAGGCTGCGGGCAAAGTGGCCAAAGCGCACGGGCTTGATCGCAAAGCGCTCTATGCGCGGGTGATGGATCTTAAGGCCCGGGAGCTTAAGGCTTGAACCGAGCAGAAGCCGAGCGGCGGGGGCGACGCGCCGAGACGCTGGCGCTGTGGTGGCTGCGACTGCAAGGCTGGCGCATACTGGCGCAGCGGGTGAAGGTGAAGGTCGGC
>JBEQBV010000383.1:0-1522 GCA_041639635.1 Novosphingobium sp.
TCTGCAACCGGTCACCCGGCACCACATCGGTGCCCAGCGCAAACATCGCGCGCGTCACCTCGATCTGCACCTGCTTGGCCCCGTCCACCAGCTCGCTGACATTGCCCGACCACACAAAGCACGCCACCGGATCACCCAGCGGCGCAAAGTCGGCCGCATCCACATCGGGCGCGTTCCAATCGTCACCCGGCGCTGCCGCCGCGCGCTCAATCTGCGCCCGCATGGTCAGCCGCCCCGCGATCACAGCGGCTCTCCGATCACATCACCGGCCACCTTTAGTGCCAGCCCGCCGATCACCTGGGCAAAATCAGCCTCGCTCATCGCCGGGCCAAGCAGCGCCTCGCCATGGCAGGCCATGCACCGCGCGCCGCTGTCTGTCCGCAGATAGACGCGGCTCACATGGCCTTGCGTGCAAAACCAGTGCGGCTCCTCAAACCACGCATCGGGCAGGAACATATACATCTCGTCCCCGCGCGCCTCGGCCGCACGCGCCAGATCCTCGCGCCACTCGATCAGCGCCGCCAGCATGGGATCGAAGGCGGGGGTGGAAGCGGGTTGCATCCTACTTCCTTTGACGCGGTGGAGCAGTGGCAGGCGACTGGGCACCGGCAGCATGTGCCGTCTGCCCAAGCATGTGCCTGACCATGGCCTCGGCTTGCGCAGCCGTGAAAAGGTTTGTGCCAACCGGCGCAAAGTGGAACTCGTGCGGCGTGCCCTTGCATGACACGCGCTCAAACGAGATCCCGCAATCAGGTGCAAAATCTTCGGGCAGCTTCCAGGTGAGAAAGCGGTCCACCATCTGCTTGATCTGCGCGTCGTTCAATTCCGGTTCCTCAACTGGAACGATCGGATCGAGCGATCCCTTGGGTTCGAAATATCGCCCCTCCGGCCCGCAGCACACGCGCCCGGTCAGCGTCCGCTCGCGGTTGCGCTCCTGTGCCGCCAGCACGTGCAACCGGGTGCGATAACTGTTGCTGCCGGTGTGGAAGTGCCGCCCCACGGGCCGGTCGCACGATCCCTGATTGATGTGCGCGCAATCGCAGCACTTCACCCGCTCGGGCACGGTGCCGCTCATAAGTCGCTCTCTATCAAGTCCCGCAGCAGGATTCCTGCGGCAAACATTACAACCACGCCCAGCACGATCGGCCAAAGCACCGCAACCGTCCCGCCGATCACCAGCAGCATAACCTTCGATGCACGCGGCTCGCCTCGCATCTCCAGCACCGTCCAGATACCGATGGCCACCGATCCGATCAGCCAGCAGATCATCCAGTCGCTCACGCCGCTTTCCTTCCAGTCACGATGTTGAACTTCATCCGGTAGTTGCCGATGCTCTGCATCATCACGCCGTTGCCATCCGCGCGCGGGGCACTGATCGTGCCGTCAAGCTGCATGCCGTCATCGAAATAGAAGCGCACGCGGCGGCGATAACCGGCAGCATCGCTCCAGGCGAACGCCTGCCAAACCTTCACGCCCTCGGCGATCGGATAGTTTTCCCGCGCAAAGGCCTGCAATTCGGGCG